>CAZBHM010000039.1:0-15482 GCA_964491975.1 uncultured Lachnospiraceae bacterium | reverse complement strand
TTATGTATATTTCTCTGTGCAACACGCCCAAAACCATATACTATAATTTGCCTCAAATCATTCCAGTCATCCGACAACCTATTTAGCGCCTCCATCATATTCTCTCCTTCTTCTGTATTCTGACATCTCAACTCCTGCAAAAATAGCATCCAACATACTTTCCTCATTTGCTCTGCCTTCCCCAGCTTTTCCAAAAGCAGTTCCATGATCTACAGAAGTTCTGACAATCGGTAATCCGATGGTACAGTTAATTCCACTTACAGATTCGTATTGATTCTGTAATAAATCGTATTTAAAACCATTTAACTTCAAAGGTATATGTCCCTGATCATGATACATAGCCACAACTATATCATATTGCCCTGATTGACATTTCACAAAGACGGTATCCGGTGATTCCGGTCCTGTTACATCAATCCCCAAATGCCTCGCTTCCTCTATAGCCGGTAAAATCTCCATATTTTCCTCCATACCAAAAAGACCATTTTCTGAGCAATGCGGATTAAGACCTGCCACCGCAATTTTAGGCTTTGAGTATCCCAATTGGTTCATACCTTCTTCTGCCAGCTTAATCACTTTTAATACTCTATCCTTTTTCACCCTGTCGCACGCTTCTCTTAATGAACAATGTGTAGAGACATGTATAACTCGCAAATTCTTGCTTGCAAGCAACATAGCAAAATCTTTGGTTCCAGTATAATCAGCAAAGATTTCCGTATGCCCACTATATGCATGTCCTGCCATATTAAGCGACTCTTTACTGATTGGCGCGGTTACCACAGCACTTACTTTTCCTGCCATGGCTTCACGTATCGCAGTTATCACATAATTAAATGATGCATCTCCACACAAAGCACTATTTCGTTTGTATTGCCAGCTATTCCTTTGCAAATATTTCAAATTAAGAAAATCAATTTTACCAAACTCACCATTACTCTCTTTCACATCAGATACTTCATTTAATTCTAATGGCAAATTACAAAATCTTCTCGCATCCGCCAAAGCTTCATAATCTCCTATCACAACTGGTACACATTTTTGATAGACTTCTACATGGCTAAGTGCTTTTACGATAATCTCAGCTCCAATACCAGCAGGATCACCCATTGTAATAGCTAATCTTATCCTCTCTTTCACTAATTGTCACCATCCATAATCTTTCTTCGAATTTCTGTAGTAGATATGCCTTTTGTATATGGAATATACACAACGTCAACATTTATTTTAGCAAGTTCTTTCTCAAATTTGTTCCAACGCTCTGTACCCTTCCAATCATCACCAATAAAAATCACATCAAAATGATGTAATTCCCATAACTTAATTTTATCTCTAAACCGATTAATAACTGCCTTATCCACGCCTTTAATTGATTCAATAATCCTCTTTCGGTCATTTTCATTAATGATTGGAAACTTGTTTTTATATTCCTTAACAACATTATCAGCATGAACACCTACTATTAAGTATTCACAGTTTTCCTTTGCTGTCTGTATCATATTTAAGTGTCCTATATGAAATAAATCATACACACCATCTGTATATCCAATTTTATATTTCTTACTAGTCATATTTTATCAACTGCAACTCCGAAATGGGATGCACCTTTCTTTTTTCGATTGGTGGTAAATCCATATAATTCTTATACTTAACCTTTAAATATCCATCATAATCTTTTACGCCGGGTAACAATAGTCTCTCAAAACCATACTCCGATAACTCTGTATACCATTCCCTATCATATCCATAAACACTATTAGGTGTTGGAAAGGTCAAAATACGAACCTGATGCGTATTTTCCAAGCGCATGCTATAGTTCACTAAACCTTGATACAATTTAACATAATTGTTTTTTGTAACTTTATGTACTATACTATATAACTGCCTTTTCCAATACTTTTTTTCAACTTTAATTCCTACCTCTGACCATAAAATCTTTCGCATAATAAAGCAGCTTACAAAATGTAGTTTTCTTATAACTCTACCATCTGGAATGTTATCAAATGGCATTAAATCTATAAAAACTCCCTGCTCATATGGCATAAATTCCTGATTGAGCCGAACAAACTTAGTGTTTTTACGTCTTAATTTACCATACCCCCATCTATAACCATCTGTATCTCGAATATCCTGAATATAAAACCTTTCCTTATCCAATTCCGTTTCACATGCCTTACGGAATTTTTCATATTCGCTTCGCAAAAAACCTATATCCGCATCATCATCCCATGGAATAAACCCCCTATGCCTGATTGCCCCAAGCATCGTTCCACCGACCATATTGTATTTTATATTACATTTTTTACATATACGGTCAACCTCTTCAATTAATTCTAATTCTATTTCATGCAGTAGAGAAAGTTCTTCTTCTGAAAGAATATATCTTGACTTCTTCATTTTTTCTTCCATCGCCATGTCCTCACTTTATTTCAAATACACTTCCGGCTCATTAAGAAACACATCCGTTATCCCCATTGCCTTAAGTCTTGCCAAATCAAGCCTTCCACCGGTCGGCTTTTCCGGATAAAGATGTCCCGAAAACCAAGCTCTCACCGTATACCCCCCCCCAATTTTTCATTTGGAAGATCCATTCCCTGCCAGTACGGATGAAGTGCATTGGCACCACAGCCGCCTTTTAGCTTATACAGACAATCAGACACCTTTACATCCAGTATGCCAATCTCTGCCTTTTTATCCAGACTTCGTACTTTCTCAAGCGACATTGCACAAAAGGAAGAATATATCACACTATCCTGCAACCCCCTGTCATGTACCAGCTTTATAATCTTTTCTTCCATGCCTTCATAAGGTATGTTGCTGTTCTTAAGCTCAATATTAAGCTTAAGCCCATTCCTTAATCTATCATCAAGCAAGTCAAACACTTCCTCGATAATCGGTATCTGCTCTCCGTAATTATCCTTATCTATCGTAAGCTTCTTAAGCTCTGAAAGCGTATAAGAACACACATTTCCGATTCCGTCAGTGGTTCTGTCCACTCTTTCATCGTGAATTACCACCATCTGACCGTCCTTTGTCAGCTGGATGTCAAGCTCTATACCGCAAAGTCCATCTATATCTTTCGCCTTTCCAAAAGCAAGCAATGTATTTTCCGGATACATCTGACTGCATCCTCTGTGTGCCCATATCTTCATCATTGTCTTTCTCCTTATTTCCATGCCATGTTGGCAACAATAGTGGCAATGCCAACAGCAGCAGCCGTCATCGCAATTTACCTACGCAACTCAAGAAACCTCTCCATCACTTCTGCAAGTGCAACAGTCTCCTCACGCGTCAGCTTAAATTCACAATTATTATTGCCTGTAATAAGCGACAGGCAGTCACTTATCTCATACCTTAAACCATCTCCAAGAAACCTCTCTGAGTACTTGTCCACCTGCTCGGCATCCTCATAATGTACTTCAAAATAACCAGTCTTCCACCATGGTGCCTCCACCACTATATATCCTTTTGTTCCCGATATCAGAAGTCTGCCCTCTGACTTCACCCCCAGGCCACATGTAGCCGTGGCAAGAGCATTAGGATATTTAAGCGACACCTTGGTAAACACATCTATACCGTTCTCGTCATTAATGCTTTCAAATCTTATATCCTCATACTTACATCCGAGTAACTTAAGAACCGGTAACATTACATAGCTGCCAAGCTCAGTGAAGCTTCCGCCATATTTAAGATCTGTAAATTCTCTCCGGTCGGTTCTCTCAAGCTTGGTAAAGCATGCCTCTACATTTCTTATGCTGCCAATCATTCCACTGCATGCAATTCCAAGAAGCTTCTGAAATCCCGGACAGTAAGCCGTCTTTAGCCCTTCTAACAATACAAGCTTTCTTTCACTTGCATATTCAAACAGTTCCTTTGCCTGTTCTTTCTTAAGAACCATCGGCTTTTCGCATATGACATGCCTGCCCGCCATGAGTGCTGCCTTGGCATATCCGTAATGTGTCTCATGCGGTGAGGCTATATACACTATATCCACTGCCTCAAAGAGTGCCTCCACAGTTTCATACAGATTAATCTCCCATTTTTCAGCAAACTTCCTTGCGCTCTCCACATGCGGATTGTATACGCCCTGTACACTGACACCGCTTACAAGCTTGGCTTCCGGTACAAACCGTTCTGCAATCCTTCCGGTTCCGATTATGCCTATCCTCTGAATATGAGTTCTCTGCTCTCTTAACATGGTACATGCCTGCCCGCCATGAGTGCTGCCTTGGCATATCCGTAATGTGTCTCATGCGGTGAGGCTATATACACTATATCCACTGCCTCAAAGAGTGCCTCCACAGTTTCATACAGATTAATCTCCCATTTTTCAGCAAACTTCCTTGCGCTCTCCACATGCGGATTGTATACGCCCTGTACACTGACACCGCTTACAAGCTTGGCTTCCGGTACAAACCGTTCTGCAATCCTTCCGGTTCCGATTATGCCTATCCTCTGAATATGAGTTCTCTGCTCTCTTAACATGGTACTTGACACATTCTTAGTTCTCTCAAGATATACCACCTTACAGTAATCTTTTAAATAATCAAAGCAGCCGAACCAGTCTGACCCCACCGTAAATATGTCAATGCCATATTTCTTGATGTCGCCAAACTTCTGTCCCGCTGCTTCTTCTACTATTATTTCGTCTGCAAATCCTGTTTTTCTTACATTATCAATACGGGTAACGAGTGAATCTATTACATTCATCTTACCCCTTGTTCTGTCATATGCCTCTGTCGTTACTCCAACTATAAGATAATCACCAAGTGCTTTGGCTCTCTGTAATAATCTATAATGACCCTCGTGAAAAAGATCAAACGTACCATATGTAATTACCTTAGTCATAGCTGGTTCCTCCTTGTTGCCACTGCCTGCACTACCGTACACGGTTCATTATAAATCTGTGTACCCTTTCTCCACATGTTCCTTCATGATTCGAAATTACTGTCGCTGCTATCAAAGCATACGATGCAAGCTGTTTATCCTTATCAAATTTATTACCTTTTATATTTCCATCCAGGAAATCCGTAAGTGAATTAAACGCATTCTCCTTACAACAGTACATAAGCCACGGTGATTCATCCGCAAAGCCCGCTTCCTGCGCCTTTAACTCATTATAATCAAACCGTACTTCTATCTCCGTATATCTGCCCGTCTCCACATTGACGTTATATAATTTTCTGTCACCTGCCGAATAATATCTGTAATCATTCTTCCCTGTCTGCGGTTTTTCAAAAAGGAAATTGCCATATGACCCGCTCATGTAATATTCATTAATATCATTCTTCGCCATCATACCTGCTGCATTTTTCCATTCTTCAAACACACCGGTATTCTTGTCAAGGCACAGAAAACTGCTGCCCCAATATGGTGCAAGTATAACTTTATCACCACAGAATGCTATACTGCTAAACGGTCTGTCATTCGTATCCATGCCCTTTGGCTTCTGCCTGCATTTAAAATCTGCCGGGGCATCCGAATATTCCCTTACTTCACCGGTAAGCGGATTCCATCTCTTTACCGTATACCCCGAATATGGTAGCATCCATATGTCCATTCCGTCGTACCGCATCATAATACAGCCGCCTGTATTCTCTTTACCTACATTAAAAATACGTACATCCAGCGTACCACTGTCAACAACCATCACCCTGTTATCAGCAGGTGATGCAACTAACAGATATTCATTCCAACTGAATGAACTTCCAACACATTGCTGTCCATTCACGGATGCGGTAAATATCTCGTTATATCCCTCAAGATACTTAATCTCGTCCGTCTCCGTATCATATCTTACGATGGCAGGATATCTATTCGGGATAAGGAATATGTACCTTCCTATATCCCGCGCTGCACAGAATGCACCGCCCTGTGCCACATGCCTTACAAGCTCTATTCTCCGTTCAATCCTGCCACCGGCTATGACAAGAATATCCTGTGCATTTGCCGGACACACATATACTTTACCATTAAACTCTATTGCCCTCGAATAAAACCACCCGCCTGAATACTCTGATAAATCACAATAATACTTATATGAATAATCATTATCCGGTGAATGGTAGAGCTTATTGCCCTGTGTAATTATCCAGCGGTCGTACATTCCGCCCATAAAGCCCTTTATTATCTCTCCACGCCAGTCATCCTTTCCAGGCGCAGTATGTATATCATTATTAAGTATGAACATCGGCTTGCCCGCCACACCAAACAGTGACGTTACTGATGTACCGGAATCACCTATATACGCATCGCAATGTGCTATGGTTTCTTCTATATCGGGCGTGACATCATATATACCTATGTCATTCTCTATATAATATTTCTTTAATTCTTCATATTCCGCACGCATGCCCGGTCTCATTGAGTCAAAGGTTGTCTCAAGAAGCGGATGCGGTCTCCATAAAAGGCACACATCCATCCTTCCTTTAAAGCAGTCAAATACATATCTCATCTTATCAAGGAATCCTCTTGTATCTGAAAGCATTCCACCGATGCTCGTATTATAGAAGTAAACTCTTCTTCCCTCCAGCTTATTCTTCCACGCTGTCGGCGGCTTTGGCGGATTCTTACATAATTCTATAGTTCTGTCAAACTTCGGTGAACCAAACGGCAGAAACTTTTCATCGGGCAATTCCGCATCAAAATACTCACGGTGCTTTTCTGACTGTACGACTATATAATCTGCATTATAATATGCCACGCAGCTATACTGGCTTTCAGCCATTCCTCCGCTTGTCGCATAATACGGTATATAAACCAGGCATTCCGTATACTCTTTCAAAATCTGCGAATAGAATCTCGGGTCTATACTTGTTACGCGATTATTAAAGTCATATGGATTATGTATATATATTACATCAGGCCGTCTTACCGCCATGTTATATTCTTCATAATGTGTTATCGGAACATAATACGGAAACTTATATCCGTCATAATGAAACGTGCCAAATGTGCCGTTTGGATTCTTACCATAATATGGTATAGGAATGACATATACATCACAGTCAGGGTCTGCCATCGCAGCCTTCCATACACTTTCAAGCGAGTCCCACATATCTGCCTTGTATGGCAGAAATACGACCTCAGTGCGAACCTTTATCTCTTTTTCAAGGCTTGCCTTTATCTCCTTAAGCTGTATGGAAAGCACTTTTGCCGTCTCTCTTGCATCTGCACAGCCTCTGCCCGCTGCCTCATAAAGCATATATACCACTTCACAATATGCCTCGAGCACATGAATCGTCTCACAGCCCTCACCTTCAAGCTTTTCAATAAAACTGCCTAATTCAATGGCCCCTTCCTGGCACTGACAAAGCAAATCCATTACCTTACCCAAGTCACTGTCATCAAATGCCTTCATTATTTCATTATGTGCTTCATCAAGTAAAGCCACAAAATCTTCCGCCTGTTTCTTTTGAAATCTGCGCATATATCCGTTCCTCTGTAATAAAATTTCCGACAAACCACCATTACATTTATCGGCCATTTTTTCTAAAATATTATAGCAAATTAGTAATTGATTTTAAAATCCATATTTTGGCATCGTCCTATAAGATTCTCCCACACAGCTGCTATTGCAAACCTTTTCCCCTGCTTTCCCTATAGAATGCCACATGAAGTACCACGCCCTTCATTATGCTGGTAACCGCCATTGCCCACCAGATGCCTGCAATACCAAGCCCCATATGACTTAGCGCATAAGCAATCGGTATCCTTAAGCTTGTAAATGTTACACTTATAATGCTGCAAAGCTTTGTGTTACCCATTCCTGATATCGCCCCTATCGCAAGAAGCTCTATACACATAAACGGCTCACTGATACCGATAATCATAAGATATTTTACAGCATATGGTATTACCTCTTCTTCATGAAAGAATATCGTTGCAATCTCCGGTGAAAATATAAAGAACACAAGCATTACAAGCATTCCCCACAAAAGAAGCATTATGGCGGACATCTTGTATCCCTTACGAATACGCTCATACTTGCCTGCTCCATAATTTTGTCCCGCAAAGGCATTCATTGCCGCACCGAATCCATCCGCAGTATTCCATGAAATAGACTCAATGTTCTCGCCTACTCTCTGCGTGGCAATCACTTCATCTCCATACACACTTGCAAATCTTGTAAGCACCATGGATATTACACAGTAAATCATGCTCTGAAGCCCCGCCGGCACTCCCATTTTTAAAACGCCTTTAATGTAACGGACTTTAGGTATTTCAAAAAATCTGACCTCTCTAAGCAGGTTTTCCTTTTTACCATTGTAAAATATTCCTCGCACAAGCACAAAAAGCACCAGTACATGGGCAAAAAGTGTTGCAATTGCGGCACCGAGTACTCCAAGCCCCGGAACCGGTCCCACACCCAGTATAAGTAATGGGTCAAGTACCATGTTAGTTACAAGTCCTACAAGATTCGCCTTAAGTGGTGTATGCGAATCTCCCTGTGCAGTGTAAAGACCTGTAAGCACCCTTCCCATATATGAAAAAATCACCAATCCGCAGGTAAGTCTCATATATACTTTGGCATGACCTACCGTGACAGGATCATCAACTCCAAGAAGTGCAATTAACGGCTCCATAAAGCAAACACTCAAAGCCCCGAAAACCACTCCAAATATTACTGTAAGCCATATCGCGGCATGTCCAAAGTGCCTTGCTTCCTCCTTATTGCCGCTTCCAATGGATTGTGCCATAAGCACTTGTCCGCCCATTCTTGTAAGTGCCACAAAGGCGCTTGAAAACCACAGATACATGCCGCCGACACCAACACCTGCCACGGCCTTGGCACCCAGCCTGCCTATCCAGGCCATATCCGTAATACTGTATGCAGTTGATAAAAATGAAGAAGCCATTATCGGAAGGGCAAGCTTTGCCAGGGTTTTAAAAATCGGCCCTTCCGTAAGTTTTTTTTCAACTTTGTTACTCATATTTCATTTTCCATTTCTATATTATTTTATAGTGCTGTTTTACGAATGTTCTTGCGTGGCCGAACTGTTATTTTTTAAAAATAATAACGCTTACAGAATGTGCCTTAAATGTATATTCAAAGGTATTATCAGCAGCAGATAGAGCATACTCTTTTTTTACAGGCGTTATATAATTCGGATTTTCAAAGGTATTTTCTGCCGAAAGCTCATAGTCTTCAAGTGCCACAACCTCTGCTACGTTCTTCTTATCACCGTCAAGCACAATCGTAACAGCCTTGTCCTCTCCTGTAAGATTTACCGCCTTTAATATAGTATTACCTGTATCCCTGCAGACTGAAGCCGCCACGTAAAGCTCCTCAAGCTCAGGAAGTCTGTCTGTTGTATCGTTATAAAGCTCTCCATTTACAAATGTTCTTATATTACGTCCCGAAATCTCAAGCTTAAGCGAATACTCAATATCCTCCACATGGAATATTCTGTGCGAAATCGTAGAACCTCTGCCATTAACTATCGACATAATATTACAGTCCCAGTTATCCCAGCCGCCAAATTCCCACTGAATATAACTGCTGCTGCTGCCGCTGCTGTTACTATTGCCCAAAGCCGTCGCCTTGCCAAAATTAATTTTAAGTCCCTTTCTTCCTGCACTTCTTTTAAATTTAAAAGAAAGTGTGTATTCTTTTTCATCATCTATCTCAAAAAATTCATGCTCTGCATTATCAATAATTTCCACATCAGATGCCCTGCATATCTCACCGGAAGATTTTGTAAGTTTAATATCCCATAAGCATCCCTTAACATCATTGCCCTGAATAGTTATTCTTCCGGAAATATTTTCCTTATCGACAAGTTTTATTGTATCAGAAAGTCCGTTAAGCTCTACTCTTAACTCATCTGTCCCCTGATGCTCCATAAACATTTTCTGAACATGATAATTAGGTGTTTTCATAACCGCATGATTATTAAACCAAAGCATGTCGGGCTTCCAGTTAACATAATCTACATTGCAAAGCATCGGCGCATAGCATGCAAGCCTAACCGCACGCGCTTTTTCAAGATGTGTCATATATGCAGCCTCAACAAGTGCATTATAATAAGTATTGCCCCACGAAGCGTACTCCCCGAGAAAGACCTTAGGCCCATTCTCATCATAATCATCATAATGGTGCATATTTGCAAGGAACCATTCAGGAGATGAATAATAATGCTCATCAATCAAATCCGAGCCATATTTTTTGGCAGAGGTCCAGCCTGCATCATAGCCTTCACCCGTCGCAAAAGGTCCCGCTGAATTAATAATTTTTATCTCAGGATACTTCTCTCTGATTGCATTATGAAAATACGGGTACCTCTCAAAGAAGCCGTCACCTATTTCTTCATTGCCTATTCCAATATATTCAAGATTAAACGGCAGAGGATGTCCCATTTTGGCTCTTACCGCCCCATACACTGTAGTTACGTCACCATTGGCAAATTCAATAAGGTCAAGTGCTTCCTTAACCCATGCATCAATATCTTCAATTGCAACGCCCTCACCCTTATGCGGATTAAAGCCGCCCGGCAGCACCGGCAGTGGCTTTGCTCCTATATCCTCGCAAAAGCAGAAATATTCATAATAACCAAGGCCGAGAGTCTGATTATATCCCCAGTTATTACGCCACGTGGGGCGCTTTTCCACATCCCCGATTGTCCTTCTCCACCGGTACATTGAATTACGGTCATGGTCATTAAGACTTCCGTCATGTGTAAGACAGCCGCCCGGAAAACGCATGAACTTGGGCTTCATTTCTCCAAGTGCCTCTGCTATATCACGCCTTAAGCCACCCTTCCTGCCCATAAAAGTATCCTGTGGGAAAAGTGAAACCATATCAAGCTCATATACACCCTCGTTTTCAAATGTAATCATAAGCTTTCCATTATATGTATCCCTGTCTGCCAAAAGCACAAGCTCATATTTGTTCCATTCGCTGCCGGCTTTTATCATTAAAGCTTCCCCGCTTGCACATGCCGCAATGCCTGTCTCATCCGTTACCGTTACTGCAAGTTTCCCTGCAACATCAGTCTTCTTAAAATCTTCTTCTGCAGCAAATCTTGCAAAAACAGAAAATTCATATTTCTTACCTGCTTCAACAAATATACCTGAATTATAGCCTGTATTCTTAATATAAGAATTATCCTTAAGAGCATAAACCCTAAGGTAATGTATATTTTCTTCATTAAGTGGTCTGTCACTTACAACCTCCCAATTAAGAGTTTCCGACTTTTCCCATGCAGTAAGTGCATGATAGCCCTTTCTGTCAAGCTCACAATATTCAAACGAACGGTTCTGTACAAGCTCCGCATATAAACCACCATCGGCGGCATGATTGATATCCTCAAAAAACAAGCCGTATAAATCCCCAAGCTCTTTGTAGCTCTCATTCTGATAAACTTTAATCTGCTTCATTTTTCTTCTCCTAATAAAAAATGGTACAGCGGCTGCTGCTAACGCTTTGCCGCCATACCACAAGTATGACATATTTTTAACTTTTATACAAGCCTAAACTGCCATAAAATCTAAATAAGCTCCGGACTTTTTCTAACTATTATACATACTTAGAAAACATAAATCCACCGTTTTGGGCTTATTGAGACTTTTTATCATTTACGCCGGGTAAACTCAATATTCTTTACCCTTTCACCCGATGTATATCCGGCTGTACCAAGGCCGCATTCAAGTACCCTGTAAACATTTTCCTCACTAAGCTTCATTGTATTACCGTTTTCAAACGTAATCTGACAGGAATCAAAGCTGTCACAATTTCTGCCGGTGTTTACATGATATAATACGCCCTTGCTTATAGCACCAAGCTCCTCTAATGTGCTGACCATGCGATAAACTGTCGCAATTCCGATATCCGGTATCTTCTTTGCCGCAAGATAATATATTTCCTTACAGCACATACAACAGTTTTCATTAAGGATTATGTCAATGAGTGCTTCACGCTGCTTAGTTATCCTCAGCCCTCTTTTTCTTAAAAGTCTCATAACTTCTTCCTTATCGGCATGTGTATCCTTTGTATATGTTACATCCATTGCCCTACTCTGCCCCCTTAAGTGCCTCTACCATATCGATATTTTTGTTCTTTCGTGCCACCATAAAACCGACAAATGTTGACACGCCAAAGGTAACAAGAATACTTAGGGGCTCATTATCATCGCTGCCACGTCATAACCAAGCGTTACGCCTATAGCAGTTCCAATAATGCCTATTACAAATCCATACAAAGTATAATGTCTTAGTATTCTTCCATCCTTAAAGCCAAGTGCCTTAAGCGTTCCTATCTGAACCTTCTCATTAGCGGCAATTCTGTGCATTGTCGTAATCATGGTAAGCATGGCAATTGCAAGAAATAACACCGGAAGAATCCCACCCATGGTCTTTCCCTCTTCTGTTTCGCTTAAAGCTCCCGCATACGCCATATGCTCAGTTTTAGGGACAACAAGTATGCTTCTTCCAAGCGCAAGCTTAACTGCCTCCTCAAGCTCTGCCTTTTCCATATCGGATATTATATTAATCTGGGGATAAAACTCAAAGCCAAGTGAATCCTTTAACTTAGCCGGTGTAATATATGCAAAGCCAACCGTCTCATAGTCCGGCATAAGCTGGTTACTGTCAGCTACACAAAGCATCATTTCACCGCTTTTTACAAGTCCCTCAACCCTGCCGCTTATGTTCTTTTCCATGTACGTAACACTTATCTCATCTCCGATAACGATATCATTGGCACTGGCGAATTTATCAGAGAGCCATATTCCATCCGAGTCCTTATCATACCCTGCGCCTTGTATTTCCATGCGGTACGAAACAGTTTTCTTATTAGCATAATCTACCACTCCACTTCGTCTGCACTCATAGGATTTGCCTGCTCCTCGCAGGATTTAATTCTGCCGTTTTTTACACGTATAACCACATCTGCCATTTTTGCAATGTTCTGATTATGTGTTACAATCACTATTGTCTTGCCATAATTTCTAGCCATCTTAAGAAGAAGCTTAAGCACAAGCACTCCCGTCTCCGAATCAAGCACTCCCGTAGGCTCATCGCAAAGAAGCACTTTCGGATTTTTTGCAAGCGCACGCGCTATTGAAACACGCTGTTTCTCACAATATAAGGCAATCATATAAGAGACCATCTTCTTCTCTTTTTCACGTTTTCTGCTAATATCCTTCATCACTTCATCCTTTATTACCCTTGGCTAATTCATATAAGTCGTAAGCAACACTGGTTAGTTTTGTCTAATCTTTTGTGATTATAACACAAAGCACCTGACAAATCAAGTGCTTTGTGTTATTTCTGTTATTCTGTACGCAACGCAACAACCGGATCCTTTTTTGCAGCCTTCTTCGCCGGAAGCAGACTGACAATATTAAGGCATGTACTCTCACAACAGCACATGCCTTTAATGTATTTTTAATGTATTATACTTCTATAAGCTCATATTCTCTCTGTCCAAATCCAAGTGCCGCAGCTGCCTCTACAGTAAGAATACCATTGCGCGACTCTATTCTCTCTATAAGGTGGTCTTTACCCGGATCATTTGATGAATATACCAAATCAAGACATGCCTGATCAATTGCTATCGGATCAAGCGAAGCTAAAATACCGATATCCTTCATACATGGGTCCTCTGCCACCGCACAGCAGTCGCAATCCACCGACATATTCATCATTACGTTAATAAATGCAAGCCTGTCTTTAAAATATCCGACAACTGAGCTTGCGGCATCAGCCATTGATTTAAGGAACATGTCATGATCAGAAGACCAGATTTTTTCAACCTCTCCTGCACCATGAATATATGCCTTGCCATAAGAAGATGCAACACCTATTGAAAGCTGCTTTATTGCGCCGCCATAGCCACCCATCGGATGTCCCTTAAAATGTGAAAGCACCAGCATTGAATCATAATTTTCTATGTGCTTTCCCACATAATTTTCTTTAATTACTGCTCCGTCCGGGATAATAAGCTTTTTATCCGGCCCCTCCCTGTCAAGTAAATCTACTTTAAAATAGTCACTCCAGCCATGCTTTTTTATAGTCTCCATATGCTTTTCATAAGTATCTCTTAAACCTGCATAAGCTGTATTACATTCAACTACTGTTCCCTTAACCTCATCAACAACCGGCTTCCAAAACTCCGGTTTTAAGAAATTCTGATTACCGACCTCTCCTGAATGAACCTTTACTGCTACATTGCCTTCAAGCCTTGTTCCAAGAAGTCTGTATAATCTAAGAACACTCTCCGGTGTCATTTTTCTTGTAAAATATACCTTAGATTTCATTATCTGCACCTCCAAATTATTGATTTAACTGTAGCACATTTCCCTGCCTTTTTCAAGCCTGTGGTTGACCAAATCTTCAAAGCCTACTATAATAAGTTTGAGGAGGTTTTTACATGGACAAATTATATGACCGGATAATTCTTCTTATATGCTGCAGTGTTTTTCTGCTTGCCACTGATTTTTCAATCGGCGCACTCATTGCCATAGGTGCAGCGATTATCTTTGCATCGGTTGCATATTATTTTCGACAGCCGTGCGGGGACATACTTGTATACATGAGCTACATAATTTTTTGCATTTTCTTTCCTGAATGTACTTTTATGCTGCCGCTTATGAACTACGACATTATATGTGAACCATATCGTGCACTTTGTATATTTGGTTTTTTCAACCTGACAAGACTCATTTTTTTATACAAGCCATTAACGATTATTTATATACTTATTCTTACCCTGCTTGCTTATTTTTTAAGGAAACGTACTATATCCCTTGAAAAATCCAGACAGGAGTGCCTTGATATAATCAGTTCCATGGCACATCTAAAAAAACAAAGCCATGACCTTCTTGAACGTCAGGACTATGAAATTAAAAATGCAACTCTTAATGAGCGTAACCGTATTGCAAGGGAAATTCACGACACTGTCGGCCACCTTATTTCAAGCGCACTTTTACAGATTGGTGCCATACTTGTAATCTGTAAGGAGGATAATATTAAAGAGGCTTTGACTACCACCAGTGAAACTCTTTCACAGGGTATGGATAACATCCGTGCCAGCATACACAATATACATGAGGACTCTCTTGACCTTAACCTTAAGATAACTGAGCTTCTTAATAATTTTAAAATTTGTGAAACAAAGCTTACTTATGAAATAGAGCATGATTTTTCCATGCGTGCCAAGTACTCGCTTATATCAATCGTCAAGGAAGCCCTTAACAATGTCATGAAGCATGCCGTTGATGCCACCGTTGTTACTCTAAGCTTTAAAGAACTTGACACTCATTATGAAATAACCATACACGATAACGGTACTCAGACCACTATGACCAATAGAACAGCCGGTACTTACGATGGCGGCATGGGAATAAGCAGTATAAGGGAACGTATTGAAAGTCTTAATGGTCATTTTCATATAGACCGGCTTAACGGCTACATGCTCTATATAACATTACCAATTGACAAAATAGATAAGAATAGAATTGAGGACTGATGATATGAACATTATT
>CAZBHM010000038.1:0-15827 GCA_964491975.1 uncultured Lachnospiraceae bacterium | reverse complement strand
GCTCATCCTTGGCTGCATCATACTCAGCGTTTTCTGATAAGTCACCCTGTTCTCTGGCTTCTTTAATCTTCTGGGCAACTTCCTTTCTGCGAACTACTTTTAAATCCTCGAGCTCATTCTCAAGCTTTTTTAAACCCTCATACGTTAATATATTTTTCTTCTCTGCCATTTCTATATCCTTCCTTTAATAAATCAATAACAGGGCCTACACCCAACATTCTTGTCATTATAAACAATAAACCTTTTTTTGTCAAGAATAATCCTTATATTCTGCAAATAAGGCGCACAGACCATCATATGTTTCCACCTTATTAACCTCATTGCGCATGGATGCGGAATGAGGCATACCTGCGGTGTACCATGCCACATGTTTTCGCATCTCTCTTATTCCTGCAAGCTCACCTTTATACTTTATCTGAAGCCTTGCATGCCTTAGTATCATATCTATCACTTCATTTATACCAGGTCTGTCTGAAATAGTCCCCTTCTCAGTATATTCATTTGCCTGTGAAAATATCCAGGGATTGCCTCTTGCTCCTCTGCCAATCATAACTGCATCACAGCCTGTATACTCCGTAATCCTTATAACATCCTCTGCCGTAAATACATCACCATTACCAATAACCGGAATCGTAACATTTTCTTTAACCTTTTTTATAATATCCCAGTCAGCCTTTCCTGAATAGTACTGTTCTCTTGTCCTTCCATGAACCGCCACTGCCGCCGCTCCTGCGGACTCAAGCTCTTTTGCAAACTCAGGTGCATTGATTTCCTTATCGTTAAAGCCTTTACGAATTTTAACCGTAACCGGCTTCTTTGATGCCTTAACCATCGCCTCAACAATTCTGCATGCAAGCTCAGGATTTCGCATAAGTGCTGAACCTTCGCGATTATTAACAACCTTTGGTACCGGACATCCCATATTTATATCAAACGTTGCAAATGGCATGTCATTAAGCTTCCGCACTGCTTCTGCCATAATCTCCGGCTCCGAACCGAAAAGCTGAAGTGCCATTGGTGCCTCCTCGGGCTCCATTCTGAGAAGCTCATAGGTATTCGAATTATTATAATGAAGTGCTTTTGCACTTACCATCTCTGAATATAACATCCCGCACCCCTGTTCCTTGCAAAGCAAGCGAAATGGCAGGTCTGTTACTCCTGCCATCGGTGCCAGTATTAAATTATTATCTGCTATAACATTACCTATACTAAATTGCACCTGCCGTACTACCCTTTCTTTGTCGTTAAATACTTATAATACAACTGCAGACTGTTAAGAAGCTCTTGCTTCGCACTCTGCAGCTCCTTAATTTTAAGTCCACACCCGATTTCATCAAAAAGATAATCCTCTTCGGCCGCTTCTACATTAAAATTAAGCTCACCATTTTCATCAAAAACAAGTGTAATCACTCCTCCTACATCTTCAGTAAAAAGCACGCACATTATCTTAAGCTCATCCTGCACTCCGGCCGGAAGCTTCTCAAAAGCCGGATTAAGATAATACTTCTGCGTATAGGAGCTTGCACCACATAATACAAAACCTTTATTTTCTTTATCCATGTCAACCTCTTGTCTGATACTATAGTCCCCGCTGCCAAATGACAATATAAGTAACAACAGAAAATACTGCTATTGCCAATGCCCATACAAAATATGCAATTCCTTTAGCAATTTCCCCACCATAGTACATTTTTTTTAAGGCTTCTATAAGGTTAACCAGCGCCGCCAGAAGGAAGAGTACGGGTAGCCATTTTAAACGTTCGTTTACCATAAATGCTACATAGATTCCAATAAATACTGTAACTGCACCAAGAATTATTGTAATCAAATCAATAACCTGCTTCCAATAGCGGAACTTATTATCCTTTTTTTTGCCTAAATACATATCACCATTCATTAATATCTTCCTTATACACCAAGTGTTGCTGCCATAACCGCCTTAATAGTATGCATTCTGTTCTCTGCTTCATCAAATACAACTGACTGCGACGACTCAAACACCTCATCAGTTACCTCAAGGTCTTCAAATCCAAATTCCTCGCCTTTTTCCTTACCAATTTTTGTCTTAAGGTCATGATAAGCAGGAAGACAATGCATAAATATGGCCTTTTCACCGGCATTTTTCATAACTGCCGATGTTACCTTATATGGTGTAAGGGCACGGATACGCTCTGTCCATACCTCGGCAGGCTCACCCATTGATACCCACACGTCTGTATAAATAACATCTACATCCTTTGTTCCTTCACATACATCCTCACAAAGCCTGATTGTCGCACCTGTCTTTTTTGCAATCTCTTCACATTCTGCAACTAAAGCTGCATTTGGAAAATACTCCTTTGGTGCGCATGCCGTAAAATGCATTCCAAGCTTAGCGCAGGCTATCATAAGTGAATTGCCCATATTGAAGCGCGCATCTCCCATATATGTAAGCTTTTTACCCTTAAGCTCACCAAGATGCTCTCTTATTGTAAGCATGTCTGCAAGCATCTGTGTAGGATGATATTCATCCGTAAGACCATTCCATACCGGAACATCCGCATAACGTGCAAGTTCTTCAACAATCTCCTGCCCAAAGCCTCTGTACTCAATGCCGTCAAACATTCTACCAAGAACCCTTGCTGTATCCGCAATGCTTTCCTTGCTTCCTATCTGTGAGCTTGATGGATCAAGATATGTTGTATGCATTCCAAGATCTGCTGCAGCCACCTCAAAAGAACATCTTGTACGCGTACTTGTTTTTTCGAAAATAAGTACAACACTTTTGCCCTCGAATGGTGCAAATCTTATTCCCTTTTTCTTCTTTGCCTTAAAATCTGCTGCAAGATCAAGCAGATACTCAATCTCTTCTGTAGTAAAATCCTTTAATGTCAAAAAATCTCTGCCTTTTAAATCAACCATTTTCCTTAATTCCTCCATAAATAAAACACATTATTTTTTATCTGGCTCTGCAACCTCTGTCACTGCCTTTACCATTCCTGCAAGCCCCTGAATCTCTGACGGTATAATAATCTTTGTAGCCTTACCATCTGCTGCCTTGGCAAATGCTTCAAGACTTTTAAGCTTAATAACAGATTCGTCTGCACCCGCCTCCTTAATAAAACGTATGCCATCCGCATTAGCCTTCTGAACAGCAAGAATTGCCTCTGCCTGACCTTCAGCTTCTCTTATCATGGCTTCCTTATTAGCCTCTGCCCTTAAAATTGCAGCCTCTTTATCAGCTTCAGCATCCAGAATTGCAGATGCTTTCTTACCTTCTGCGACAAGAATTGCAGATGTCTTCTCACCCTCCGCCTTAAGAATAGCCTCTCTTCTTTCACGCTCTGCCTTCATCTGCTTCTCCATTGCCTCCTGAATGGCTGCCGGAGGAATGATATTCTTAAGCTCTACACGATTAACCTTTATTCCCCACGGGTCAGTTGCAACATCAAGTGATGTACGCATCTTTGTATTAATAATCTCTCTTGAGGTAAGTGTCTGGTCAAGCTCAAGATCACCGATAATATTTCTAAGCGTTGTAGCTGTAAGATTCTCAATAGCCATAATCGGATTTTCCACACCATACACATATAATTTAGGATCTGTTATCTGATAAAATACTACCGTATCAATCCTCATTGTAACATTATCTTTAGTAATAACCGGCTGTGGCGCAAAATCCACTACCTGCTCCTTAAGAAGCACTTTCTTTGCTACCCTGTCAATCACAGGCCACTTAAGATGCACACCAACCGACCAGGTGGTCTTATAACCGCCAAGCTGTTCTACTACATGCGCCTCTGCCTGCGGCACAATTTTAATACAAGATGCAAATATCACCAAAACCACTACCGCCAAAATAATCCATTCCATAACTATTCTTCCTCCTTAACAATCAGTTTTACACCATCAATAGCCTTAATTTCTACTTTAACACCTTCCGCAATATGCCTGTCATCAAATGATCTGGCCGTCCATTCAATTCCATTAAAGATTACCTGACCCTCACTCAAATCATTATTAACAGCCTGCTTAACAACTCCTGTTCTTCCTATGAAGCTGTCAGCATTCGTCTTTTCCCTCCTGGCATTAAAAAACTTTAACGCAACAGGCCTTGTAAAAATCAGAAGCACCAGTGAAACTGCTAAAAACAGTACAACCTGTACTACTGTGTCAAACTTGAGCATGGCTGCAAAAAATGCAATCAGCGCTCCGCCTGCAAACCATATCGTTGTAAGTCCGAGCGTACAAATCTCTATTATCAGCAACACGATGAAGATTCCAAGCCATATTAACTGCATTTGCTCCATAAAGTCCGCCTCCTTTACTACATAATACCATAAATACACTGAATTTGTATACTCTTTTTTGTATTTTTCTAAAAATTATGTGCTAAATCTTCACATTTATCCACTTTCCGCTTTGGAAACGAAGTGATGTCATAACATAGCGGCATATCTGGTCTGCAACAAGCCCAAACCATATACCGATAATTCCAAAATCTAGTACATAGCAGAATATGTATGAACTTACAGGCCTTAAACACGTAACGCTTATCATTGATGTTATAGTAGTAAAAAGTACGTCTCCGGCACCTCTTAAACAGCCCATATATATAACCTGTGCAATCTGAAGTGTCACAACCACAGCTATAACGTACATCATTTTTATCCCCATATCAAATATATGCTGCTGTCCGGGCTTTGGAAAATACATTTTAAAATAATACTTTCCGAAGAAAAAGTACAATACCGCCAGCACCGCTGCAATACACATTCCCATTCTCCGACATATTCTTCCATACTTTTTTGCAAGCTCAGGATTCTTCTTTCCAAGGCTCTGACCTATAAGTGATACTGCCGCCACCTGCATACCGTCACCAAATGAAAATGAAAGTGCCATACAATTCATCGCTACCTGATGTGCTGCAAAGCTGTCAGTTCCCTGTCTGGCAGCCATAACCGCAACTGACATAAAACCTATTCTTAAAAGCACCTGCTCAACAAAGGTGCTTCCGCCTACCTTTAATATCGGCTTAACTTCCGAAAAATCCGGTCTCAGCTTTTCTTGAATACAATATGCAAAGCTTACAAACTGGTCTTTTTTTAACACGGAACATATACTCATTGTGCAGGCTACCATGGTTCCTATTACAGTAGCAATGGCTGCACCCGCTATTCCAAGCTTCGGAAAACCCAAATTACCATTAATGAGAAGATAATTTCCTACGAGATTAACCAGATTTGAAGTAATATTCGTTTTCATCGCAACCTTAGTATTACCTGCACCTCTTAAAGATGCATTAATAACAAGGGATACAATATTAAATATCATTCCACCCATAATAATTCTAAAATAGGCCACTGCCATATCATGAGTTTCCGGCTCTGAACCGCTTAAATGTATAAACAGGTCTGCACCACTTACCGCCACAATACTTACAATAACTCCCATGATTATTGTAAAACAAAGTGCAAACAAAAGAGTTTTATTGGCTCTTATGCGATCCTCTTCACCTTTTCTTCTTGCCACAACTGCTGAAACCGCAATATTCATTGCTATAAAAAGTGCAAGAAACAAAAACTTAGGCTGTGTTGTAAGCCCTACCGCAGCAACTGCTTCTTCCCCAAGTGAGCTTACCATCAATGAATCTACCATACCTACAAGTGCCACAAAAAACGACTCGAGCACCGCAGGCCATGCTATTTTCAAAGCCTTCTTTACATATTCACTATTTTCTCTAAAAGTACTTTCTTTTATTTTCATCGTCTCTTCACCCGAATCCTAAAACCAGAAACTACGCACTGCAAGCTCTTTATCAAGATATTTTATTTCATAAGAAGGTTCCTTCCCCTCCTCTGCCTCCATTACTATGTATGAGGGCTGTCTGCCCGGCTGCCTGGGCTGCGAAATGCTTCCGGGATTTATAACTGTAATTTTACTTTCCCTGTCTATTTCAACAGACGGTATATGTGTATGACCATACATAACAATATCTACACCCTTAAATATTCCCGTATTCTTTAAGGCAGCCGTACCTGTATATGGCTCATACCTGTGTCCATGTGTCATCCATATTTTATAACCGCATATTTCAAGCATAAGTTCAGCCGAAAGAGGTGAGTAGTAATCATTATTCCCCTTTATGCATGCAAGCCTGCTGTCAGCAACAGCAGCAAGAGCCGCTATTTCATCCTCCTGCCTGTCAACATCCCCAAGATGCATAATCCAGTCAACCCTGCCCTCTTCCTTTATTGCTGCTTCCATTCCTCTAAGGCTGCCATGTGTATCACTCACAACAAGTATCTTCATACTAATTCCCCGCCTTCTCTGCCAGTTTCTTTTCAAGCATTTCTTTCATAAGTCTTAATGCCTTGCCACGGTGGCTTATCTGATTTTTCACCTCAGGTAAAAGACCTGCCGTGGTCGTTCCATACTCAGGAATGTACATAATCGGATCATAACCAAAACCGTTCCCACCTTCTTCCTTATAGGCTATTTCACCTTCTATTGTAGCTCTTGCGGTAAGAACCTCACCATCAGGAAATGCCGCTGCAATAACACATACAAACCTTGCGCTGCGCTCACTTCCCTTTGCATTCTCAAGCCGCTTTATTATCTCATTATTCTTAATGTGATAGGATGTATTCTCCCCCATGAACCTTGCCGAATATACACCAGGCTCTTTATTTAAATAATCTACCTCCAGTCCCGAATCATCTGCGAGTGTAAGCATTCCGGTAAGCCTGCAAATCTCAGTTGCTTTAATGACTGCATTTTCTTCAAAGGTGGTTCCTGTTTCTTCGACATCCGCTTTAACATTAATATCCTTAAGTGACAATACCTCCATGCCCATATCTGAAGCAGCCATAATCATTCGTACTTCCTTAAGTTTTCCTTCATTCGATGTTGCAAATAAAATTTGTCTCATGTTGTTATTCCTGCCTAATCTGTTTTTTTGTAAATACCTTAAGACATACATTACACTTTTGTTCTTCTTCCGTTCTTTCCCATCTTTTGCCCGACAGACTTATATACCCCTCACCATCTGAAAGCACAACACTTTCCGTACTCTTATCAACCATGTACTCAACCGCAACCGGCCTTTCGGCGTTGGGCGTTGTTATTTTCACAACAACCGCAAAACGTTCTCCCTCTGAAAGTGGTCTTGGATTATCAAGCTTTACTGTATAATATCCTGCATTATCAAATCCGCCCTCTGCCACCTTATACATCCTGTTAAAGGAATCCGTATTTTCAAAATCAGAGACAAAGTACACCTCATATTCCGTGTCCCTGCCTGTTGCATAAAAGCTGACTGCTTCAAGAATTTCCGGATTCGCCGCTGTATATACATTTGCAAAGTATGCTCTTTCATTAATATACCCCAGCTGTCCTACCCAACCGCACAAATCTGACTGGTAAATATTATCATAATTGTCTACCGGCTCTATTCCCGTGTATACAACACTGTGAATACCTATATTACTGTCATAATAAGATACATAGAAAACACCGTTATCACCAAACTGTTCTCCCCAGCTGTTCTGACATATAAAAGCCCCGTCAGCTCCCGGTTCGCCATTAAAATTCTCCTTAGGATAATTATCATCCCAGCCTATAATAACCACATCATGATTAGGCTTCTGAGTACCTATATAACAATATGAAAAGGTATCCTCATTGTAATAACTTGATTTACTCTTTGCATTCTTCAAATTAGTATAAATTGAAGTCTGAACTCCTCCATATTTATACACCATACTCTTAATTTGTTCAAAATTCTTATGGCCAAGTATCTGAACCTCTTGTACATGTTCTACTGCCAAAAGTCCTTCCGGACTTTCACCATCCCCATAAGGGTCATCCTCCTCATAAACAGGACCCTGCCAAGCTGCAAGATAGGCCAGTGCCATGGTGTACTCACCACCATCATTCTGAGTTGTTGAAAAGCTGTTCCTTATACTCATATGATCTTCTGAAAAGTCACCATTTTTTTCTGGAAGAAGCGATGATTCTAATGCCGTAAGTGCAGCAAATGCCCAACACGTTCCAAACTTTCCCTGGTTTTTTACTACCGGAGCCTTGCCAATATCCCTGTAATCAAATTTCTCCGGGAACTTTTTGTCTGAAAGCACCGCAAACACCGCGGCCATATTCTTGTTTATGTCCCATATATATTCACAGCTGAATGCCTTATTAATTACTTCAACCGGAATGTAAATCACCTCATCATCCTTAGTGACCTCAGACTTAAGAATATAGTCCTCACCATTAATTATCATATGACTACTTTCAAGCTCAAGCTCTATTTCAATCTGATTACGCTCTATTACAAGTCTGCTCTCGTCATAAAGACGCATACTACAGTCAAATTCTGACACAAGAAGTGATACCGGAAGCATTATATCCATGTTAATATTCATATACACATCCGGATTTTTAATCTCATTACCATCAATTACAAGCTTGATATCTCTTCTGTTAACACTGTCAGCAATCAGACCATTCCACGCTTCATTAGGGCTGAACGAATTTTCAGCCTTATGCACTCCCTCTGAAAAAACATAATCGTTCATCGAAAAGAATAAGCATCCTGTTATTATAATAATTGCAATAACAAAAAATCCCTTACGTCTCAAATTACCTGCTTTCTCCTAACCTAGGGGGTTTAGGCCCCATAAAACTGTAAAACCAGGTTTTCATCATTCCATTATAGATTTTCCTGTTTTTATCAGCCTTTCTTCCCATATCCTGCTCTACCTTCTCATATGGTGTTATAATATAAGCAGACCATGAATCAAGCTGTCTAAATCTTTCTCCAAGTGTCCGGTATATTTCCGGAAGCTCTTCCTTTTCTGATATTCGCTCACCATATGGCGGATTAGTAATAATAAACCCATATTTTTTTGGATTATTAAGATTAGCAACGTCTCTTTGCTGGAAATGAATATACTTATCCACACCTGCCTTAACCGCATTGGCTCTTGCTGCCTTTACAATGTCACCATCTATATCATATCCCTGGATATTCATTTCTATTCCATTAAGCACCAAATCATTCGCTTCCGTGACAGCCTCATACCATTCTTTTTTTGCAATAAAGTTAGTCCAGCTGCCGGCAGTAAAATCTCTGTTCATTCCCGGTGCAATATTTGCCCCTATCATGGCTGCCTCTATGGCAAAAGTACCGCTGCCGCAAAACGGGTCAACAAGTATCCTGTCTTTATTCCACGGTGTAAGCATTATAAGCGCAGCCGCCAAAGTCTCGGTAATGGGTGCTTTACTGGTAAGTAATCTGTAGCCTCTTCTGTGAAGTGAGTTACCTGTAGTATCAAGTGCCACCGTAACCTCATCCTTCATAATCGAAACTCGTACAGGATAATCACTTCCTGTTTCACTAAACCACTCCGTATGATACACACCCTTAAGCCTTTCCACCATTGCCTTCTTCATAATGGACTGTATATCAGAAGGGCTAAACAGCTTACTTTTAACGGATGTGGCCTTTGTAACCCAGAACCTGCCATCCTTTGGAATATAATCTTCCCAGCAAAGCTCCTTAGTCTTTTCAAAAAGCTCTTCAAATGAATATGCCTTAAAAGCACCGACCTTAAGAAGCACCCTCTCGGCTGTTCTTAAAAATATATTGGCCCTGCATATTGCTTCTGCATCACCTATAAACGTGACTCTTCCGTCTTCTACCTTAACAACATCATAACCTATATCTATAATTTCTCTTTTCAGCACCGACTCAAGGCCAAAATGACATGGTGCAATCAATTCCATAATCTTCATATATTGTTCCCCATTCCAAAAATAACTTATATTCTTTATATTAAGGTTTTAAAAGCCATCTGTCAACAACAGGATGTGAAATTTTAACTTTTTTGTAACAGTCTTCTGTCTTGAACCACACATTACAAATAAATCTCTACTTTTATCTAACTTAACCCACCGTCTAAAGCCAGTGGGATTGCTGCGGTAGCCTTATTTCAAAGTCAGCCAAAGCATCTGGAGCCGCTTTACCTATCAGAGCCGTTGTTAGCAGTTTGACATTTTTTCTCCTTTAAACTGATTTTCAGAGTATGGCTGAACTGTTACACTTTTTTGACAACACCTATATTAATATTACGCATATACTTAAATATAAGCAGCTTATTTTAACTGCTTGCATTACTAAGAAGGTGGTGAGGCAAAAATGCCAAAGCAAAATGTACCAATAATTTCTATACGTGAAGCACTTTTAAGACTTAATGCGGCGGACCCCTCAACAAAATTTATAGATATACGAGACTATAATGACTATAACTCAGGTCATATCCCCGGCGCAGTCAATATTCCCTTTTGGAAATTTGAACGCGGAGAATATATGCTTTATAAAAATTACAAATATATTATCTATTGTGAGCATGGCGGTACAAGCATGCAGACAGCCATGCAGCTAAATCAATCAGGATATAATGCAGAAACACTTGCCGGAGGATATTTTGCTTATATACAATATGTATCAACGCACCGCTACTAGCATTATAAAACCCGCCTGCCATACAGCAGGCGGATATTCTTAAAATTATCTGCCGCCGCAGCCGCAGTTATCATTCTTGTTATTATCCTTATCCTGATAGCTGCTGTTCTTGCTGTTATTGTTCTGGCTACTGTTCTGATTACAGTTTTTATTGCTGTTCTGAGACTTGTTCTGATTGTTATTCTGATTGTTCATGGTAAATCCTCCTAAATAATATATACATTTTGTCGTCCCAACTCCGACAAGTTTTATTATCCCCTGACATAAAATTTTTATCCGCTTTCCTTTTTCCAAAATCTCCCATAAATAATTCGTAAAAATTTTTAAAAAAATTTTATCAAAACACTTGACTTTTGTCGAAACGAGTAGTATAATAATTCATGAAAGAAATTAATTAACTCCTTATTTTATTTCTTTTCATACCCCTTATAATTATTTATACTCCCCTCATGAAACGCCAGCAGATATCTGTTGGCGTTTCTACTTTCTACATTTTCACTTACGCATCTGCGGTTTAAATATAAGACTGCCGATATATCCAAATATAAGTGCCGCAGATATTCCAACTGCACCGGCCTTAAAGCCTCCTCTAAATATTCCTATGAATCCATCCGCATCTACAGCCTCTTTTACTCCCTTAAATAAAGTATTTCCAAATCCAAGAAGAGGTACGCCTGCACCCGAGCCTGCAAACTCAAGAAATGGCTCATATATCCCTAAGGCTCCAAGAACAGTGCCCGTGCATACAAGTATAACCATAACCCTTCCCGGCATAAGTTTAGTCCTGTCCATAAGAATCTGCACGAGTGCACAGATAAGTCCGCCAATTACAAACGCTTTTAAATAATCCATATTACTCTTCTCCTCTCATTCACAATGTTCCAGCACCACAGCATGAGCTATACCCGGTATAGTTCTTCCCTCATTAAACGAAACCTTTGAAAGCAGTGCTCCCGTAGGCACAAAAAGAATTCTTTTATATCGGCCTTCTGAAAGCTCATTAAGGTAATATGCGCAAAGTACCGATGCACTGCAGCCACAGCCGCTTCCGCCCGCATGTGTATCCTGCGCTTCTTTATCAAATATCTTAATCCCACAATCTGAATATTTGTCAATAATGTCTATCCCCTTCTGTTTAAGCAGTTCCAAAAGAATATCCCTGCCCACATATCCCAAATCACCGGTAACTATACGGTCATAATCATCCGCACTCCGCTCAAAATCCGCAAAATTCCGATATATTGTATCACACGCTGCCGGGGCCATACATGCCCCCATATTCATCGAATCCTTGATACCCATGTCAACTATCTTTCCGGTAGTAATCCCGGTGATTTTTACATTACTGCGCTTTTTTCCAATAATAACAGCTCCCGAACCCGTAACAGTCCACTGAGCCGACATTGCTCTCTGATTTCCATACTCAAGCGGAAATCTAAATTCCTTCTCTGCACTTGCAAAATGACTGGATGCCATTGATATTACATTTTCTGCAAAGCCGCCCGCAACAGTCATTGCGCCAAGCCCCATTGCCTCACCCATAGTCGAACACGCTCCATAAAGCCCGAAAAGAGGTATCCCAAGCTCCATAAGCCCGAACGACGTAGCCGTCTCCTGTCCCTCAAGGTCTCCCGAGAAAATATATCTGATATCATCCTTTAAAATGCAACTCTTATCAATAACCTTAAGCGCTGTTCTTCGCTGAAGCTCACTTTCTGCTTCCTCCCACGTTTCCATGCCAAACATAGAATCCTCTTCCACTTCATCAAAGCTCCCTGCAAGCGGTCCCTCGCTTTCTTTTTTACCAACCACACTTGCGCCTGCCTGAATATACGGCGCATCATCAAAATGTATGCTTTGTAAACCTTTTACCATTTTTTTCATCCCCTTAATAAGTTCTGGTTTTATTATGCATAAATACTTAAATTTTATACTTTTGACACAGAACCGGGCGAAACTCCGAAAACTTTTTTAAAATTGCGAAGAAATGTCGTATAATCATTAAATCCACTCTCCTGCCATGTATCAGACAGCGGACAATTATTCTTAAGCATTTCCATCGCATTCATAAGTCTTTTATTATTAATAAACTCATGCACCGTCATACCCGTTTCTTCCTTGAAACACCGCAAAAAATGATACTTGCTCATATGAATGTATTCTGCAAGCTCATCAAGCGTAAGCTTTTTACTTATATTTTCTTCTATATATGCAGCTACACTCCGCACCATATCAGAGTAAAATGTATTTTCGACAATTGTCGTAAACCGCTCTTTCATACACAATTCATTTACATATACAAAAAACAATGCCAGATAGGATTTATCAAGGATTTCCTTCGCTCCTTCCATCTCCACATCCACGACATTTTCCTGAGCAAGCTTAAAAAGGTATGACCTTAACATTTCTTCATAATAAACCGGAAAATGACAGGCTGCAGCACTGCCTGCCTTTTTAAAGCATTTTGTCAAATCGTCCTTTCCACCCGCCAGTAAAATAAGCATATCCTCCGAAATCCACAAAATAATTCTTTTAGAGGAATCATGTCTTTTCTCTACATAATGATATTTGTGCATTATATTACGGTCTATTAATAAAAAGTCGCCCTTCTTAAGGTAATAAGTTCTGTCATCCACAACTCCGGCATATTCGCCTTCACAGACGTATATCACTTCGTAAAAATCATGGCAGTGAAATTTTTCTGCCCCTACCGGCCTTCCAACCTTTTCATACACTTCATATGCATCATTTAACATATACTGCCGTTCGTCAGCAGCCTCCAAACGTCTGTATGATATCTGTCTTCCCATAGTACACCTCACCAAATAAGCATGTAGCAATTTTTGCACTTTTTAAAGCAACATAAATCATTTTATTGCATATAATTATAATATATAATATACTCATATTAATAAAAAATCAAGACATTGCCATGTGGCACAATTTTGCAGCAACAGTATAGCTTAGCTATTACAAACTTTTACACTCATCAAAGAAAGGCGGTTATTAACTATGCAGATGACTTTAAGATGGTATGGAAGTAAATTCGATACCGTAACATTAAAACAGATACGACAAATTCCCGGCGTTACCGGAGTAATAAGTACACTTTATGATTCAGTTCCCGGAGAAGCCTGGGAAATGGATGACATTCTCGCACTCAAAACAGAAATTGAAGCAGCCGGACTTAAGCTTGCAGGAATTGAAAGCGTTAACATTCACGATGCAATCAAAGTTGGTTCACCTGACCGCGACAGATATATCGACAATTATATTTTAACACTCGAAAGACTCGGACAGGCAGATATCCACATGGTATGCTACAATTTTATGCCGGTATTTGACTGGACAAGGACAGAGCTTGCCAGAATGCGTCCCGATGGTTCAACAGTTCTTGCCTATACTCAGGAGGCAATAGACAGGCTTAATCCTGAAGAAATGTTTGCATCTATAAAGGAAGACTCAAACGGAGCCATCCTTCCCGGCTGGGAGCCTGAACGTATGGCGCACATTAAGGATTTATTCGAAATGTACAAGGATGTGGATGATGAAAAGCTTTTCGAAAACCTTAAATACTTCCTCACACGCATCATGCCTGTATGTGACAAATACGACATCAATATGGCCATTCATCCGGACGACCCGGCATGGAGCGTATTCGGACTTCCAAGAATAATTATCAATAAGCAGAATATTTTAAGAATGATGAAGATGGTTGATAATCCACACAACGGCGTAACCTTCTGTTCAGGCTCATATGGCACCAACCTAGAGAATGATTTACCGGACATGATTCGCTCTCTTAAAGGCCGAATCCATTTTGCACATGTGCGCAACTTAAAATTCAACTCACCGACCGATTTTGAAGAATCAGCCCATCTTTCTTCAGATGGAACCTTCGATATGTATGAAATCATGCTGGCACTTTACGACATCGGCTTTACCGGTCCTATACGCCCGGACCATGGCAGAATGATTTGGGACGAGGTAGCTATGCCCGGCTATGGTTTATATGACAGAGCGCTTGGTGCAGCCTATCTTAACGGTCTTTGGGAAGCTATTGTAAAAAATCATAAATAATATGAATAATTAATGACCACGCGGTTATACTTTTAATGCGCACCTTAATTAATTGCACTTACCTAAAAGAGGGGATATCACTAATGTGGTGTCCCCTCTTTGCAGATGTCAAAATATTTTTATAAAGTGTCCAAAAACGCAATACTATTTCGTTATATATGTGTAAGCGTAAAATTTTATCAACTCAAGAAAGGCATTAAAATACCATGTTTGATGAAAGTGATATAAAATCATCTGCAATACGTGTACACGAAATATTGTTACGTATTTTGCTTGATAAATGTAAAGAAGAGCACTCCTTTTCCAAAGAATTTGAAGAAAAAATCAGTCATATGCTCAATCCAGCCGCAGATGATACTTAGCCCACACAAGATAAGTACTATAAACCTCAATTTCTCATATTCTTTAACAGTTCCCCGTTTTAATCCCATCACCACTCCTGTCCGGCAGGCTTGCAGTTATCTGCATTGCTCTCTTCAAAACATCTGCAAGCAGTTCAAATTTCTCCATATCAGGGTCAAAATAGTAATAATTTTTCGTTCCTTCCCTGCGCATTTTCAATATCTTCCGAAATATACATTTTAGTTCACCTCATGTCCGGACGCTGCTTCAAAATGATATTTCACAATACCAAGGCCTATTTTTGTATAAAATCCCATTAAAGGCTTTGCTGCAACATTACCATCCTTTAATTCAAAAAGGAACTTCTGCTGATTCATTGCAGTAGGTGCAAGGCACACAGCTTTCATAACTCTCAAAAACCACTCCGGATGACTGTCCGCTTTACTAAGTGCCTCCACCGGCTTACTTTTGTGAGGCACTCCTTTGTCAGCTCCATAACCTATGACAATCATAATCAACAGCTTTTCGCCCTGATTTTGCTGCAGCGCCTTGCATTTTCCGTGTGTCAACGCAACCCAGCATGAATTAAGCCCCAGCTCCTGACACTTTAAAACAAGCTGCTCGCCGTAATAGCCCGCCTTTTCCTCATCCTTTTTACTGCCTACAACAGCAATATAGTCTGTAACATTTTCAAATTTCCCATAATGCGCCATTTTAGAATCAGAGTTATATTTCTGATGAACTGTACCTATTTTTCTTTCACTGCCTCTTTACTTCTTATACTTTTTCTTATATTTGAACAAAAACAACAAAATATTAAATCTCCCTACTCTTCTGCCAAAGTTCTGATTCTCACCACCATATCTTCTATCTTTTCTACACCTACACTATTCTCCTG
>CAZBHM010000037.1:0-16060 GCA_964491975.1 uncultured Lachnospiraceae bacterium | reverse complement strand
GATAAGTGCTGCCTCCCGCGGCTTTTCATAATAATCAGGTCTTAAACCCACAGATTCAAAACCAAATTTCTCATAAAGCCTTATCGCCGGCTCATTGGATACCCTGACTTCCAGCGTAACCGCCGACATACCGTTTTCTTCGGCCTCATTAAGTGCATTCTCCATAAGTGCTGCGGCTATCCCCTGTTTTCTAAAAGCTCCTGCCACCGCTATATTGGCAACAGTTGCCTCATCCAGAACATACCAGAGATTAATGTAGCCTGCTAATTTGCCATCAAATATGGCAACCAGAAATTTATTATTTTCACTTTCAAAGCTTTCCTCAAGTATTTCCCTGCTCCACGGAACACTAAACGATGCCACTTCTATCTCATGTACTGCGCTTATATCCTCCGCAGTCATATTTCTAATCTGTAGTCTGTCCATTCTTCTCCGCCAGCTCCCTTTCCGCCTGCGACTTACGAAGATATTCCGGCTTATGCTCTGTGGCACTTTCCACGATACCCTTACTATATAATATCTCGCCAAGTGCCGCAACTGCTCCTGCCCTCTGCCTTGCCATATGAAGCGGTGCAAAGCTAAACTCAGTCGTACACTCTGCTTCTATTACTTCCTTATATACCGGAACTCCGTCACCTAAGAATATTACCTTCCTTCCCTTATCATTAAGCCACATGATAAGCTCTCTTATATCCATCGCCGTCTGTTCAAGCACCGTCACAAATTCACTACCCTCAAATGCATATACACCCGTATATACCTGGTTCCTTCTCGCATCCATAACAGGACATATAAGCGTATCTGATGATAGCCCATAAAAATTATATGCCATGCCGGCTATTGTCGGAACCGGAATAACCGGCTTATCAAGTGCAAGTCCAAGTCCCTTTGCCGTTGCTGAACCGATTCTTAAACCTGTAAATGAGCCCGGACCTGCCGATACCGCTATCGCATCAATTGTATTCAAATCAAGCTCAAGTGTTTTCGTAATCTCTGAAAGCATCGGTAAAAGTGTCTGTGAATGTGTTTTTTTATAATTAACCGTATACTCCGCCATCATAACACCATCTGCCACAACTGCAACCGATGCCACAAGCGAAGAACTGTCCATAGCAAGTATTCTCATATCTTTATGTCTCCTGTCTCTTCCATGGTAATCTTACGGTAGTCAAAGCCCTTCTCCAAATCCTTCTCAATAGTAATTTTTAAAAAATTCTTCGGAATAATATCTTTTATAAGCTCTGCCCACTCAACAAGGCATACACCGTCACCATAAAAATAATCTTCATAACCAATCTCATCCATTTCCTCCACATCCCCTATGCGGTATACGTCAAAGTGATAAAACGGAAGTCTTCCTTCCTCATATACCTGCACGATGGTAAATGTCGGACTGTTAACCGGCTCCTTTATTCCAAGTCCCATGGCAAATCCCTGTGTGAACACAGTCTTGCCTGTACCAAGGTCACCATTAAGGCAATACCCCATACCCGGTACTGCCAGCTCACCAAGTGCCCTGCCCAAATTTAATGTATCCTCTGCCGAGAATGATTCCTTTATTATCATTATTCTGACCTCTCATTATATATATCGACTTATCGGCGCGATTTCTTTATCATTATATCAAGTTTTTTTGAAGCATCCACTCCACCATCCAGTGCCGACACCGGAACCACATTCGCACGAATGTGATTAAAATAAAGAAGATATCTCCCACAAACCTTTCTTACCTTGTAAATATCAGTCCACTTAAGTTCAGCCATCTCTTTTCCCATATCCATATGAATACCATTTTCACTAAATACATAATGTACCGGTTCCTTAAGCGCAGGTGATGTCATCACCTGTTTCTTTGCTCTCTTATAGAGCATAACCGGATTAATTACAGTAAACAAAAGTCCCAACACTGCAAGTATAAGCAAATATGCCGGTGCAAGCTCACCCCACATATAGAAAAATAGCGCAATACTTCCAATACTGAACAAAAGACTTATAATTCCTGCCACGGAAGCATACGAATAGTGCATCAAAAAGCAAAACATATCCGATGTCTCTACCTTAACTGTTGCCTTAATTTCATCCATAAAATACAATTCCTTTCTATGAGCATAGTCATGCATATCTCGCAAGAGCCATGCATGACTATTAACTCTTATCTTTTATTTTCTCTCGCCTTAGTTCCGGCACTGATGATGACTGTCTAATCCTTGTATCATATTATAACAGATACTTATAAAAAAGAAAACATTTTACTAATGAATTTTTAAAACCTTTCCTGCCTTTTTGTATACAATAAATGTAACAACCGATACTACCACACCTTTAACAAGATTAAATGGTGCTACAATAAGTACCACAAATGTAAATATACTGTCAACCACTCCATATACAGCCGTTCCTGCTCCGATGATTGCATCCATTCCGCCCTTTGCCGCAAAGAAATTCTTTGCATACCACGGAAGAAGCAGCCAGGCATTAAGCATACACCCTGCCACCGTCATTATCAAAGTTCCTATTATCATGCCAACAAGCGCACCTTTTTTTGTACGTGCTGCCATATAAACAATCGAAGCCGGTACTACAAGTGAGCATCCCACTACAAAATTGGCAAATTCACCTACAAACATTGTAGCAGTTCCATTAATAAGAAGATTAAGTAATATTTTCACAAATTCAACCATGGCCCCTGCAACCGGGCCGAACATAAAACCACAGATAAGTACCGGAATCTCACTAAAATCCATCTTATAAAAACCCGGTGCAATAACCGGTACCGGAAACGAAAATAAATTAATTATAATCGAAAGTGCTGAAAAAAGAGCCATAACCGTAAGCTTTCTGACCGGTGATACATCCCGCTTATACCCATACATTTTCTCTGCAACAAAGCTGATTACAAAAACAACTGCCACAACCAGTAGTGCCATTACCACAAAGCTTGCATTTCCAACTAAATTCTCACCAAATTTTTTCAAATTTTCCATAACATATTCTCCTTTAACTGATACTTTTGATGAAACATTCAATCGAAAAAAAAGCCCCACGTATATGCGTGGGGCAAAGCTTCTGTTGATATATGCGCAAATGTACATATTGCAGACACTTCTTCTCTCATCCGGACTATACCGTCGGTTCTGGAATCTCACCAAATCAGCCGCTAAGGCTCACAGACTTATGCCAAAGGCAATCACTGTCGGTCAGGAATCACACCCTGCCCCGAAGAATGTTTCAATTCACAAAAACCATTATAACTCTTTATAAGTATTTACGCAAGCCCAATTTCGCTTCTAAGGTTAATGCCGTAGCAATTTCCTTATCAGAAAATCCCTACCGCTTTATAATTTATAATTTCATGGTAAGTGCAATTCTCTTTTTCGCAGCATCAACACTTAAGACCTTAACCTCTACTATATCACCTACGCTCACTGCTTCAAGCGGATGCTTAATATACCTCTCAGTAATCTGCGAAATATGCACCAGTCCATCCTGATGAACACCTATATCCACAAAAGCGCCAAAATCTATTACGTTTCGCACTGTTCCCTTAAGAACCATACCAGGTGTTAAATCCTTCATCTCAAGTACATCATTTCTAAGAATTGGTTTTGGCATCTCATCACGTGGGTCTCTTGCCGGCTTTTCAAGCTCCTTAAGAATATCCTTAAGTGTCATTACACCAATTCCAAGTTCTTCAGAAAGTCTTTCAAAATCCTTAGGTGCGACTTTTTTGCTGATACCCCGGAGTCCGCCGCTTGTAAGATCTTTCGGAGAATAGCCCAGTTTTTGCAGAAGCTTCTCTGTAGCCTCATAGCTTTCAGGATGCACACTTGTCCGGTCAAGCGGATTTTTGCCATCCTGAATACGCATAAAGCCTGCACACTGTTCAAATGCCTTAGGACCAAGCTTGGCGACCTTTAACAGCTCCTTTCTGTCATTAAATCTGCCATTTTCTTCACGATAAGTCACAATGTTCCTCGCAATAGTCTTACTGATACCTGAAATATACTCAAGAAGTGATGCACTTGCCGTATTAAGATCAACACCAACCTTATTGACACTGTCTTCAACAACCGCACCAAGTGCTTCACCAAGCTTTTTCTGGTTCATATCATGCTGGTACTGTCCAACACCTATTGACTTAGGGTCAATTTTAACAAGCTCTGCAAGCGGATCCTGAAGTCTCCTTGCGATTGAAGCTGCACTTCTTTGTCCCACATCAAAATTCGGAAATTCCTCTGTCGCAAGCTTACTTGCAGAATATACGGAAGCACCGGCTTCATTCACAATAACATACTGCACAGGCTGTGGAATTTCCCGAAGAAGCTCCACGATAACCTTCTCAGATTCTCGTGATGCTGTCCCGTTACCTACTGAAATGAGCGTTATGCCATACTTATTTATAAGCTTCTTAAGCACCACTTTAGCCTCTGCCACCTTATTCTGCGGCTCCGTAGGATAAATGACCACTGTATCAAGCACCTTACCTGTTGCATCAACCACCGCAAGCTTGCAGCCGGTTCTGAATGCCGGGTCCCAGCCAAGCACCACCTGTCCGACAATCGGAGGCTGCATAAGAAGCTGTTCCAAATTCTTGCCAAATACCTTAATCGCACTGTCCTCCGCTTTTTCCGTAAGGTCATTTCTTATTTCTCTCTCAATTGCCGGTGCAATAAGACGCTTATAACTGTCAGCAATCGTATCCTTTAAAATATCTGTCGTATACTTATTATCGCGCACAATAACCTGCTTTTCAAGATACTTAAATATTCTCTCCTCAGGTGCCTCTATCCTGACAGTAAGGATTTTCTCATTCTCGCCTCTGTTAATCGCAAGCACTCTGTGCCCCACGAGCTTCTTAAGCGGCTCTTCAAAGTCATAATACATTTCATACACTGACTCCGCCTCGGCATCCTTAGCCAAAGTCACTATCTTGCCCATATCAAAGGTCGCTTTACGGATATAGCTTCTGTAATCAGCCTCATCTGAAATATTTTCTGCAATTATATCCTTCGCACCTTCAATTGCTTCGGCAACATCAGCCACGCCCTTTTCTTCTGAAACATATACAGCTGCATATTCATCAAGTGGCTTATCTGCCATCTGTAAAATAATCACATTTGCAAGTGGTTCCAGACCTTTTTCCTTTGCGATTGTAGCTCTTGTTCTGCGCTTCGGACGATAAGGTCTGTATAAATCCTCTACGACCACCATAGTCATGGCTTCTTCTATCTGCTTACGAAGCTCATCCGTAAGCTTGCCCTGCTCCTCAATCGTTGCAAGCACCTGTTCCTTCTTTTCCTCAAGATTACGAAGATACTTAAGTCTCTCATCAAGATTACGAAGCTGCTCATCATCAAGCGCACCTGTTGCTTCCTTTCGGTATCTGGCGATAAACGGAATCGTATTGCCCTCATCAATTAATTTAACCGCTGCCTCTACCTGACTAAGCTTTACGCCAAGCTCGCCTGTTATTACCTTTAAAATGTCCATACTTATTTTCCTTTCACCATTCCATTTACATAATCATATATAGCTTTTCCGGAAGCTTTCCCTCTTTTTCCAGAATCTGCTCACTTGCTTCACGACTTATTACACTCTGAAAATCCCTTACTATCATAGGAAAAGGATACAGAAAAAATCCCTGACAACAGCCTTAGCTGCTACCAGGGACGATAAATTCATCAGTACCGCGGTGCCACCCTGCTTTGTGCCTTAAAAACCACACTCTCATAAGAATACTTTCATATTCCCACTCTCTGTGAGCGCATCTTCTGTTTTTATCTCCACTTCAACAGTTTAACAGTATCAAATTATTTTAATTATACTCTTGTTTTGCTAATTGTCAAGTATTTTGAATAATTAATTTTTAAAAAGTAATTGTATATTTAATATTAACGTGCTATACTTGTGGCATACCGTTTTTCTTCATTATTGTAACAGTTCAGTTACGCATCATTACATATTTTATGGAGGTTCTATTATGGATAACAACAATTATAATGAAAATATCTGGCAGCAACAGCCAGCACCTGAGCAGCAGCCCCCAAAGCCTAATTACGATAAGCCCGCTCTTGTACTCGGTATAGTTTCAGCGATATTTGCACTCGTCGGCTCATGCATGGTATGCTGTGCTCCTGTAGCTCTCGTAACAGGTATCATAGGCATAGTGTTTGTATTCGTTACTAACAAGAATGGGTATCCCTGGAACGCAGTCCGCATAGTTGCACTTGTTCTTAATGTAGTTGCAATCTTAGGACTTATCCTTTGGTTTTTATACCTTATTCTCTTTATGTACTCAGCCGCAGGCCAGGAACTGATAAACCAATATATGAACATTTATGAAGAATTTTTAAATGACCCTTCCTCATTCGGCGGCGCATACTATAACTAATTCTTTATTTGCAATTTCAAGGATTCACACTGCCGGCTCATCACCTACTGCCGGCAGTGTATACATCCTTCCTTTACTCCGTCAATCCATATATCTTCGCCCGTTCCTCTGGCGTAAGAAATCCTTTAAGAGCAGTCTCGATTTCCTTAAAATTCGCTTTTCCCACAACTTTAAGAAGATAATAAAGGTCCCTTCTGTCAGAAAAATTATATATTCTCTGAAGGTAAGAGATAATTTCTGATATGGGCTCTCTGTCTATGTAACAGAAACGTGTCAAAAGAAGCGAGAGAAGAGCTTCATCCTTTTTGTTTGTCTGAAGACTAAGGGTTGCATACTTTACGACATCCTGCCATTCGTCAAGCTTTAAGCTTACTTCCACAAGTACATTGCAGATACTTATAAAATACGCCGGGAAGCTGCTGTCTTCAAGTATGCCTGCCGTGTCAGCCTTTTCTATTGCCATAAGCAGATGCTTTTTACACTCTGCCGTCTGCCCGGTGTCGTGATACCAGAAACCAAGAAGTGTGTCATAATCAGGATAAGACGGTGAACAGAGAACTGCCTTTTCATAGGCATCAAGCATCGTGGCCTCACTTACCGGAGTCGTGCCATTTAACTTATAAAGTGCATAAATGTAATACTGCCATGCAAGAGGCATGGTGTCACTGTCAATGGAACCGTCTGCATTCTCTGTGGCTTCCTTTGCAAAGCTTAACATGCTTTTGTAATCCCTCATCATGTTATAGGTCTGCGCCAGATGAAGCTTTATCCTGGCATTGTCAGGATCTGCCTTAAGCTCGTCAAGAAGCAGCTCAAGGTTACGTCTGCCCTTTGTGTCAAGCGACTCCTCAGTCCAAGCATATCCCGTATGATATATCGTGATTTCACTTCCGAAATCCGCAAATGCAAATTTTCCGGTATTTTTGTTCTCGAGATATTCATGAATCCTTCCCACGTATCTTATATACGGTCTGTTCTTAAACAAACGGACCTGCCTTATTATGCCTGTAACCTTTCCCTCGGCATTAAGATTGGCAAGGTCACAGGAAATTCCCACAGCTTCCGTTCCGATTCCGTTTTTCTTTCCCCGCTCAACCGATTCAATCAACTTTAAAACCCTGGAAGCATCCTGCTCATTAAAATATTCATCAGCATCAAGAAATGCAATCCAGTCCCCCGAAGCCTTCTCTATGGCATAATTCTTTGCCGCCGCAAAATCCCCGGTCCATTCAAAACGATACACCGTTGCTCCCATTTCCATGGCAATGTCAACCGTTCTGTCCGTGGAGCCGGTATCCACAACTATCTGTTCAGACACAATTCCCTTTCCCCACGAGAGGGCCCTTCTTATATTGTTTTCCTCATTTTTAACAATCATACACTGTGATAAACGCATACAAATCTCCCTATTACAAAAGATTCAGCCACGCAAGAACAGTCTGATTCATGCAAGCATGATTATCCTGTTTTTGCAGAGTATGGCTGAACTGTTACAACAAGAGCCCTCCCGAAGGAAGGGCTCTGCCTTGATTTTATTATATTGCAGTTAAACTGCAGCCGTTACATTACTGAAGTAATGAAAGTACTCCCTGTGTAGACTGGTTAGCCTGTGCAAGCATAGACTGAGCAGCCTGCTGGAGAATGTTGTTCTTTGAGTATGCAACCATCTCATCAGCCATGTCAACGTCACGGATACGTGATTCAGCTGTCTGTAAGTTCTCAGCTGATGTGTCAAGGTTGGCAATTGTATGCTCAAGACGGTTCTGAACGGCACCGAGGGCACTTCTCTGTGCAGATACCTTCTTAATGGCCTCATCGATAACTGTTGTTGCCTTCTTGGCAGCATCCTGTGTATCAATGCTAATCTTGTTGCCGTCAACACCGAGAGCCTTGGCACTCATGTCACCGATTGTAAACTTCATTGTCTGGCCTTCGTTGGCACCAATCTGGAGTTCCATCTCATTGCCGTAGTTGCCTTTGGCTTTGATTGCGATAAAAGTACCATCTGCTTCTGTATCAAGAGTGTCAGCATCAGCTGCTGTATAAGCCTTCAAGCCTGTTCTCTGTGAGATGAGGTTAGCCATCTTCTTTGCTTCTGCATCATCCGGAGTAGCAGCAGCTGTCTCAACTATGTTAACATCTGAATAAGCTTTCTTGTCAAGCTTGTCGATACCATCCTTAGTAGCGAATAAGAACTTCTTACCGTCAACCTCGAAGATATGATCTTCAAGTGTTTCTGTAGAAGCACCTGTGTAAGCGTTCTGTGCAGCTGCATCAAGGTATACAGTATCATTCTTTGCTTCTGTAACGGCGATGCCTGTTGCTATATCTGCGCCTACAACGCCATCCTTGGTAACACCATATCCGGCATGTGTAATAACAGGAACTGTTGTACCAGCATTCTTAGCTTCAAATGTTATCTTATTATTAGCAGATGAAATCTTAAAGTCATCAGCAAGCTCACTCTTCTTTAATTCAGCCAATATTGCATCATTTAATTCTTTAGCTGTTATATTCGCACCTGCTTTAAAGCCGTTAGCTGAAACATATTTAGTACCATCTTCTGCAACCAAATAGCCTTTGCCGTCAGGCGTAGTCTTTGCTGCATCAGTTTCATCGCGCTCTAACTTAAATTTGAATTCAAGCTCCTTGGAATTGCCTTCGCTGTCGGTATATGCAACCTTGTAAGTGAGATAATCATCGCCGTCCTTGCCATCAGCAGGATTTGCCAAATTAGCGAAAGCAGCAGCTTCATACTTACCTACGGTACCATCAGCTATATTAAAGGCACCGGCCTGTGATGAGCTGTACTCAAATGTTGTCTTAGGGCCATCAAAAGAGCCGTCAAGAAGCTTCATTGTGTTGAACTCAGTTGTATCAGCGATTCTTGTGAGTTCATCCTGTAACTGTGTAATCTCGTTCTGGATAGCTTCTCTATCGTCATCTGTCTCTGTACCGTTGGCTGCCTGAACTGAAAGCTCTCTCATTCTCTGTAAGATAGAATGTGACTCATTAAGAGCACCTTCAGCTGTCTGGATGAGTGAAATACCATCCTGCGCATTTGTAGAAGCCTGGTTAAGACCACGAATCTGTCCTCTCATCTTCTCAGAGATTGAAAGACCAGCTGCATCATCTGCTGCACGGTTGATTCTGTAACCTGATGATAACTTCTCTGTTGACTTAGCCTGTGATGTAACGATTCCGCCTAACATTCTGTTGGCATTCATAGCCTGCATATTGTGCTGTACTATCATAATATTACCTCCATGTAATAAAAAATTTTATCTCACACAGAACGAAGAACCGGCCGATTCTTACGATATGTGCAAGTGTCTGCGTGCACTTCTTGTGCACTGCGGTTATAATAACGGGAATCCATGGTTTCCCGCAATTACCTGATAAGCATTCCGTTGTTGCTGCCCATTACGCCGTATTCCATTCCGACTGTATCTGCCGCAATCCATAACAACGGAGCATTCATACATAAGCCGGGGAAAATCTTCCCTGCCCCAACATCATATGTATCAAAACATTCCCGATGAAACATAATTTATATTATGTTTCATCGCTTACATTTCTTATATCGGACGAAGTCCGCAAAAACTTAATAGCTATTTTGAAAAAAATACATTTTTTTAATAAAAGCTTCATTTCGCATTTACCGTCTCATAATCCACTGTCTCGAAAAATTTTCTGTTATCATTGATATATCTAAGCAGCTTATTCTTATCATCTCGGCACTTTATCAGCCCGAATACCTCCTTAAGGTCACTGTGATATATTGATAAATCCTCTATTTTAGAAACATCGACTATGTTAAGCTTATAGTTATTTACAAACCGTTCAATAAACTTTCTGTCAGTCTTTCCAAAGTCCGAAAAGAATTCTGCACCGTCTGGACTTTTTCCGGCATTATCAGACTTCTCCCGGATTCTGCTAATCTGGTCAGTATAGGATAATGCATCATACAGCATCCCCCCGCACCGGCATTGCATAGTGTATCTTGTCCTGCACCTCACAGGCAAGCACCATCAAAAGCATTCCATGCCACTTCATTATTATGTCACGGTAACGCCATACTGCCCTCTTTCCCATCTTTTCTTTATTCGGGTTCTCCCGGGCGAGTACCTTTATACCCTCGCTCATAAAGTCCGATTCAGCATTAATCTCTGTTAATTCCTCTGCTTTTATAACCTGTCTGCCGCCAAACATTACTGCATTGTATATATCGGCATAACGCACCCTTTTCTTCAGGTACATCTTCATGGCAATGTCTTTCTCTGCCATAAATATCTTCCTTTCTTTAATTATATTCATCACGGATACTCTGGCGAACTGCCATGAATATGATAGCTGCAGACGGCAGAACGCCATCTGTCAACAGCTATCACAGAAATCCATCTTTTGTACGATTTTAGTGTACAACATTTTCTGACAAAATGCAAGCAATTTTGTAAAATAATTACATTTAAAATAAGCACTATTATTTTCTGAAATGTTTAGAACCGATTCATATTTTACTGCGTAACACTTGAATTATTAATATTACCGAGCATATTCAAGAACCGCCTCATTATTGCTTTCACGTAGAATCAGCTCATTCATTCCAATAATCGTATTAATGGGAGTTCTTATTTCATGGGACATATTGGCAAGAAACTGTGCCTTTGCCTCGTTTGCAAGAAGCGCATGCTACTTCTCCTTTTCTGATTCAAGGTAATCCTATACAGCCTTAATCACAGCCATCATTATATTTTTCATGCCTCATATGCTACCTCAATTATGGAGCAAGTACAACTAACTCCCAGATATTGTTGGCATTATTAGATGAAGAATTATGTCCTACATATCTTAAATAACGTGCTTCTACTGTCTCAGGGAACTTAAACAATGCAAGCTCCTTGTCAAGTGTAATCGGGCTTTCCTGCGCCTTAAGCACGCTTGTCCATGTATTACCGTCAAGTGATACTTCTATATCAAAATAGTAACTTCTCTCATTACCCTTAAAGAATGTAGCTGCAATTGCTGCAACATTCTTAATGTCTCCAAGGTCAAGCGTAAGTGTTGCACCATCATCCCAGCCGTTCCATCTTGTATCATAATCGCCATCAACTGCGCCTGCCGCAACATTACCGTCATCCGTAGTTGCTGTAGCACTTACTACAGGAATCTTCTTTTCATTAATTGTTTCCATTGACAACGGTGCATCTGATTCAGCATTTACCGGTTCAACATATGAAGTAATTATTGTATTTAAATTATCAGCAGTTTCACTGTCAAGTGTAAATACTTCATCCGTAATGCATACAAGTCCGTTATTTCCAACTGTAAGCTGCTTTCCGAGACCCTTAAATACGGTTACCGGCACACATATGACATTTCCAACGATTTCCACATTAGACTCAAGCTTAATCGCATTGCCGTCAATTATACAGTTGCCCATCATACATTCTACCTTAACGCCATAAGTATCGGCAATGAATGAAATCGGCACATATACCGTACCATTTTTTTCAAACGGCGCAAGCTCATTATTGGCAGAATCAACTCTTGTCATAAAATCATTTACAAGTGCATACTTAACATCTGTCTTAAGCACGATTGTCTCATCTCTCATAAGCTTCTCAATGGCATAATACTTCTCACCATTTATAAGTTCAGGATTAACTAACACCATATCATCCGATGTGCATTCAACACGTGATACAGGAATTTCGGTTGTATCAAAACCAAGATAATAGCCTGTATGAGCCGGCTGGTTATATGCCACATTCTGTGTAGCTATATATGTACGATACTGTAAATCATGCATAAGTGTATAAATCTTATAATCTGTAGGAATGGTGGTTGTAAATATTGCCATTGATGTACCATCATTCTTAAAGAGAATTGTTTCTTCTCTCCAGTCACCTATCATATCGCAGGTAATACCCGGAGTTGACTTTGTTCCGTTACTTGCTTTGAAATCTCTGTTTGTCATAAGAAGCTTTGTGGTATTCTTCTCACTTATCCACTTATCAATGTGGTTACCATCCTGTACTTCTTCACCAAGGTCACCATCCCAATAAATACGGAAATTATAGGAGATGGTAGGATCCTGTGATATAATCTCTCCTGTTGAAGCAACAAGCTTACCTGCTGCCCAGCTTTCAGCTCCGGGATAATTAGGGTCGATATCAGCTGAAACACCACGGCCTACATCTGAATTTTCATATGAACCCCAGAGAATTTCTCCAGTTCTTGCATCACGCATTTCCATACCAAATGCTGCTGAACCACTCTCATGAACTGAGAATACCTCAAGACCTGCCCTGTCAGGAATCAAATCACCTGTATGCTGTGCATCACCATGTCCAAGTCCTGTTGAATACATGAGTGTACCATCATCATCAATGGCAGCTGAACCATAAATAATCTCATCCCTGCCATCCATATCTACATCTGCAACCGCAACGCTGTGATTACCCTGTCCGGCAGCCGCACCATTGCCCTCATCATTAGAATCAAAGCTCCATACCTTCTGAAGCTTGCCATCCACAAGATTATAAGCCACAAGATATGCTCTTGTATAATAGCCTCTGCACATAACAACACTTGGCGTCTTGCCATTAAGATATGCAACACATGCAAGGAATCTGTCTACTCGGTTACCATAACTGTCACCCCAGTCTGATACCTTGCCTCTTCCTACCTCATATTCAATTGTATCGATAATTGTACCTGTTTCACCATTAAAAACAGTCAGATACTCCGGACCATCAAGAACGTATCCGCTTCCGTTAGGCCAGTAAGCATCCTTATCACCTACAACATTTCCTGCATTATCAGTAGTACCGTCAGCTGTCTTACATACAACCTCAGCCTTACCGTCACCATCAAGATCATATACCATAAACTGTGTATAATGTGCTCCCGACCTTATGTTATAACCAAGATTTATTCTCCACATCTTAGTTCCATCCATCTTGTATGCATCAAGAATTGTAGGCGTTGTAAATCCTCCCTTGGAATTATCCTGTGCATCCGTAGGTGACCATTTAAGTACAATCTCATACTCACCATCGCCGTCAAGATCAGCAATACTTGTCTCATTAGGCTCATATTCTGCCGTCCTGCTCACGTTACCCTTTACAGTATAGGCAACAGGCTTATCAAGCTGAATCTCAAGATATGAATTACCCCAGACACTTACCGCATCACATTTTTCCTGCTCAACACCATCAACAACAGCGGCAACCTGATACTTGCTGTCAGCTGTTCCAAGTGTATCCATATAGTTAGTTACATTAAGCGTAAATGCATTAACTCTCTTACCATCCCTGTAAAGATTGTACTTAACAGTTGAAGCTTCATATCCAAGCCATCTCCAGGATACAAATACACCTTCATCTGTCTTAACAGCCACTAAGCCTCTGTCAAGCATCTCCATCTGGCGTGTTGTAAACTCTCTGTTGTTCCAAAGCTGTTCATTAAGCGCAACTGTATCAGCACTCTGCGTAAATACCTGAATTTCACCCTTTTGCGGTGTTTTCTCAACCTCAGGGGCTTTAGTTGTTGTCTCCGGCTCCTTAACGGTAGTGGTTGATGTCTGCTGCTGTGTCTCAGTCACTTTTGTAGTAGTTGTTTCCGGTGCTGCAGTTGTAGCAGTTGTTGTTGTAGCAGCAGCATCTGCTGTCGTAGTAATGCCTGCTGTAGTTGTTGTTTCTGCATTATCCGCATTATTACATGCAGTAAGCATAGTAGCTGCCATCACCGCAGCCATAGAAAATGCTGTAACTCTTCTAAACTTTCTCATAGCAATCCTCCATATATTTATAGTTAAGTCCATTCTACCACACTTTTAATAAAATATAAATGTATTTTTATAAATCTTTAACTTAACCTGTAAATCAAAAAGCGGCCACAAACTGACCGCCTTTCCTTTTTTATTCATAATCCACTACATTGGTCCATGAAAGTAAAAATTCTCTTTCCTCAGTCTTTGACTTAACTGACTGTGAAGCTGCAACTATTGGCATCCATTTCTGAATGTACTGTTTGGCTGTATCACTCTTTTTGCAAAAAAGATTAAGATATTTTTCTGCAAGCTCCTTCTCACCTCCCAGCATGAATAAGAGATAAGTTCTTGCAACATCCGCAGAAGCATTACCCTGTGTGGCATGTGACCAGTCAAGAATATAAAGGCTTCCATCCGGCTTAACTATTATATTAGAAGGATTAAAATCACCATGGCAAAGCTTTGTATGCTTAGGCATTCCCTCAAGTCTTGTATGAAGTTCATATCTTGTGGTTGCATCAAGCGTGGTTGCACTTATTTTTGCATTCATTTTATCCTTAAGCTTATTAAGAAGAGGTACCTTCTTTGTATGCATTTCCATCTGCAAATCCACAAACATGTTAAGATATTCATCAAGCTTATCAGGATTTTTTTCCATGAGTGAAGCCAAAGTTTCACCCTCAACATATTCTGACACAATTGCCCAGCATCTGCCGTCTATTGTAGTAACTTCACAAATTCCCGGAATATTAAGCCCTGAAGATTCTACTCTTGCCTGGTTAAGCGCTTCATTAAGAACATCTGCCTTGGAATAATCCTCATCAAACACCTTAATCACTTTATCACCGTCACGATAAACTGTTTTACCGCTTCTTACTGCAATTACCTGTTCTAAATTCATGTCATATGCCTCCTTTTATACGTTTTCATGTGTGCCGTAGTAAGCATTGAGGAACATCTGCTTAATCTCGCTCATTAACGGATAACGTGGATTTGCACCGGTACACTGATCATCAAATGCCTGTTCTGTCATTTCATCAAGTCTTTCCAAGAAATCAGCCTCATCAACTCCATAATCCCGGATAGTCTTCTTAATGCCAACCTTCTCCTTTAACTCATCAATAGCCTCTATAAGATTACAAACTTTTTCTTCCTCAGTCTTACCCTTTATTCCAAGTGAATCCGCAATCTCTGCATAGCGGCTTCTTGCATGAGGATAAGCATACTGTGAAAATGTTCCCATCTTTACAGGTGTCTCACTTGAATTAAAACGAATAACCTCATCTATCATAAGTGCATTGGCAACACCATGTGGCAGATGATGAAAAGCACCTAGCTTATGCGCCATTGAATGACATACACCAAGGAACGCATTTGCAAATGCCATACCTGCCATTGTAGCTGCATTAGCCATCTTTTCCCGTGCAACATAGTCTGTCTGGCCATTCTCATAAGCACGCGGCAGATATTCAAAAATAGTCTTAAGAGCCTGAATTGCAAGACCATCCGTATAATCTGTTGCAAGCATTGCCACATATGCCTCAAGTGCATGTGTGACAGCATCAATACCGGATGCAGCCGTAAGTCCTTTCGGTGCGCTCATATGGAGGTCCGCATCAATAATAGCCATGTCAGGCATCAGCTCATAATCAGCAAGCGGATACTTTACACCCGTCTTTTCATCTGTAATAACCGCAAACGGTGTCACCTCCGAACCTGTACCGGCTGATGTCGGAATTGCGATAAAATATGCTTTTTCACCCATCTTCGGGAAAGTGTAGGTTCTCTTTCTGATATCTACAAAGCGCATTGCCATATCAAGGAAGTCTGCTTCGGGATGTTCGTAAAGTACCCACATAATTTTTGCAGCATCCATTGCAGAACCACCACCA
>CAZBHM010000036.1:0-16138 GCA_964491975.1 uncultured Lachnospiraceae bacterium | reverse complement strand
ATTATAGCAATTATTTCTAAATCATTAAATGTTTTATTTTATACTTAATCAAAGCAAAAATTGACATATTTATCATTATCTGCATTAATAAGTTCTTTTCCATAGCTCATATTGTCAGTAATCATCATGCAAAGCCCGAACGTCCCCGTAAGCTCACCCGAAACATCCATTGCCTCTCTAACAAAAAAGCCATTCTCTCCTTTTCTTAAAACAATATACCAAAATCCGTCCGTACCTGAGTCATCAGCTTTAATATATATCCTTCCACCCACGTACAGATGCTCAATAAGTGCAAATTTAAAATTATTAACATCCCAGAAAATCGACGTTTTATCATCTAATGCCTCTAATCGTTTAAAATACAGCTCATCAATATACCTGTTAAGCAAGGGTGCATCCTTTATACCGTTTATTTCTATCATTCCGGAAGCTTTATCCATAATATCAGCTTCTGTTAAAGCCGGTTTCGTAAGATGCTCAAAGAATTTATTAAACCCTCTTTTTGCATAGTATTTGCCAAGCTTCTCAGTTGCCGGAACTAGGCAAAGCTCCGCACCCCTCAAAGCCGCATATTCACGAGCAAATTCAAGCATTTTTTCTGCAATGCCCCGACCTCTTTTTCCCGGGTCAACACCTACTGCATATACATAATAAATTAACCTACGTTTTTTATTTCCATTTATTGTATATATAATTCTGGCAGGCATAATTATAAACATTCCTGCAATATTTCTCTCATACTTATACACAAAAAGCACATTCTCCGGGGGAAGATTATCAAGAAAGAACTCAATATAATGCCCGGCATCACCAAAGCATACACTCCACAATCTGATAATATCTTCTTTATCTTCCGGAAAATGTGCCCGTTCAATCATATTACTCTCCTTTATCATAAACATCAAAGGCCACGAATTTTTCAAGTAATATCTCAGGATAATAGGACATCTTGGCTTTTCTTAAACCTTCATCTCCCATATCCTCTTCTCTGTTAACAAATTTGTAATCTTGTAAGCAATTTTGTACAAACTGCTGATTAATCATGGGGTATGCGCCCTGAATATCTGCAAATGCTTTCTCAAAGTGTATAAGAAATACATCCTCTGTAAGCGGCTCACCAAGAGTATATGCAATAACCCTTCCATCAAGCCTTAAAAGTCCGCCTACAAGCCCAAGTGCCCGGTAGTTGTCAAATGCCTTCTTTACCGCACACTTCTCTTTATCAATGGTATCATCCTTACCTGCCCCGTACAAATCACACCACTCTTTGTTCATGGCAAGACACTCATCAAAATTATTCTCAGAAATCATCTCAAACTGCCAGTTCTCATTGTCCTTAAATCTGGCAATATGATTACGCTTACCATGAAGCTTTCTGCCTGAAAGCGATGTCATCTTTTCCACGGAATAGACATAATCCCAGTCAGCCCTTCTGTCACCGAACTCAAATTTTTCCGGAAACATTCTTTCGAGCTCCTTTTTAGAGCTTTCAGTAACACCGTATAAATCAAATCTTACACCACGTTCTTTTGCATCCTTAATAAGCTCTTCGATAACAGCTTTCTTATCTCCCTCACCAAATGGGAATACATATCTTTTATCCGTATCGAAATCATCAAGCACGCAGCACATGCCTCCGACATCTGCAACCTTAATATGATATGCTGAGGCCCACAAAAACAGTGTGCCTGCAGCATATTCACTTCCAATTATTTTCGACTTTCTGTTGCACTCACGAATCCATTCAATATCATCAAGTGTAACCTCACGAAAATCTATCATTAAATCTCATCCTTTACTTGAAGTATTTAACACCTGCTTCAAATATCTTTAAGTCCTGTTCACCATAGATATTCATGGCAACAGCCATATCCCTGCGCTCTGAATGTGCCATCTTGCCAAATACACGGCCATCCGGACTTGTAATACCCTCAATCGCACAGTATGAACCATTAATGTTCCATTCTTCATCCATTGAAACATTACCTTCAATATCACAATACTGTGTAGCAACCTGTCCGTTTGCAAAAAGCTTCTTAAGCCATTCATCATTTGCAACAAAACGTCCTTCACCATGTGAAGCCGGGTTAGCATATACTCCGCCAAGGTCTGCAAGTGAAAGCCATGGGGACTTATTGCTGACAACCTTGGTATATACCATCTTTGATATATGGCGGTTAATTGTATTAAATGTTAATGTAGGTGAATCCGCATTCTGTCCTGTAATCTCACCATTCGGAACAAGTCCAAGCTTAATAAGTGCCTGGAAGCCATTACAGATACCAAGTGCAAGACCATCTCTCTCGTTAAGAAGTTTTTCTACTGCTTCCTTCATCTTCGCATTGCGGAAAGCTGTCGCAAAGAACTTCGCTGAACCATCCGGCTCATCACCTGCACTAAAGCCGCCCGGGAACATAATAATCTGCGCCTGGTTAATAGCCTTCTCAAATTCATCAACTGACTCTCTGATATCGCCTGCAGTTAAGTTTCTGAAAACTTTTACGATAACATTCTCTGCACCTGCACGCTCAAATGCCTTCGCACTGTCATACTCACAGTTTGTACCGGGAAAGACAGGAATAAACACTGTTGGCTTTGCCACTTTATTCTTACATATGTAAATTTTGTCAGTATCGTAAAGAGTTGTATTAACAGGTGTCTTCAAAGCCTTGTCTGCCTTTGTAGGGAATACCTGTTCAAGCTTGCTGCTCCATACATTTATCGCCTCATCTATGGAAATTGTCATATCTTTATATGTAATGGCAGCATAATCTGTAACCTCACCGATAATCTCATAAGCTATTCCGGCATTGTCAAGTGCATCCACGCTGCCCATTTCAGCCACAATATTACCAAAGCCCGCTGCAAAGAGCTCATCTGCCGCAACGCTGTCATATATCTTAAAGCCAAGCTTATTACCAAATGCCATCTTACTAAGTGCCGCTGCAATACCATTGGCATCAAGCGCATATGCCGCAGATATCGCACCGCTGCCGGTAAGTGCATGAATGGCCTCATACATTTTATGAAGGTACTCAAATACAGGTACATCCATATTATCTTTTTCAATTTTGAATAAAACTAATTTATTACCTGCCGCCTTGAGCTCAGGTGTCACTATATCCTGATAATTTGCCACATCAACTGCAAATGATACAAGTGTCGGAGGCACATCTATATCATTAAATGTACCTGACATACTGTCCTTGCCGCCGATTGAAGGAAGTCCGAATCCTATCTGTGCCTTGTATGCGCCAAGAAGTGCTGAAAAAGGCTGGCTCCAGCGCTTTGGATCCTCTGTCATTCTGCGGAAGTACTCCTGGAATGTGAATCTAATCTTCTTATAATCACCACCTGCTGCAACAATTCTCGCAACAGATTCAACAACCGCATAAATTGCTCCATGGTATGGACTCCAGCTCGAAAGGTATGGGTCAAAGCCATAGCTCATCATTGTTACCGTATCCGTTTTGCCCTTAAGCACCGGAAGCTTTGCAACCATCGCCTGTGTCTCTGTAAGCTGATACTTACCGCCATAAGGCATAAGGACACTGCCCGCTCCAATTGAACTGTCAAACATCTCAACAAGTCCCTTCTGTGAGCACACATTAAGATCCGAAAGCATATCAAGCCACTTTGTCCTAACATCCTCTACAGGCTTTCTGTTAAAATAGCTGCCTTCCTTTGATGGCATCTCAACGATTACATTAGTCTCCTGATGCGCACCGTTGGTATCGAGGAAAGCTCGTGAAATATTAACTATCTCCTTACCTCTCCAGTTCATTACAAGTCTCGGACTTTCAGTTACGACTGCAACCTTTGTAGCCTCTAAATTTTCTTCTTTGGCATACTTCATAAATTCCTCGACATCCTTAGAATCTACTACTACTGCCATACGCTCCTGTGATTCTGAAATACCAATCTCCGTACCATCAAGACCTGCATATTTCTTAGGAACCATATCAAGATTAATATTAAGACCGTCTGCAAGCTCGCCAATGGCTACTGAAACACCACCAGCGCCAAAGTCATTACATTTCTTAATAAGACGGCTTACCTCATGTCTTCTGAATAAACGCTGTAACTTACGTTCTGTAGGCGCATTACCTTTCTGAACCTCTGCACCGCAGGTCTCTATGGAAGCCTCTGTGTGCACCTTTGAAGAGCCTGTTGCACCGCCGCATCCGTCACGGCCTGTACGTCCGCCAAGAAGAATTATAATATCTCCCGGATCTGAGGTTTCACGAATTACACTCTTTCTTGGGGCTGCACCTAAAACTGCACCAATTTCCATACGCTTAGCCACATAGTCCGGATGATAAATCTCCTTAACATAGCCTGTTGCCAGTCCAATCTGGTTACCATACGAGCTGTAACCGTTAGCTGCACCCCTTACAAGCTTCTTCTGTGGAAGCTTACCCTTTAATGTATCATCAATGGATACAGTAGGGTCAGCAGCGCCTGTAACACGCATTGCCTGATACACATAGGTTCTTCCTGAAAGCGGGTCCCTGATTGCACCGCCAAGACATGTGGCAGCGCCACCAAACGGCTCAATTTCAGTCGGGTGGTTATGTGTTTCATTCTTAAAGTTAACAAGCCACTCTTCCTCTACACCATCAATTGTAACCGGTACAACTATACTGCACGCATTAATCTCATCTGATTCTTCCTGATCTTTAAGCTTGCCCTCAGCCTTCAATCTTCGCATGGCAATAAGAGCAAGATCCATAAGACAGACAAACTTGTCCTTTCTACCCTTAAAAATGCTCTCTCTGTCTTTCATGTATTCCTCGTATGTGTCTACGAGTTCATTTTTATAAAAACCTTCTTCAAAAGTAATATCCTTAAGTTCTGTCGAAAATGTCGTATGACGGCAGTGATCTGACCAATATGTATCAAGCACGCGAATTTCTGTCATGGAAGGATTACGCTTTTCTTCATTCTCAAAATAGTTTCTGATATGAAGAAAATCCTTGAATGTCATGGCAAGACCAAGCGAAGCATATAATTCCTTAAGCTCTGCTTCCTGCATGGTTATAAAGCCTTCAAATATACTTACATCTGCAGGCTCATCAAAAACCGTAATGAGTGTCTTAGGTTTCGCCATTCCGGTCTCTCTTGAATCCACCGGATTAATGCAATATCTCTTAATCTTATCGAATTCATCATCTGTAAGCGTTCCTGTGATGGCATAAGTAACCGCTGTCTTTATAACCGGTTCCTCATCCTCTTTAAGGAACTTAACACACTGTACCGCTGAATCCGCTCTCTGATCAAACTGTCCGGGCAGGTATTCTACTGAAAATACTCTTGTATTGTCAGAAACAGCAAATTCCTCTTTGTAAAGAATATCAACAGGCGGCTCTGAAAAAACAGTCGTACATGACTGTTCAAATACTTCCTCTGAAATATTCTCAACATCATAGCGAATCAGCACTCTTACCTTTTCTACCGTGTCAATTCCAAGATAACCCTTAATCTCTTCTGATAATTCTCTCGCCTTTCCGTCGAAAGGTGATTTTTTCTCTACATACACTCGTTTAACACCGCTCATATGTGACCTCCGTATTTTGTATTGACTTTTATTACGCAAAACAACATAAGATATATCATACAATATATCTTATGTTATTTCAAGCATTATTTATTTACTAAATTTTAAAGAAAGTAAGTGCCGCTGCAAGCTCATTAATTTTATTTTGTAAATCTTTCGCTGCACCTTCAAGTGTAATAGCACTTTCCTTCTGATTAATGATAGTCTCATTAACCACATTAGACGATGCTGCTGTCTGCTCTGAAACTGCTGAAATACTTTCAATCGCATCAAGTGTTGCCACACGACTGCCATCCATATCTTTTACATTCTTCTCAACTTCACCAAGCTTGTCAAGAAGTGTACGTACACTTTCATTCATATCCTCAAATGCCTTATTGGTTCTTGCAACAATATCAGCCTGTTCTTTTACAATCTGTTCTGACTTAAGTGTTGACTTAACCGTTTCAGCAGTCTGAACCTTAATAGAATCTACAACCTTCTTAATCTCACCCGCTGCACTCATTGAACCGTCTGCAAGCTTACGGATTTCCTCTGCTACTACCGCAAAGCCTCTTCCGGCCTCTCCGGCACGTGCTGCCTCAATCGAAGCATTAAGTGAAAGCAGGTTTGTCTGACTTGCTATGTCATTAATAATTCCAATAAACTGTTCAATTGACAATGACTGTGTTTCAAGTGCCTTAACCTCTTCCATAACCTCTTTAGTCATCTCTGTAGTATATTCTGAACTCTTCTCAAGCTCACCAATGGTAGAAACACCATTATTAATCATATCCACAGTACCCTTCGCAAGATTATGCATATTCTTAACGTCATCATCAACAACACCTATCTTACCTGATAACTCATCCATCTGATGGAAGCAGTCCTGTGCATCCTCTGCCTGCTGTCCGATACCTATATCAATCTCATTAATAGCAGTCGTAATATTAGATGTAGTTACCACAACCTCATCTGATATAGCTAACATTCTGTCTGCTGATTCATTAACTGTTCCTGTAATACCTGAAACCTTCTCAATAAGATTTCTCATATTATTAACAGTATCATTAACTGAATGTGCAAGCATTCCGAACTCATTCCTGCTTCGCACATTAAGCTTCACTGTAAGATCACCCTGTGAAAGCTTCTCAAGTACGCTTACAATTCTGTCAATTACCCTGCTCATGCTTGTTGCAATAATAAGTCCAATTGCAGCTGATATAACGCATGCAACAAAAGTAAGTAAAATTGTTGAACCCTTTATGGATTCTGCTGCTGCAATTACCTCTGCCTTAGGAACCATGGCACAGATTGCCGCATTATTAATCTCACATCTTGCATATAAAAAGAGATATTCCTCTCCATCAATTGACGTATATTTATATCCACTTGTTTCATCGGCCGCTGCAAACTCATTATATACCGGATATGCGGAAATATTGTACTCTTCACCTGTAATGCTCGTTTCTTTTCCGTCTGCCGTAATAAAAGCAAGCATGGCTCCATCTTCAAGCCCGATACTTTCAAGCACGGTTACCACTTCATCCTTCGATACGTCACCAATAACACATGCTCCCCTGTGATTAAATGTTCTTACATATGCGCATGCATAACCAAGTGAGCTGACACCTACATTCGTATCAATATAAGCATGCTCACCTACCCAGCCTTCGCCCTGTCCTTCAAGAAGGAAAGCACCCTCTTCCGCAACATATTCGTCAAACACACCGGCCTTTGACTGACCGGTTGTAGAAATGATGCTAAGCTTTGAATTTGGAATAATATGTATATTCTTAATAAACTTATTAGCAGACTGTTCACTGCTTATAGTTGTTCTAAATTCAGATGCTATAGCCTGTGCCGCAGGCGGAAGCTGCTCAGTTGTCTCATCACGTTCACCCTTCATACCAAGTGTATACGAACGCAAATCACTGTCAAACGAATACTTAAGCACCGCTGACTTAGTAAGATCAAATCCAAAATTCAAGAAGTCCGCAGCCACTTCCATACTGCTTAACACACTGTTCTCATAACTTGCAGTAAGCCCGTCAGCTGACTTTGAATACGCCGTAACACCTACGACAACAATAAATATTACCGGAATAACAAAACTTGCAATAAGCAAGGTTCTTATTCCAAGAAGCTTCTGTAACTTTGTACTAAACGGCTTAACCTCCTTATTATTCTCTGTTCCATTTTTTTTCTTTTTAATACTTTCTTTTACCACGTTAACACTCCAAACCTTTTTCTCTTTCTTTTCTGTTACGACCACTGCCTGTGTTGCTGCCCCGTCTTCTTTTGCGGCACGCTTTGCCGCTCTGTCTGCCTGCTTCTTTGCAGCCCTATCCGCCTTTTCAGCCTGCTTTGCAATTCTTGCGTTTTCCTTTTCTCTGGTAGCATATACTTTTGCAATAGCCCTGTCTTTTTTATCCTTTTTGTCCTGATTCATATGTGCCCTCCAATCCAGTCTTACACGCAGACATCGTAATTAATTATCTGCTTATATTCTAGCACATTTCACGAAAAAAGTACAGTACTTTAACGCTTTTTTAGCACTTTGTAAAAAATTTAACAAAGTTTTTATAAAATACTACATCCTTTTATCAGCCCAAAAATTTTCAAGCTCAGAAGCTGCCTTAAATACATCCACTTTCCTGTAATCATTCCATTCTTTTGGAAACATTTCCCTATATTCTCTTTGAAGAAATCTGTCATCTAGCAAGAAAATCACACCTTCATCCTCGTCAGTCCTTATAACCCTTCCGGCCGCCTGCTGCACTTTATTCATTCCCGGAAAACGATATGCATACTCAAAGCCAAAGCCACCCTGCTCATCATAAAAATCCTTAAGTATCTTTCTCTCCGTACATATCATCGGAAGGCCTGTTCCCACAATCAAGACCCCTATAAGACGCTCATTCTTTAAATCAATGCCTTCCGAAAAAATGCCGCCCAGAACGCAAAAAGCAACAAGAGAATTTGCTCTTTCAGTCTCAAAAAATCCAAGAAACTCCTCCCTTTCATATTCTGTCATACAGCTCTCCTGCAATATATAAGATACATTCTCACCATTATCCGCCGCACAGCATTCATAGACCGCCTGCATCATTGCATATGAAGGAAAAAACACCATATAATTTCCTTTTTTTGCAGCAGACATCACTTTTACATACTCCGCAATTTTTGCATACTCATTATCACCTCGTCTTGTGTACCTGCTGCTTACATCTGAGGCTATTAAGAGTATACGCTTTGAGGTATCAAACGGTGAATCCACATATACCGCACAATCATCTCTGTCACCGCTTAACATATCCTTATAATACGTGACCGGTAAAAGCGTTGCAGAAAAAAATATCGTACTTCTGCCCTTATCTATACAGCTTCGCAGATTAGGCGCAACATTAACGCAAAAAAGTCTTATCATAAAGCGCCCGTCTTCCGTAAGCTCTGTATACACCCTGTAATTATCATCCAAAGTTTCACCAACCGCAGCAAAAAATTTTGCATCAAAATAAAAGTCAAGGACTTCCTTTCTTCCTTCAAACTCCTTGTTCTCCTCCATGAATATCTCCATTTTTTCTACAAGCCGCATAAGATTAATTAAAAATGTGCCGGCATTAGGCAGTACTTCATATCCATTCACGCATTCCCTTTTAAGCTCAAGAAGATTTCTGTTGCATGCCTCAAGATACTTAGTAACATTACGGTCGAGTGAACCAACAATGCGCTTTACTGCAAGAAAGTCTTCCTTGTAAAGGCTTGCACTATACATCTGTCTTGCCCTTTCCACAAGATTATGTGCTTCATCTATCAGAAAAATATACTCGCCCTGCATTCCTTCCGAGAAATACCTCTTAAGTCTGACATTCGGGTCAAATACATAATTATAATCACATATGATACCATCTGCCCAGTTCGTAATGTCAAGTGACAGTTCAAAAGGACAGACCTTATGCAAAAGTGCATACTCCACAATTTTCTCCCTGCCTATAGCCGTTTCGCAGGTAAGCATATCATACATTGCCTCATTAACTCTGTCATAATGTCCTTTTGCATACGGACATTTCACAGGATTACACTCTGTCTGCTCACACAGACATATTTTTTCCTTAGCTGTTATGGTTATAGTCCTGAAATACAGACCTGCCTGTGCTCTCAGTATGTTAAAGGCTTCCTCAGCCACACTTCTTGTAATAGTCTTCGCCGTAAGATAAAATATCTTTTCACCACATTCTTCTCCCATAGCCTTAACTGCCGGAAATACTGTGGATATGGTCTTGCCTACACCTGTAGGTGCCTGAATAAAAAGCCGCTTTTTCCATTCAACCGCCCTGTATACCGAAACAGCCAGTCCCCGCTGCCCCGGTCTGTACTTAAATGGAAACTCTTTTATCTGCTTAATCGAACTATTCCGCCTGATTCTTTCCGAATTTTGAAAATCCGACCACTTAGAATACTCCCTTATTACTCCGTCAAACCAGGACTTAAGCTCTTCTATATCATAATTGTATCTGAACCGCTTAATATCCTCCGTCTCAATATTACAATACGTCATCTGTACTCCGATTAAATCAAGTCCGTTCTGCATGGCATAGATATATGCATAAACCATGGCCTGTGCCTTATGTACCGCAACCGGCTCAGTAACATATGAAAGTTCCCTGTAAATTCCCTTTATCTCATCAATACATACTTCAGTAACATTCACAATAGCTGCTTCTTTCATGCGCACCGTCTCGTCCACCATAATCCCGTCAGCTCTGCCCTCTATCTGCAAAATATACTCATCAAACTCAACCTGAAACTTAAGCGGCACCTCTGCCGTATAGCTTTCTGGCATCGAACGCTGTATCTTACGGTGTATCCTGCTTCCTGCAATCATTGCATCCTTATCAAAAGATGCAAATCTATTATCTATGTCACCGCCACGCATTATAAATTCTACAAGATTGCGCACTGAAATCCTGATTATATTCTTCACCAAATCACCCTTTTAACATTTCTAAGCAGGCAGGAATCAGGAATACTTATTCACTGCCTCTTAAAACTCTACCACATTTCCGCGATATCGTAAAGGCATAACCTGTCTTTGCAGCTTATAATTTGTTCTCTCTTTAATCGCAACCGTATTAAAAAACGTCTTCCAAAGCTTCTGATATTCTTCTTCATCCTCAGCATAATTAACATCATCAAGCGAAATATCATCCGCAGCAGTTACAAACCATCCGCCACCCTTTGGGTGAATGACTGCCTTTTTTCTTCCCTCGTCATAAATCATCCAGTTTTCTCCCGGAAACCTGTCCGCAAAATGTGGTGCCATAAGTGTAACAACATCATTATTCGGCTTAATTTTAGCAAAAAGCGCACCACTCTTAAGCTCTGAAAACCGCAAAAACTCTCTCGAATAGCCCCATTCACGCTTAACATATCTTACAATTTCAAAAAGCCTCATAACCTTACTGTCCCCAAGCATCGAAAGTACCTTGCCACCCTCCCTGAATGCCACTGTAAGAAAATGATATATTGCCTCTGCTTTATCAGGCTTATCAGAAAGCGTTGCCAGAAATATCTCTCCAAATACATCCTCCGAAATCTTATTCTTCACAGAACGCACAACCTTTTTACATTTTTCTTCATCAGCCTTAATATCAATATATTCTGTAAAAAGAGTATAGTCCTCCTTTCCGTAAAGTTCAATGTGTACCTTATCATGTCCTTTGCCAATACTCCATGCCCACGCATCATATACTGCCGTCATAATCGATACAAACTCATCCTCACAAATAAAAACCGTTTTAAATTCTTCCATAATCCCTGACATCATTACATCTCTCCAAAAACAGCACTCTTTCTTTCCTCAACTACAGGCGGCACATTAATATGATAATCGTCAAAAAGATTCATCTGCCTTAGTTCATTACCGTTCTGAAGCTCTAAAAGCTTCTTTCTGTCATCATAAATTAAATGTCTCGTAATGGAATCCTCTTCAATGCGCACCGGATACATCATCCGTCCCTTACAGGTAATAAAATATGCTGCCCTCTTAAGGACTACGCCAAGCCGCTTAAGCTCATCGAAACCAAGCTCCGTGCTTCTTCTTGCCGTAACTATTCTTCTCGCCGAACGCACTCCTATTCCGGGTACACGTAACAGCATATTATAATCTGCCCTATTTACCTCCACCGGAAAATACTCAAGATGTCTTACTGCCCAGTCCGCCTTAGGGTCAAGCAGCACATTAAAATTAGGCCGTTCTTCGCTAAGAAGTTCACCTGACGTAAAGCCATAACATCTGAGTAGCCAGTCTGCCTGATAAAGCCTGTGTTCCCGCAAAAGCATCGGCCCCTCAGTCGTGTCAGGAAGCATCTTATCCTTATTAACCGCAACAAACGCAGAATAAAAAACCCGCTTAAGACTATAATTATTATACAAAGCCTCTGCCACGGTCATAAGCTGAAAATCATTCTCTGGTGTAGCACCTATTATCATCTGCGTACTCTGACCCGCCGGCACAAACTGCGGGGCGTGCCGGTAAAGCGTAAGCTCGTTCCTGTTAGCCTCAATTCCAGTCTGAATCTGCCGCATCGGCCCAAGAATCGTCTTGCGTGTCTTATGTGGAGCAAGATTACGAAGGCCCTCTGCCGTAGGAAGCTCAAGGTTGATACTCATTCTGTCAGCTATAAAACCGGCCTTCTCAATAAGCTCCTTATCTGCTCCCGGAATTGCCTTAACATGTATATATCCGTTAAAATGATACTCTTCACGCAGTCTGCGTATCGTCTGATAAATAAGCTCCATCGTATGGTTAGGACTCTTAACAATCCCTGAGCTTAAAAAAAGTCCTTCTATATAATTACGTCTGTAAAACTCTATGGTAAGCCTGCACACCTCATCAGGTGTAAATGTTGCTCTCGGCACATCATTTCCCGAGCGGTTAATACAGTATTTACAGTCAAATACACACTCATTGGAAAGCAGAATCTTAAGAAGTGAAATGCATCTCCCATCAGCCGCGAAGCTATGGCATATTCCACATGCCGCAGCATTACCTATCGCATCCTTCTTTCCCTTCCTATCAACACCGCTTGAAGTACATGCCACATCATACTTTGCCGCATCAGTGAGAATCTTAAGCTTCTCACCAATTCCCATATCACCCGGTATCATCATATCATACATAGTTTCGCACCTCGAATATATGTTCCACCTTCATTGTACCACACATATGTTCGATTGTAAAGCAAAAAAACTATCGTCCAGTCCTCTGAACGATAGTCTTTTTACTATAATATTGCTTTTACAATTGAATCAATATATGGATTGTCTATATCTTCAAATGCACCATTATCAACCATGGCTGCCCATTCAGGAACAATAGGAAGCTTTGCAACAGCTTTTACACCAAACTCCTCTGCCACGGAATCTACCTTACTTTCGCCAAACACGCTAAGCTTCTTACCACAGTCAGGACATTCAAGATAGCTGTAATTTTCCACAAGTCCAAGCACCGGAATATTCATCTTAAGTGCCATATTATATGCCTTCTTAACAATAAGCTTTACTAACTCCTGCGGTGAAGTTACTACAACAATTCCATCAACCGGAATTGACTGGAATACGGTAAGTGGAACATCCCCTGTTCCCGGAGGCATATCCACAAGCAGATAATCAAGCTCCTCCCAGACCACATCCTTCCAGAATTGCTTTACAACACCGGCAATAACCGGACCTCTCCAGATTACCGGAGCCTCTTCATCCTCAAGTAAAAGATTAACGGAAATCATCTTAATACCATCCCTTGTTAAGACCGGATGAATACCAAGCTCTGAACCCTCTGCCTTATCATGTACTCCAAACATCTTAGGAATGGATGGTCCCGTTATGTCTGCATCCATAATTCCTACCTTATAGCCCTTTTTTCTGAGTGCTGCCGCAAGAGATGCCGTAACAAACGACTTACCTACACCGCCCTTACCGCTTACAACACCAATAACCTTCTTAATATTGTTAAATTCTGCTGTTTCCTCCAAAAAGCTCTGCGGATTCTGCTTAGAAGGACAGCCCTCACAACTTTCCTTGGTACATGTTGTACTTGAACATTCTCTTTTTTCTTCCATAATACTACTCCTTTTCTAATATCTTCGTATTTCGTCCGTTGAATCGTCCGTAGAATTATCTATTGCTTTGATAACAACATAATAACTGTCAGAATCATTTACCTTTACGGATACGCGGTCACCAACCTGCTTTCCCATGACCGCCTTACCAAGTGGTGACTCAAGACTTATAAGATTATTAAGTGAGCTGGCTCTTACATTAGTTACAAGCTTATACTCCTCCGTAATATCATCATCTTCAAAATACAGCGAAACCTTATTATTAATGCCAACCTCGCCTTCCTTTGAGTCATCTGAGACAATCTTTGCAGTCTTAATCATCTTCTCAAGATATCTTATTCTGCTCTCGTTCATATTCTTCTCACGTTTAGCCGCATAATACTCAAAGTTCTCACTTAAATCTCCCTGCGCCCTTGCTTCCTTTACAGCCTCAATAGCTTCCTGTCTTACAACAAGCTTTCGGTGTTCCACCTCCTTTTGCATCTTATCTATATCAGATTTTGTAAGTTTATCGTACACAAAAACACCTCCTAATATTCAATATTAAATTCCACCGTCACATAAAAACCCTTTTCATTCTGCTCTATCTTCGTAATAATACCCTTTCTTTCAAGAAGTCTCTCTGAAAACGGATAATTGCCTGACATTGCAACTGCCGGCTCTACAACATAATAATAGCTCTTAGGAAGCTGACCTTCGCTGATTTCAACCTCATCACCGACATTTACAAGGCCTTCCCTTTCCATCTTAAATTCCATACTTCTCTTCATAAAGACTTACCTTCCTTTTGCCAAAAGCCGCTCGGCCCTTTTCCTTGCTTTTTTCTTCGCCTTAGACTGTTCCATCTTTGCCTTCATCTCATTAAGCTTCTTAAGCCCAAGCTCATAATCACGCTCCATAAGTTCTTCACATATTGCCTGCCGCAAATCATCATATTCCATATTATCAGCAAGCATCATCGCTATTTTAGGCTTAGATTTATCCGATATGGGCCTGACCTTATTATTTTTCGCAATCCGGACTATTTCATCCCGCCACAGAAGAGACATCTGGTGCTTTATCTTTCTTCTCTTTGACTCTTTCGGATCCTTTGTTGCATTCCTTATTATATCAAGCACAGGCTTGTCCTCTTCATCAAGATATATTCTGATTATACCATAAAATTCAGGAACTACCAATGGTATTTCTTCTAAATGTTTATCCCCTGTAACAATATAGCATTCATCGCAAAATCTTGTATAATCTTTCATCTGGTCTTCAAGCCTTAAAAGATTATCCCTGTCACTTTTTATCTCAAAACCGATTATTTTATTACACCACACCAGAATTGCATCGGCACGGCTTTTTCCTATGCACAGCTCCTCAAAAAAGCGCAGTCTTTCATTGGTTGATTCATAATAGTCAAATAAAACTTCCCTCATTGCTTTATCATTAAGCTTCTTTGCCTCTTTCATAACCTTCACCAAGCTCCTTAAGAAATCAGCCCTTCAAAATCCGTACATCTATGCCTTTCCGTTTATTAATCGCTTATAATAAAATGCATACTGCTGATAAATGCCCGCATACTTATCGCTCATCCAAGCCGGCATAATACCACTATATTCATCATCTATTATCCTCTTCATCCATGTATCTATCGGGCATGCCTCAACCTTATGAAGTCCGTACAGACATATGCAGTTAGCCACCTTTTTACCAATACCGTTAAATCCCATAAGATACTTCATCGAGGATGCATAATCCTTATTTGAAAGCTCAGCTGCCACATTATCAAATTCATTTTTCAAAAAATCTACAATGTATCTGTCCCTGTATCCAAGCCCCATACCTGCAAAGTTTTTAATATCCAGGCTCTTAAGCCCTGCAGCTGTCGGAAAGCCATATTCATCCTCATTTACAGCCTCACCAAATTCCATACACAGCTTCTCAATACTGTTTTTAATTCTCGGAATATTATTATTCTGTGAAATAATATAGGAAATCACCATCTCCCAAAGCTCCTGTCTGAGAATCCGTATTCCACCTGCATATAGGGCTGCCATCTTCAAAAACTCATCATTTTCATCTATATTTTCAATAACTGCTGCATAATCCGTATCCAAATCAAAATATTTGTGCCAGATACTATTAAATTCTTCTTCATCACAATCAAAATAAATCTTACCTTCTTTTTGTGTTGCCAAAAGACATCTTCCATACGCTAATATCTTGTAAGTGTTGCTGCCGTTACTGCTGTCACCAATATAATTACTAATTAAATCATTATCACTAATCTTTTTCCATCTGAAGCACTGTCCCGAATCAGCTATCTGTTCCAGATTAAAATTAGGTATTTCCTTTATTATCATAAATTTCTCCTAAGAAATAAAATAAAAAGCTCTTAAATCCTCAAAAGAATCTAAAAGCTTCTAAAGAACAGGGGACGAGAGAATCGAACTCCCACCAAAGGTTTTGGAGACCCCTATCATACCATTTGACC
>CAZBHM010000035.1:0-16146 GCA_964491975.1 uncultured Lachnospiraceae bacterium | reverse complement strand
GAAGCAATTGTGGCGGTTATAATTGGTACGATGATAGCTCTTGTGCTTCTTAAGCTTGTCCCACAGAAGTCGAATTAAAGTAACAGTTCAGCCATGGCTGATTGCTACAATTAAAATATGTGCCATCAGCATGTAAGAACAGCAGTCATGGGACGGACTGTCGGCTGCTGGTGGCATTTTTGGAGGTAAATATGATTCTTGCAATAGATATGGGTAACAGTAATATTGTGATTGGCTGTATTGATGATGAAAAGACTTATTTTGTTGAAAGACTTTCAACTGACAAATCAAAGACTGCACTTGAGTATGCGATGGGCTTTAAGACTGTTTTAGAGCTGTATTCGATTGACATTAAGGATATCGAAGGTGCGATTATTTCTTCAGTAGTGCCACCGCTTATTAATGTAATAATCAGCGCAGTAGAAAAGATTATCGCAAAGACTCCGTGTGTGGTAGGACCGGGCTTAAAGACCGGACTTAATATCAAGATGGATAATCCAAAGACCGTGGGAAGCGATCTTATTGTGGATGCAGTGGCAGGTATTAAGGAATACGGCGCACCGCTTATAGTTATAGATATGGGGACAGCTACGACAATGTCAGTTATCGACCGGGATTCAAACTACATCGGAGGTATCATAGCTCCCGGAGTGAGACTTTCAATGGATGCGCTTGCATCTAACGCGGCACAGCTTTATAAGGTAAGTCTTGAGGCACCAAAGAAGGCCATTGGCAAGAATACGGTTGACTGCATGAAGAGTGGTCTTTTGCTTGGTGAGGCAGCCATGATAGACGGCATGATTGACAGGATAGAAGAGGAACTTGGCTATAAGACAACCATTGTTACAACAGGTGGTCTGTCAAAGGTAGTAATACCTCTTTGCAAGCATGAAATTATAATAGATGATGACCTTTTGTTAAAGGGCCTCAAAATTATATATGATAAGAATAAAGAAGAGGAGGTGCGTTATGTTAACAGGTAAACATGTTGTGCTTGCGGTTTCCGGAAGCATAGCAGCTTATAAAATAGCCAGTCTTGCAAGCATGTTAAAGAAGCTCAATGCTGACATTACCGTGCTTATGACTAAGAATGCGACTAATTTCATTAATCCGATAACTTTCGAGACACTTACGGGAAATAAATGTCTTATTGATACCTTTGACAGGAATTTTCAGTATAGTGTTGAGCATGTATCACTTGCGAAGCTTGCAGATGTAGTAATGCTTGCACCTGCATCAGCCAATGTTATAGGCAAAATAGCCAATGGCATTGCGGATGATATGCTTACCACTACCGTTATGGCATGTAAGTGTAAAAAAATTGTTGCGCCTGCGATGAATACGCAGATGTACACAAACCCGATTGTGGAAGATAATATGGAGAAGCTTAAAAGGTTTGGCTATGAAGTAATTACACCTGATACAGGACTTCTTGCATGTGGAGATGTAGGACTTGGAAAAATGCCTTCTGAAGATGTGCTTTTGCAGTATATTATAAGAGAATGCGCATATGAAAAAAAGGATATGGAAGGTCTTAACGTACTTGTGACTGCAGGACCCACCATGGAGAAGATTGACCCCGTGCGTTTTATAAGCAATCATTCTACAGGTAAGATGGGATATGCGCTTGCAAGAAACTGTATGCTTCGCGGTGCCAGGGTAACACTTGTTACAGGTAAGACAAATATTGAGCCGCCTATGTTTGTGAATGTGATTAATGTAGTTACGGCAGAGGATATGTATAATGCTGTAACGGACAATTTCGCAAATCAGGATATTGTAATAAAGGCGGCTGCAGTAGCTGATTACAGACCTAAAAATCCGGCAGACGAGAAGGTAAAGAAGAAGGATGGCGAGCTTACAATTGAGCTTGAGAGAACGAAGGACATATTAAAAACAATAGGAGAGCAGAAGGTACCGGGAAGACAGTTCATTTGCGGTTTTTCCATGGAGACTGAGAATATGCTCGACAATTCAAGAGTCAAGCTTAAGAAGAAAAATTTGGATATGATTGTTGCCAATAACCTTAAGGTTAAGGGAGCAGGCTTTGGTACCGATACCAATGTTGTGACAATTATAACAGAGAATGAGATAAAAGAGCTTGAGATTATGAGTAAGCATGACGTAGCAGAGGCTGTAGTTGACAATATTCTTTCAAAAAGGAAAGAATCAATGGATATTTAAGGACAATACATAGGAGTGAAAGTTAATGCTGAGAGAGAAAACAGAAAAACAAAACAAAAGAGGAATCAAATTTAAGATTCAAAGTAAGATTGGAACAAGTGTGGCAGTTGTAATGCTTCTGGTAACGGTTTTAGTAATTGTAGTAGTTTACAATCTGCTTACTAATGCTAACAATACAGAATTGAGGCAGGATTCGGAAGCGGCTGCCTTAGAGGTTGAGAAGTATTTTGCACCATTTGAGCGTATGGTAGAGCAGCAGGCAGTTAATGATAATTTTGTAGAGCTTGTGAAGAGTACCGGACAAGGACAGAAGTTGAATGCGAACAGGCTGTACAGTGTAGTAATGAATGAGATGAAGGAGATGAAAGAACTGGATGCTGCCAACATTCAGACTATATGGATTGGCGACATTGATGCTAATGCAGTAATTGCATCAGATGGCAATTTTTCAGATTCCAGTTTTGAAATTACAAGCCGTGAATGGTATGCCTGTATCCAGACGGGACAGACAATGCTTACAACACCGTATGTGGATGTTGGTACCGGACACACGGTTATAAGTGTAGTTGCACCTATTTATGACAATAAGGATAATGCCATCGGTGTTGCGGGAATGGATATCGCGATGGATGTTATCATGAACCTGATGGCAAGCTATACTATTGGTGAAGATGGATTTGTCATGCTGCTGGGTGCAGACGGAACTTTTATTTATCATCCTAATGAAAACTGGATTTCAGCCAATGTCAGTGAGCTTGGTTTTACGGATAATGTTTATAAGGCAGTTTTGAGTGGAAAAGCTCAGCGGTTGAAATACACAATAAACGGAGAGAAAAAGCATGGTTATGTATCACCTGTAGGTGATACCGGATTTATGGCTTTTAGCTGTATTCCAAATAGACAGTATTATTCTTCGTTAATAATGGCAGTTACCATGCTGCTGATAGTTCTTGTGGGTGGACTTTTATTTATTATCATAACTCTGGGAAAAACAGTAAGTAAAATTGTAAGTCCGCTTATAGAGTTAAATGAGACGGCAATGCAGTTAGCAGATGGCAATTTAAATGTAGCGATTAATGTAAATACAGATGATGAGGTCGGTGATTTGGGACGTTCTATTGAAAAGACAGTTACCAGATTGAAAGAATATATTGACTATATTGATGAGATTTCAGCTGTTCTTACAGATATGGCAGATGGAAAACTGGCCATTCATTTGAAATATAATTATATCGGAGAGTTTGCAAAGGTAAAGGATGCATTAAATAATATTTCAGCTTCCATGACTGATGTTATGACCAGAATTACATCAAGTGCGAATCAGGTTTCTGCGGGAAGTGATGACCTTGCGAGGGCAGCACAGGGAATGGCAGAAAGCTGTGAAACACAGGCAGCAGCAATTGAAGAGCTTCTTGCAACTGCTACATCCGTAGCGGAGCAGGTTGAAGAAAATAAAGAAGATTCTGAGAAGTCAGCAGCTTATACTAAAGAGGTCGCTGATATGATGGAGGTAAGTAAACGCCAGATGTCCATGATGCGTGAGGCAATGGATAAGATTCAGGAAGCTTCTAATAAGGTAGTAGGTGTTATTAAGACAATCGAAGATATTGCAGGTCAGACGAATCTCTTATCATTAAATGCTTCAATTGAAGCAGCCCGTGCAGGAGAAGCCGGCAGAGGCTTTGCAGTAGTTGCGGGTGAAATTGGCGGCCTTGCAAATCAGAGTGCCGATGCTGTAAATACAACCCGTGATTTAATCGGAGTATCGCTTAATGAAATTGAAAAAGGTAATGCACTTGTAAATGAGGTAGTTGAATCATTAGATAAGGCAGTCGAAAGAGTAGAAATTGCCAATGAGATGATTCAGAAGACAGCAGAGACAGCAGAAGTACAGATGCACAGTGTAAAGCAGATTCGTGATGGTGTGGATGAAATGTCACAGAGCATTCAGGATAATTCGGCCATGGCAGAAGAAACTTCTGCAACAAGCGAAGAGCTGGCAGCACAGGCCGTTACATTAAACGAACTTGTGCAGAAGTTTGAGTTACAATAGATATAAAGTCAGTTTATTAAGAGAAACAGCCGTTCCATGATAGAAAATGGAACGGCTGTATTATTTTGGTTAAAACAGGTTAACCTTCATTTGTCATCGCATCCTCATCATCATAAGGAAAATCAAATTCATCATCTGAGATATCCGGAGTAACCGGTGAGGAAGCATTTGGAGTTGTAGTAACAGCAGCAGTATCACTGGAAGAATCATCAGCAGTTGAGGTTACTGGTTCTGTTGTGGTAGTATCCCCGGTAATTTCATCAGGATTAGCCGGAGTATCAACAACCGGAGGGACATAATGAATGTGGCACATCTGGCTGTCATCAAATGGAAGGATAAATGATGTTTCATTTGATGGACCTGATTCAGGAGTGAGGTTAACATTGTTGATATAAACCTTGCCCCAGATAGTTTCTCTTGGGCATGCATCGCATGCAATCTCGCCGCTCTCGCCACACATTTCCACAATAATATGATTATCACAGTATTCTGTTGGAACTGTATCTGCAGTAAAATATTCAGTGGTGATGCAGTTGCCTTCCATAGTAGAATCACAGGTACCGGGTATTGCGAGCTTGCCTGACTTTGAACATACAGTAGCCTGGACAAGTGTTTTGGGTATTGAAAATTCCTTGTAAGGAAGGTCCTCATGAATACGGTCCATAATTTTGGACCAGAGCTTTTTATGATAGCTGTTGGCATTACTGTTACCTGTAGCTGATTTGGTCTGGCTCTTATTTTCATCATAGCCTGACCAGATGGTAGCGGTATAATAAGGAGTATATCCTGAAAACCATATATCATTATAGCTGTCCGTCGTTCCGGTTTTGCCTGCAACAGGCATATTATTAAGTTTTGCTGCTGTACCGGTACCGCCTGATTTTAAAACATCCTGCATTGCATTTGTTAAAAGGGCGGATGTTTCAGCAGTAAGTACATCATGACTTTCCTGAGTGACTGTCTTGTCAAGAATGACATTGCCGCTGTGGTCAAGAACTTTTGTATAATATATCGGTTCAAGATAAGTTCCATTGTTGGCAATAGTTGCATAAGCGGCAGTAAGCTCAAGGTTGGTTACGCCTTTGGTAAGACCACCGAGTGCAAGCGACTGACCGACATCACTTCGCCATGAACCGTTAAGGTATTCATTTTCTACAAGTGATGTGATTCCAAAATTCTTAAGGTATTCGAAACCAAGCTGAGGGGTAACATCAGTAAGTGTCTTAAGAGCCACGATATTGATGGATTCTTTTATCGCCTTACGTAAGGAGACAAAGCCCTGATATTTTCTGTCCCAGTTCTTAACCGCAGTACCATCGGCAAGTACATATCCGCTTTCATCATACTGTACATCTGCAAGCGTGAAAAGCTTTTCATTAAGTGCCGGAGCATAGGCGGATAATACCTTAAAGGTAGAGCCGGGCTGTCTTAATGTACTGGTAGCCCTGTTAAGCGTAAGGCTGGCTTCCTTCGTACCACGACCACCGACAAGTCCTCTGATATATCCGGTTGTCTGTTCGATGATAACGAATGAAGACTGCGGCTGTGGAGTATAGTAGATACGCTCTGCAATAATCTTATCGTCTGCGGTAAACTTATTTTTCTTATAGATTTCGATATATTCATCAGCTTCCTCAGGAGAATCAAAAATAAGCTTAAAGAAGCTGTTGGCTTTTACACCATTAGCGGAATCACCGTATTTAAAGTAAGCTTCAATATGCCGCTCGCTGTAATTTTTCTTAGTTCCGTCTGCATGTTCAACCGTAAGAGCCCAGCTTATGGAATATTCAGTTTTGGCAGGAAAGTTGTCAGGATTCTGGTATTCCTCATCGCAAATCGCCTGTATGTCTGAGTCTAAGGTTGTGTAAACTTCAAGACCTCCGCTGTAAATAAGGTACTTGGCCTCTGTTTTGGTATAACCAAGCTTCTGTAAGTCTTTGGTAAGCTGGTTTATTAATTCATCGACAAAATATGAATATACATTACCTGAACCAAATTCAAGGCTTACATTCTGTATTCTTGCATAAACATCATCCGTAAGTGCTTCATCGTATTCAGCCTGTGTAATGTGGCCAAAATCAAGCATATTATTAAGTATAAGTATTCTGCGGTCGTAATTGGAATCAGGATAGCGTATAGGGTCATAGCCGGTCGGATTCTTGGTGATGGCTGCTATGACAGTGCTTTCTGATAAAGTGAGCTCCCATACATCCTTATTAAAATATTTGTGTGCGGCTGCCTGAACACCGAGAGTACCACTGCCAAGGTTAATCATGTTAAGATATGCCTCGAGAATGTCTGTTTTGTCGTACACCTTCTCAAGCTCGATGGCAAGATACTGTTCCTGTATTTTACGTTTCAGGCTGTGCATAAAGGTTGACTCACCCATACCGACATTGAAGAGCTTATTTTTTATAAGCTGCTGGGTTATGGTACTTGCCCCCTGATTAAATTTGCCGGATGTAAGACCATGTATACCGGCTCTTACAATGCCCATGATATCGATGCCGTTGTGCTCAAAGAAACGCTCATCCTCAATATCGACAAATGCATATATAAGATGTGTAGGCATTTCGTTAAGCGAAGCATAAACACGGTTAGAGCCTGACTGTACGAGAGATTCAATCTCAATTCCGCCTGAATCGTAGATTTTGGTAGCATAGCCTGTTGGTGATAAATCAATCTGATTTATGTCAGGTGCGTTATCGAGGATTCCCTTTATAAAGCCAAGACCTGCAAAGCCAACCGTAACTATTATGAAAAGCATAACTACGAAAAATATTTTTAAAACAGTCAGTAAAGTTTTGCGGCTCATCTTGTTAGAGAGTGAGTGCATGTTTTTATATTTGTCTTTAATTCCTTTTTTTGTAAAATTCATTTAAGTGCCTCCTTCTGACTATATTATTATAACAGAGAAGTTGCATGAAATAAAGTACAAAATTAAAAGTTCACAAATTGTTATCGTCAAATTAGTGTCAGTTTAAGAAATAAAAGCGCATATTAAAGTATTTTTTGCAGATAAATGTTGATATGGGTCGGAAAATAGGTAATAATTATTCACCTGATTTTTAAAAAGTCCTGTATAATTATCATGGGTATACGAGGTATGCTTAATAATTTTGAGGAGTGTGCAGACATGAAAAAATATTATCTTTTAGGAATGAAAGGAATTAGGGATTGTAATAATCACAAAATTCAATTAGAATATTATGTATCGGAATCACAGGATGATACGATTTGTGGAGAACCTGTTTATGGTATTAAGGTTGTAAAATACCATAAGGGTGAACAAAAAAAAGAAAAGGAAGAAAGCTTTGGAATTTCAAGGGATAAAAAAGAAGTGGAGAGGCTGTGTCTTAGATTTATGGACAGGGCAGTCATGCCCGCAACGCTTTTATGTCTGATTGATGATTACATAACAATCAGAGATGAAACCTGTGGTGCGGAAGCCTTAAGGCTGTGTGTATAATTACTGTTGACCACAATTTTCCCTGAATCCGGCCGGGTAATAAGCTATGGAGAAACATAAGATTTTATATAAAAGCGGAGTTGGAGAATACGAGGAGAAAAAGTCCCGCTTTATAGCAACAACATGTGCCGTGGAAAGTGAGGAGGAAGCACTTTTGTTTATAGAGCGCATGAAGAAAAAATACTGGGATGCGAGACATAATTGTTCGGCTTATATACTTGGTGAGCGTAGTGAAATTATGCGATGCAGCGATGATGGTGAGCCGGGGCAGACGGCGGGCCGCCCGATGCTGGATGTGTTAAAGGGAGCAGGTGTTACAAATGTGGCAGTTGTTGTTACGCGTTATTTTGGCGGTGTACTTCTTGGTACGGGTGGTCTTGTGCGTGCCTATTCAAAGGCAACAGCTGCAGGACTTGAAAATAGCATAATCGTTGAAAAAATTCCGGCAAAGCTTATTTTGCTTGGTACGGATTATAATGGTATGGGTAAGCTTCAGTATATTGCAGCAGGCATGGGAATTGCTATACTTGATACCAGATATACGGATGTGGTAGAGATGGATGTACTGGTGCCGCTTTGTGACGTTGGGATGTTTATAAGCAGGGTTACGGATGCCTCGAATGGCAAATGTACCATAACCGAGCAGGGAGAATGCTATTACGCTCTTTTAGAGGATGAAGTTATAGTCTTTTGAAATTAGGCATAAATATAATTTTTTCGTTGAAAAATCCATTGGGAAATATTATAATACAAAGTGAGGACGGACTGTGGTCTGATATGCTTGTCGTTATAGGAGAGACTGATGGATTATTTTAACCTTAAATTTCATAATACTACAGTAAAAAGCGAAATTTTTGCCGGAATTGCCATGTTTATGGCAGTGTCTTACATATTCGTGCTTTGTCCTTCTATGCTTATGGAGGCAGGCATGGATTATTATGGTGTTTTTTTTGCTACGGTGTGCGTGTCCGGTTTTACCACGATAGTGTCAGCGTTTTATACAAAGCTTCCAATTGCGCTGGCACCGGGACTTGGTATAACCGGCATGTTTTTTACTCTGGCAACAGGACCGCAGCAGGTTCCGTGGAGAGTTCTTCTGCTGGCTACATATGTTGCAGGTATTGTTATATGCATATTTATTCGTTTTGGCATTTATGATAAGATAATGACTATAATGGATATCAGTTTCAGAAGAATGATTATGTCGGGAATAGGCTTGGCATTATTTTTGTATGGAATAAGTACGGTCGGACTTATTGAAAAGAAAAATGGTATATATGTACCCGGCAGAATTAATATCGAACCGCTTACAATATGTATTATAAGCCTTGCCGTAATCTTTTTATTAAAAAGACTTAACAGAAAGGGATTTGTTTTTTGGGGGCTGGCGGCAGCATGTATTATAAGCATCTGTGTCAGCTATTATGGCGAATACAGGACTGTAGGGGTTTTGCCGGGAGATTATTTGAAAGGAATATTTGCAATTTCATATAATTTTCAAAATATCAGAAAAGTCATGCTGGCTTTTCCGGATGTTATTGACATAGTATCGGACCGAGGGCTGCTATTTCTGTTTGTGAATGCAGTATTTACGTTTACAATGGGACATTTCTTTGATGCGATAGGTACGAATACTTCTTCTTTTGATGCCATTAATGATGAAATAGACTTAAGGGTTAAGGATACGGTAGTTTTAAAGAAGGCGATTATGGTGGATGGTGTAGGTAATATTGTAAGCGGACTTATCGGTACACCGTCAGTAACGACTTATGCAGAATCGCTGGTTGGAATTGTAAGTGGGGGAAAGACAGGAATTACGGCATTAACTACAGGATGTCTTTTTCTTGGCAGCATTTTTTTCGCAAAACTCTTTGCTTCGATGTCCTCGTATATTGCGGCACCTGCACTTATATATGTGGGACTTATGCTGCTTTTAAGGTATAGAGAGTTTGACAGAAGCAAGAAAGCATCTTTTGTATTTGGAATATTTCTTATAGTGTATATAGGTGTTACATTCAACATAGGTAATGGAGTATTGTATGGACTTATAATGTATACGGTTATCGGGGCGGTATGTGAAAAGCGGAAATTAATGTCCGGATGGTGGATTATGATTATTTTTGCTGTAATTCATATTTTGCTGAACTCTATTGTGTAAGGAGGACAGTATATGAATCTTTTGCTTGCATTTGTTTTTGTGGTTTTTGGAACAGTGTCGTTTGTACTGGCAGTCAGCAATATAATACAGGAAGATAAGTATCTTATAAGTAACTGGTACTTTCTGTTTATTGGATTATTCAGTTTTATATGGAATCTGGGTATGGCTGCATTTACCATGCAGACAAAGGTTGAAGATGCGATTTTCTGGCGTGCGGTTTATCTTATAGGGATACTGGGTGTGGCAGTTATGGCATGTCTGCTGATAGGAGTATGGTTAAATATTCCGGCTAAGTTCAGAAAGGCTGCGGATACATATTATATATTTGGGGCACTTGCCGTATATCCGTTAATAATTGCTTCAGATGCGTGTGTATTTGTGCACACTGCTTACGGCATGTCATATATTATGACGGATTATACCGGACGAACAATTTATAATCTGTATTTGTGCGGACTTTTTATTCTTGTTGTGGCGGAGATTCTTTATCGTGTTGTAGGAAAGTCTAAGAAGAGAGAACGTATTATGGCTAAGGCATGCATATTCATTTTGCTGCTGATATGGGCAGGTCTTATGTTTGATACGTTCATTATTGGAGCTGACAGGCCGGTTTTTCCGATGACTGCGATAGTTATGCCTGTGGCAATTATATTTTCATATGTGATGTCTAAAAAGACTAAGATAAATAATATAAATGTACGTAATTTGTCTGACTATATATATGCATCGGTAAATGTGCCGATATTGATTGTTAATGAGGAAAGATATCTTGAAATATGCAATGCAACGGCGGTTGAGTTTTTTGATATGCCGGAGGAGCTTTTAAAGCAGAAGAAATTAAGTGAGCTTTTTGATATCTCATCAGGCTCGCTTAATGATAAAATTAAAGAATCAGAAACAGTGGAATGCAGATGTAAACTTAATGGCAGGATATCCAAGCTTCAGGTAAGTCATATAAGGGACAGCTATAATGAATTTCTTAGTGATATTATTGTTGTTAATGATATGACTGAAACGTATAATATTATAGAGGAATTAAATGAAGCAAAAGAGGAAGCAGTAAGGGCAAATGAAGCCAAGAGTGCGTTTTTGGCGAATATGAGCCATGAGATAAGAACTCCCATGAATTCGATTATCGGAATGAGTGAGATAATTCTGCGCAATAATCCGGACGGTAAGCTTGCAGAAAATATTTTACACATACATACTGCCGGTAAGAATCTTCTTGGAATAATAAATGATATACTTGATATATCTAAGATAGAATCAGGAAGGTACGAGATAGTTGATGATAAGTATGACCTTGGTTTTCTGCTTCGTGACGTAATTAATATGATAGAGGTTATGCTTGCAGAGAAAGAGGTAAAGCTTTTATATGATGTGGCAGAGCGTGTGCCGGGGATTCTGTGCGGGGATGCAATGCGTATTAAGCAGATATTAATTAATATACTTGGTAATGCAGTTAAGTTTACAAGAAAGGGATATATAAGACTTTCGGTGAACGCAGAGAATTTGGGTGCGAACAGGGAAAAGCTCATTTTCAGGATAGAAGATACAGGAGTAGGTATTAAGAAAGAGAATATTGACAAAATATTTGGTGCATTTTATCAGGTTAATGATAAGAAGAACCGCTCGGTGCAGGGAACAGGACTTGGACTTGCAATATCCCGTAATTTGTGCGAGCTCATGAATGGCTCTTTAGAGGTTGAGAGTGTATATGGTGAAGGAACAATATTTACGATAAATATTGAACAGCAGGTTTTAAGTTATGTTCCGGTAAATACAGTTAAGGCTTACAGTGTTGAAGCAGATAAGCTTAAGAATAATTTTAAACCTTCAGGGATTAGGTGTGTAAATAAAGAACGTGTGCTTATAGTAGATGATAATGCCATGAATCTGTTTATTACAAAGGAGTTTCTGGAGCCGTACAATATTATTGCGGATACAGCATCAAGTGGTCCGGAGGCATTAAGTAAGGCTAAGGAGAATGAGTATGCAATTATTTTCATGGATCATATGATGCCGGGAATGGATGGCATAGAGACAATGTCAGCACTTAGAAAATCGGACAGCAGATATTGCAGTGAGATTCCGGTGATTGCTTTAACTGCCAATGCAGTATACGGTGCGAGAGAGGAGCTTCTTTGTGCAGGCTTTAATGATTATGTTTCAAAGCCGATAGTGGCTGCCAGACTTGAGGAGATTATTTTGAAGTATCTTAAGACCGTTAAGGATGTTGCAGCTTTTGGTGAGGATGACAGCTTAAAAGAGGATGCGGATTCAGATACCGGGGTTAATGGTGAAGAGACCGTAAAAGAAGCAATAGAAAAAGCAATGTTTAGAATGCATATGAATAGGGACACCTGGTCTGAAATTTTGAGAACATTTAAGAAGGATATGCAGGTGAGATTAAAGCGTGCTATTTCTGAAATTGCGGGTGAAGATATTAAGGGCTTTGTTACGGATGTGCATAGCATAAAATCCACGAGTGCAACCATAGGTGCAGGAAAGCTTTCAGAGCTTGCCAGAGCTTTGGAAGATGCAGGAAAGAAAAATGATACAGGATTTATTAAGTCGCATATGAAGCAGTTTGTAAGCTGCTGTGAGTACACCATGGACATGGTGGACGATTGCGTAGGAGAGCTTAAGTATGGCAGTGATCCAAATAAAGAAGAAAAGCCCGGCATTCTTGAGAAACAATGGCTAAGGAGCATTGTAAGAGCATGCGAGGATATGGATTCTTTGGGGGCGGCAGAATTACTTTCACTTATAAAGGATAAAAGGTTTTCAGAAGATGAACAGCAGCTTGTCACTAAAATCGAGGAATGTATAGGACAGTATGATTATGATGAAGCACTGGAATTACTGAATGAATTTATTAAAGTACAGGGAGATTAGGCATGAAAAGTATATTGGTTGTTGATGATTCAGTTGCAAATTTGAAATTTGTGGAGGGTGTGCTTAAGGATTATTATAAACTTATTCTGGTTAAGTCAGGAAAGCAGGCACTTAAATATCTCGAAAAAAATCCGGCAGATCTGGTACTGCTTGATTTGCTTATGGATGAGATGGATGGATTTGAGACCTTTGAAAAAATAAGGGCACTAAAATGTAACGGAGAGGTACCTGTGATGTTTCTTACCGCAGATTCAGATGTGGAAAGTGAAATCAAAGGTCTTGAGATGGGGGCAGTAGATTTTATTAAAAAGCCTTTTGTGCCTGAAGTTATGATGAACAGGATAAAGAATGCACTTGCCCTGGATGAGATTAACAAGAATCTTGAGGCAAAGGTTGTGGATAAGACTTTACAGATTGAAGAGCTTTCATTCAAAATGAAGAGCATTGAGGAAGAAGCCAGAAAATCTGCTGATGAGCCGGATTATCTTACGGGACTTTTAGGAAGAAAGAGTGGAGAAAAAAAGATTATCCGGGCAATGAAGGAAAAACCGGGATGTCTTGCATTTATTGACCTCGATAATCTTAAGAGGACCAATGATACCATGGGACATCTGGCCGGAGATTATGCGCTTATGACTGTAGGTGAGGTTTTATCAACTTTCGGAGAAGATGCGGTGGTATCACGCCTTGGCGGTGACGAATTTATATATTATATGATTGGTGCGGATAAAGATGAGGCAACATCCACAATAGAAAAAATCATGGAAGCGTTCAGCCGTAAGAAGGAAAAAAGTACATATCTTTCAGTATCATCACTTTCAATCGGACTTTGTACGACAACAACAACGGATACATTTGCAGAAGTTCTGCAGAAAGCCGACAAGGCGTTATATCATGTAAAACAAAGCGGTAAATGTGGATATTATTTCTATGCAAACCTTACAGGTGTGGATAATCGTAAGTGTTCAATAGATTTGGAAAGACTAATTACTAATTTGAAAAAGCAGGGGGCATATACAGGCTCTTTAAGTGTTGAATACAGGGAATTTGCAAAAATCTATGATTTTATCAGGCATCTTGTTGAACGATATGAATACAGAATGCAGTTGATAATGATTACAATGGAGACTACTGACCCGGATAATTTCTACATAGACAAAAGAGAACAGGCTATGGCATGTATGGAAAAGGTCATTAAGGCATCGCTTAGAAACGTGGATGTCTGTACGCGTTTTAGCAGTGAGCAGTTTTTGGTTATACTTATGAATGCAGGTAAAGAAGACATATCCGTTATTACGAATCGTATATTTGACAATTTTTATAAGGTGTGTAAAGACGAATCTGTTGTTTTGGGATATGATATAGCAGAGCTTAAAAATGATGCAAAAGAGACAGGCACTGAATAAGGCAGAGGCTGCTTAGGATATTGTGTATTGTAAAAATATAGCAGTCCGGACTATTGTCAGATATGAATAGTCCGGACTGTTAAATTTTTTAACCCTGAGCCCTCATGGCTGCACGCTTACGCATGGTAGGATCAAGAATTTTCTTTCTTATTCTAAGATTCTTCGGAGTAACCTCAAGAAGCTCATCAGTATCGATAAATTCAAGGCACTGTTCAAGGCTTAATATTCTTGGTGCGGTAAGCTTAAGAGCATCATCGGAGCCTGAAGCACGTGTATTGGTAAGCTGTTTACGCTTACATACGTTAACCTCGATATCGTCAGTTTTGGCATTCTGGCCGACAACCATTCCTGCATATACCTTCTCACCGGCTGAAATGAAGAGAGTTCCACGCTCCTGTGCATTGAAAAGACCATAGGTAATTGATTCGCCGCTTTCAAAAGCAATAAGTGAGCCCTGCTTGCGGTACTGTATATCGCCCTTGTATGGTCCATAGCCGTCAAAGATTGAGTTCATTATGCCGTTACCCTTTGTGTCAGTCATAAATTCACCACGGTAGCCGATAAGACCACGTGAAGGTATTGAAAACTCAAGTCTTGTGTAACCGTTGCCGGAGGTTGTGATATTCTTAAGCTCGCCCTTACGCTGGCTCAATTTCTCGATAATTGTACCGGAAAATTCATCAGGAACATCTATATATGTTAATTCCATAGGTTCTAACTTCTTGCCGTTTTCATCCTCTTTATATAAAACCTCTGCCTTGCTTACTGCAAACTCGTAGCCCTCACGGCGCATGTTTTCAATAAGCACTGAAAGGTGAAGCTCACCACGGCCCGATACCTTGAAGCTTTCGGTGGTTTCAGTTTCCTCTACTCTTAAGCTTACGTCTGTGTTAAGCTCTCTGAAAAGTCTTTCACGAAGATGTCTGGAGGTAACAAATTTGCCCTCCTGACCGGCAAACGGGCTGTCATTCACGATAAAGTGCATGGCAATCGTAGGCTCTGAAATCTTCTGGAAAGGAATTGGCTTAGGATTAGCAAGTGAGCATATGGTATCACCAATGTGAATATCAGCAATACCTGAAATTGCAACTATTGCACCGATATCTGCCTTGGCAACCTCTTCCTTATTAAGGCCGTTAAATTCATAAAGCTTGCTGATTTTTACCTTTTTCTGCTTTTCGGGCTCGTGTGCATTAACAACAAGCACCTCCTGATTAACGGATATGCTTCCGTTATCAACCTTGCCGATACCGATACGGCCAACATATTCATTGTAATCAATGGTACTTATAAGTACCTGTGTTTCGGCATCAGGGTCACCGGTTGGAGCAGGTATATGGTTAATTATTGTCTCAAAAAGAGGCATCATGTTGGTTGCCTCGTCATCAAGATTTGCTTTTGCGTAGCCTGATTTGGCAGAAGCAAAAATGAAAGGACTGTCAAGCTGTTCTTCAGAAGCATCAAGCTCAAGGAAAAGCTCCAGCACCTCATCTATAACCTCATTGGGACGCGCTTCCGGACGGTCAATTTTGTTGACACATACGATAACGGGAAGTTCAAGCTCAAGAGCCTTTTTAAGAACAAATTTGGTCTGGGGCATTGCACCTTCAAATGCATCTACAACGAGAATTACACCGTTGACCATTTTAAGCACACGCTCAACCTCACCGCCGAAGTCAGCATGTCCGGGGGTGTCGATAATGTTAATTTTAGTATCCTTATAATATACGGCAGTATTTTTGGCAAGGATGGTAATACCACGCTCACGCTCGATGTCGTTAGAATCCATTACGCGATCGGCTACCTCCTGATTCTGGCGGAATACGCCGCTTTGCTTTAACAGCTCGTCAACCAGAGTAGTCTTACCGTGGTCAACATGTGCGATTATAGCAATATTTCTGATATCTTCACGAGTTGTTTTCATAATCTATTCTCCATTCTGTAGGACTTGTAAAATAGCGCCACACTGTATTGTATC
>CAZBHM010000034.1:0-16155 GCA_964491975.1 uncultured Lachnospiraceae bacterium | reverse complement strand
ATATACTGTAGGCGGGTTATTAGATTAAATGTTAAGGAGGTGTTTTTATGATTAGCAGCGCATACCAGTATTTACTGAGTGAATACGGCCGTATGGAAACCAGCAGATACGATACGCACAAGAAGAGTGAGCTTAGGCAAAGCTATAATAAGCTGTTAAGCACTAATAAAAACTCTCCTCTGCTTCGTTTTAATCTGTCTGACGAGACTACCAATGTACTGATAGACATTAAGGAAAACTCCCGTATTTTACATAACAGATTATACGAGATTTTCGGAAGCAGTGACAGTGCGGGTGATTTGCAGCGTAAGAGTCCTTACACCTCCCGCCCTGATGTTCTTGACGTAGATTACATAGGAAGTGCTGATGCTGATACGGACACTGCATATCTTATTAAGGTTAAGCAATTGGCCGGTCCACAGATTAATACCGGTGATTTTGTTCCTTCCGCAGGTCTTGGCCTTTTAGAAGGGGATTACTCTTTTGACCTTAATGTTGGCGACAATGCCTACGAGTTTCAATTTAAGGTTAACAAGGATACTACCAATATTGTCCTGCAGGAGAAACTTGCAAGACTTATAAACCGTTCCCACATTGGTCTTGAAGCCGATGTTATTACGGATGGCAACGGAAGCAGTGCAATTGAGATTACATCTGTTGCCACAGGCAGCAGGAACGGAGAGCATTTGTTTTATTTTTCAGATGATAACTCCTCTGAGACACAGCAGTCCGGAAGTGTTAAGTTTCTTGGACTTAACAATATCCGTAGCTTCTCTCATAATGCCGTAATTGAAGTTGATGGCACAGAGCTTACCTCATCCAACAACTCATTTGTCATTGACCAGTCTTTCCAGCTTGATGTTAAACAGGTTACTCCTGAGGGCGAATATGCCGAGATTGGTTTCCAACGTCTGCCCGAGACTATAAGTGATGAATTACAGCTTTTTGCCAATACATACAACAGTCTCTATAAGATATCCGAGCAGGATTCAACAAGCACTCTGATTAACCAGAAGCTTGGCAAGGAACTCTCATACATTTCAAACCGTTACAACGGTGTGCTTGAGACAATCGGCTTATCCAAGGATGCCGACGGATATATTACAGTCAATGAAGAGCTTATGCTCCAGTCTGCCAAGGATGGTACTCTTGACAGCAACTTTCCTGACCTTATCAGTCTCCAGCACCAGCTGCTTAACAAAACCAGTCAGATTGCCACTAATCCGTTTGAATATCTTAAGAAGACGGTCATATCGTATCCTAATCCTAAGTCACCTGCGTATACGCCTTATCATACCGCAGATTATACAGGATTATTGTTTGATGGTACGTTATAATATATTTACAGATTATTAAAGGTGTAAAATCCGTGATGAACCGGAGTTTTACACCTTTTGTAAATTCTACTCTGCATAAACTCGTAACAGTCATGCTAAACTGTTACATAAAATCCATTTTTCTCATCACACGCACCATGCTTAGGTATTCTTTTGGCTTCCGGTGGTGGTGTCATATAATCTCCGTACACAAGCTTAAGTACTCCGTCATAATTCTCAGGTGCCATAAGCTTATGTCCTTCAAATTCAAGCTCTATTACATTCTCTGCTCCCTTAGCCGGAATAATTACATGCCCATATCCGGGCTCATAATTACTGTAATAGCACAGACTGCTGCCATCTTTTTTATTATAATGTGTTGCAGCCCTTTTTTCGAGCTTATAAATGGTCGTCAGTCTGAAACATTTACCAATGTTCGCCAACAGAAAAACCTGTAATTTCTGGAGTCCGCTGTACTTATCATAATCAAGTCTGTAACGATGTCCCATTGCCATGCCATATATTACATACATCTTGAGAATCTGCAGCTTTCTAAGCAGGGCATTTTCACTTATTCTGTCTATAACAAATAAATCCACACAAATTTTATTAGGAATATTATCGTAAAAATTGCTTTCAGCATCCTCAAAATGCTTGCGGCTGTTCTTCCAGACAAGCTTCGGGGTAAAGTCAAAAAACGCCTTCCCCTTTCCTATATCCACAGGCTTTACAAGCTCTATCGTGTCACAAAGCTCATCCTTTGCAACCGTCAGAAACCTTTCATAATCCTCACGCATAAATGCAATATCCACATCGTCATCCCATGGTATAAATCCCTTATGGCGCACTGCACCGATAAGAGTTCCTGAATCAAGCAGATATTTTATACCATGCTTCCTGCAGATTCTGTCTACCTCAAGAAGAATTTTAAGATTCGCCTCATGTACCTTTTTAAGCATAAAGCACCTCTTTAATCGTATCTGCCATGTATTTAAGCATCGGCTCTGTCATGCCCGGATATACTCCAATCCAGAATGTGTCACGCATTATACGGTCTGTAACCAAAAGCTCACCGGCCACTCTGTAGCCTTCGCCCGACTTTCTAAGCTCATCAAAGCATGGATGTCTGGTAAGATTTCCTGCAAAAAGCATTCTTGTCTGTACACCCTTGCTTTCAATATAAGGTACAACCTTACTTCTGTCCGTGCCTTCCTTACAGGTTATTGCAAAACCAAACCAGCTCGGGTCTGAATTCTCACATGCTCTAGGAAGTATAATTTTATCCTCACAGCCTGCAAGCTCATTTTTAAGAAATTCAAAATTCTTTCTTCTTTTTTCCACAAATGACGGAAACTTCTTAAGCTGCGCACAGCCAACTGCCGCCTGCATGTCTGTTGCCTTAAGGTTATAACCAAAATGTGAATATACATATTTATGGTCATAGCCCACCGGCAGTTCTCCATACTGCCTGTCATATCGGTGCCCGCACAGATTGTCCATACCGGACGGACACGAACAGTCTCTTCCCCAGTCTCTTAATGAACGTGCTATTTTATTAAGTAACGCATTATCGGTATATACTGCTCCACCCTCGCCCATAGTCATATGATGCGGCGGATAAAAGCTGGATGTTCCGATATCACCTACAGTACCCGTTAACCTTTTTTCGCCATTATAAATATATTCACTTCCCAGGGCATCGCAGTTATCCTCTACAAGCCACAGGTTATGCTTCTTGCAGAATGCTTTAACAGCCGAAAGGTCAAATGGGTTGCCAAGCGTATGTGCAAGCATTACTGCCTTAGTCTTTTCTGAAAGCGCAGCCTCAAGCATTGTAACATCAATATTATACTGCGGGATTGTCACATCTACAAACACCGGCACCGCACCATACTGGATTATCGGTGCGACTGTTGTAGGAAAGCCTGCTGCAACCGTTATTACCTCATCGCCTCTTTTAATCTGACGCTCTTTTAAAAGCGGTGAAGTAAGCGTCATAAATGCAAGAAGATTGGCTGATGAGCCTGAATTTACCAAAAGGCAGTGCTTTATACCAAGATAGCCTGCAAAACTTTTTTCAAATTCATCTGTATATCTTCCTGAGGTAAGCCAAAACTCAAGTGAGCTGTCAACAAGATTAACCATCTCATCATGGTCATATACTCTGCTGGCATAGGGTATCCTGTCCCCCTCTTTATATTCCTTCTTTGCGTGATATTTATCACAATACTCTGCAGTAAGCTTAAGAAGCTCCCCGCGTGCTTCCTTCTCTGTCATATTTTCAAACATAGCCATTCTCCTTAAAGATTTCTCTAATCTGCTCATCCATACACTTAACCACATCGCCGCCGCCGGCATAAAGCTTAGACCACTCCACGGTCTTTAAAACAGCCTCATTTATGGACCAGAACGGCTTCCAGCCAAATGTCGTCTTACACTTTGTACAATCAAGTTTAAGAAAACCTGCCTCATGCGGACCGCCATCATACTTATTAATCCAGCTCTGCCCTTCACCCCAGGCTTTGCAGAAAATATCTGTAAGCTCACCGGTCGTAATACAGTCAGAATCATCCGGCCCTACATTATAATAACCCGCCACTCCGGCATTTTCTGCCTGTCTTGCCGCAATCATAAGATATACATACACCGGTTCCAGCACATGCTGGAAAGGTCTTACTGAATGTGGATTACGGACTACAACAGCCTCCTTCTTCATTGCAGCACGTACACAGTCCGGAATAATTCTGTCATGTGCAAAATCGCCGCCGCCGATTACATTGCCGGCTCTTGCCGTTGATACTGCCACATTCCTGTCTGCAAAAAAAGATGCTTTATAGCTGTGTGTTACAAGCTCAGAACAGGACTTGCTGTTAGAATATGGGTCATATCCGTCAAGAAAATCATCCTCCTTATAGCCCCGCTGCCACTCATAATTTTTGTAAACCTTGTCCGTCGTTACATTCAGAAAGCTTCTGACAGTATCGCTAAGTCTTATACACTCAAGTATGTTAACCGTACCCATTACATTAGTTTCATAGGTATAAACCGGCTCTTTATAAGATTCACGTACAATCGGCTGTGCCGCCAGATGAAATACTATCTCCGGCTTTGCCTCAAAAAAAACTTTTTTAAGCTCATCCAGATTTCTGATATCACCTATATGTGAATTAATCCTATCCTTAACATCACACAGGTCAAAAAGATTCGGCTCACCATAAGGCGGATTAAGTGAATATCCCGTTACATTGGCTCCTGCAAGCACAAGTACTCTTGTAAGCCAGCTGCCTTTAAAACCGGTATGCCCTGTAACAAACACATTTTTTCCTTTATAAAACGATAAATCAAACATGCATATGTCCCCTTTCTTCCAAACGTACATGCCTTATACAGATTTTCAACAGTTAATCTAGCTACTTGTCACATATGGCAGGAGTGCTGCAAATATAAAGCATATAAGTGCGGGTATTGCAAATATACCTACACCTATGAGAAAACGTGCCCTTATCCATCCCATACAGTTGTCCGCATTTGTTTTGATATCCCCGAGACAATACTTGGGCTGCTTAAATATAACCGACACTATAAGCAATGCCGTAAATGCCGTAAGCACAACTCCCATATCCTTTATTCCAAACAGCTGCCGCATTGTAAGCCCGGTACCAAGATATTCTTCTACAAACCCGCCAAATACGCCCATACTAAAAAGCTGCTGGTCAACATTATCAGGCCACATATTTACGATATATACAGTAAACAACGCCATCATAATGAGGTCTATAATCATAAATATTCTGGTATCCCTGTTAATAAAGGCACTAAGCACCAGAAACGGCATCGCAAGTAAAAGCCACTGCGGCTCCCACTGGCTTAAACCAAATATCGCTATAAGCACAAGACATGACAGATATAAGGACCAGTGTACATTTTCAACATCAGTCTCCGGCTTTTTAAAATATGCATACCCGCATATAAAGCCCCATAAAAGAATTACATAACTTACGCTGCCCATGCCTACATTTAATCCGGCAGTATATATATAGCTTGTTGTCTCATAGCCTATAACATAATTCATAAATACCTCACTGTCATGAAATATTATAAATTCTGCCGCATATAAAACTGCAGCCAGAAGAACATCACGTATTATTTTCCAGATATTCTTTTCACGAAGCAGCAAAAGCGGTACAAAGAAAAGCGCCGGCCAGAGTTTAAACGGTATTGCAATTGCAAAAAACAAAACAAACAGCCAATTATTTTTCTTATAGTAGTAATACACACCAAGCAACATGAAAAATACTGTAAATATATCAAACTGGCCATATATAAACTGGCTGAAAAAGCCTATTGGTGCAGTAAGATATGCATATGCACAAAGCTTGGACTTTTTATTTCCCATACCTATAACCTGTGCGATTTTGTATACAATAAAACCCGAAATGACATAAAGAAGTGACGGCAAAAGCTTATACCACATAACTACACCGGTAGCAGCATCCAGCCCCGGCTCAGTAACTATACCAAGAAGCTTTAACGGAATGTTCCATATGGCAAACATTATATATGTACTTGGCATATATGTGTTCCACAGACCGTATTCATTAGCAGTATAATCATAAAAGTCAAATATATGTCCCTGCAAAAGTGCATATGACGAGCCCGCAGCCTTAAGTATATCCCCCTGCTGGAATGTAATAAACATAAGAACTGCAAGTATTCCAAAAATAATATAATCGAATAGTAAAAGCGGCTTTTCAACCACTCCCGAAAGCTTCATTTTTTTCATGAACTTCTCCTTACCCTTAAGACATAAAACCCTTAATAAGATTTATGACAGCAGGTATTATAAGTACGGAAATCCCGCCAATAAATCTTATTCTTATGCAGTTAACAGTGTCCTTATCCACTTTGGTTCCAAAGCCCCCGGGTGAATACTTAGGATGCTTAAATACTGCTATAATAAGTAGTACCACTACATAAACTGATAAGACTATATTAATGTCATTAAGTACAAATATTCCTTCAAGACACAGCATAAGCACAAGCTCAAGCGCAATAAAAGCCTTGGTATCACTATGGATAAAAGCCCCCATTGTCATAAACGGTGCCATTACAAGCAACCACTCCGGCTCCCATCTTCCAAGCCCAAACACTGCAAACATTATAAGTCCTATAAAATACAGTGCCCATTTGATGCGCTCTTCTTTAAGAGTTATATTTTTAAAGTAGGCAAATGCCACAACAACTATGCACAAAAGTACCGCCAGACTTACATCTGTCATGCCTGTCATAATTCCGGCAGTGTCATATCCTGTTCCCAGAAAGCCGGCCATATACTCTGCGGCAGGCTGCCTTATCTGGTGTATCAGTGCTTTTATTGCCAGCAAAGCAAGCGGCATTAAAAGTCCCGCAAGGATACGCCAGACATTCTTTTCCTTAAGCAAAAGTAATATTACAAATATAAGCAGCGCAAGGACATTAAATATGGCTGCTGCAATTCCAAAAAATACAACAAACATCAAATCCTTATCCTTAAGCCAGCAATAAAAACCAAGCAGTACGAATGCCACCGTAAACACATCTGCTGCCTGAAAAAGTATAAACTGACTGTAAAAACCAATTGGCATGGTAAGATATGCATAAGCACACAGCTTTGCCTTACCGCTTCCCATTCCGATTGCCTCCGCGCATTTATACACAAGTCTTGCACAGCACAGATACATTATAAACGGAAGAAACCAGTTAAGCATAAATGCACCTAAAGTATTGCCCTCAAGCTGAAAAAGCACAATACACACAACAGCCACAATAAAAAATATAACATAATCGAGTTTTTTTAAAGGTGGCTCCACAATATTAAGTTTAAAACGCTTTATATCGACTTCCTTTATGTTAACCTTCAAGCTTCTCATCTTCACCTCTAAGACTGTAATCAGCTCGCTTAAGTGATAAATTAGGATTATAATATGGGTCGCCTTTCTTAAGCTCACTCTCCCATTTATCCTTGATAACGTCTATTTCTCCGGCAAATCTCTGCGCCTTTTCTGGCGTATCCTCCATACCTCTTGACTTTGATTCATAATGATACAGCTCAACATACGGATTATAGACCACAAGATAACCCAGTTTTCTTATCTTTAAGCAAAAATCCACATCATTAAATGCCACCTTAAGCCTTTCATCAAGCCCGCCTGCTTCATCAAAAACCTTCCTGTCCACCATCATGCAGGCAGCCGTTACAATACTCATATCCTGCGGTGTCCATGGTCTTGCCATATAACCCGGGTCATAACGATAAAGACCATTGCCGGCATGCCCTGCAATTCCGCCAAAGCCAAGTATCACACCGGCATGCTGAATTGTATCATCATGGTAATAAAGCCTTGCTCCGACTGCCCCGACATCCTCTCTCTGGCAGTAACCAAGTAGCTCTTCAATCCATTCAGGCGTTATAATCTCCGTATCATTATTAAGAAGCAGCAGATATTCTCCCTTTGCCTCTTTAGCTCCAAAATTGTTAATTGCCGAGAAATTAAACTCATCCTTCCAGTATATTACCTTGCACCGGTCATTTTCTGCCTCAAGCTGCCTGTAATATTCGAAGGTTTCCTTCCACAGACTGTTATTCTCAACAATAATTATCTCATAATTTTTATACGTTGACTTTTCAGATATTGATTTAATGCATTTATCAAGGTCCTCAATATGGTCCTTATTCGGAATGATAATTGACACTAACGGATTTTCCCGGACTTTAAACCTGCTTCTGTATATTCCAAGGTTCTTAGTATGCTCTACATCTGCATCAATGCCCACACGTTCATAGTGTGCCTCTATAGCCCTTTTCCCCGCTTCAAATGCATACATTTTACTTGCCGGATTTGCTGCGGTCGATTTTTCGTGGCATCTCCAGTGATAAAGTACTTTGGGCACATGATGAATCTTCTCTGCTTTCTCACAGCATCTTAACACAAAGTCATAATCCTGCGCACCATTATACTCCGTTCTAAGATATACTTCCTTATCCGAAACCTTATCTGCAAGCTCCCGCCTTACCATAAAAAGATGACAGATATAATTATTGGAACGTAATAAGTCTATGCTGAAATCAGGTTTAAAATGCGGTTCAAAATAATTTTTGGTCTTAAAATCCGTCTTATCCTCATCAGAATATATCGCATCAATCGTCCTGTCCGCATTAAGTGCCCCTACCATCTCATAAAGTGCATCCGGCGAAAGCAAATCATCATGGTCCGCAAACATTATATACTCGCCTGATGACATTTTGATGGCTTCGTTAGTATTACCTGAGATGTGAAGATTATCCTCAAGCTTCTTATATTTTATCCTGTTCTCACCGGGATAATTCGTTTCAATAACACCTTTAAGTTCATCCGTTTTACTTCCATCCGCAAGACAAAGCTCAAAGTTTTTATATGTCTGTCCAATCACTGAATCTATAAGCTCACAAAAAAGCTTATGGTCAGTTTCGTAAAGCGGTATCACTATGCTTATAAGCGGGTTATACGAAAATTTGTGCTCCCTCTGTTGCAAAAGCTCCTTCTTGGTCGTATGATTTCTTTTAATCCAATCCTGATACGTCATCTGTCTTTTCTTAATACGGTAGTTCTTAAGTTTACGAAGAAACATTTTTATAACATCTATTTTGACATGCATGCGCTCATCTCCACAGGTAAGCACAATAACGTAGCGTTTTAAAAGATTATATTTAAACTTGATGATAAAACCGCTTACAGGGTCACAGCTGCCGTTATACATGTTAAATACATCTCGCCGCTTATTTCTGGTTATCTCTGCCGTATTAACCCTTTTGTTCCTGCCGTCATACAATGCCACATCAATTGCGGCTCCACTTTTGGCATTAACCGCCCAGCCTGCAAGTGTAATATACTGTTTTCCAATCCTTTTTTCATCTATAAAACATACAATATTCTGTGTATTATCAACATATTTTAACAGTTTTTCCTTAAATTCGGATTTATTAAGCTTAAGAAGGACCACCCTTTTGCCTGAAGCTTCAATTTCTATTCTAAAGCTTTTAGCAGCAGCGGCCGTAATATCCTTATCAAGATATATCTTTGCCTCAAACCCCGGATTTGCTTCAATAGTACATTTCCCTGCATAGTGGTCATTAACATCGGGACGACCCTTTTTCTTAAACACAACATTCGTATACTCCACATTGTTTATAAAAACATGCGGTGTACATTTACTACCATCCGTTGCAAAAAACCAGCCGTCAACACCTATAAAATTTCTTTCTTTTTCCACGCCAAAAATATAGCTGTCAACATATTTTTCAATCTTCATAAATATCTCCTATTTTTTGTAGCAGTTCAGCCATGAGCTAAGCCGTTACTATTTTTCCAGGGCATATATCTCTATACACAAATGATAATCCTGCCACTTACCGTTTCTTATAACTCCGCCATAAACCTGACTTGCACAATTGGCGGTTCTGTAAAAGGTTATGCAGTTTGATGCATCTGCTTCCTCACACTTAAACTCAAGCCTGTATTCCTTCCATGGCTCTACCTTTATCCCCTTTAAGTCAAGTACTATCCAGCTGTTATCCACAAATTTACCTGCATCAAGGGTGATGGTGTATACAATTTCATCCGTTTCAAAATCTATAATGCTTATATCCACATCAATATCATTAGTACGGCCATAAGTTGCCACCTTAAACTTAAGACTGTGAAGCTCTTCTGATGGAGATACAAACACCTGACTCATCGGCAATTCTGCAAGCAGAGGGTCAGAAATTCCATAAGTTGCACCTGTCTTGTATACAAGGTACGGCGGCATCATCGCACTGATAAAGCATATCACCGCCGGAATAACAAATATACCGACACCGGCAAAAAATCTTGTCCTTATGACAGCCTTAAGCTTTCCTGCATCCGCATTAAAATCCTCTTCACAGAATTTAGGATGCTTAAGTATTGCCGAAAGCACAAAAAATACCGAAAATGCCGTATAGAGAAATGTCCTGTCCGTTATCAGATAAATATCTCTCATCATAAGCTTAGAGCCAATGTATTTATATATATAATCTCCAAAAATGCCCCATGCAAAAAGCTCCTGGTCCACATGGCTTGGCCATGTATTGACCACATATATCGAAAAGAAGAGCATCATTACGATATCAAGTATAAGAAACAGCTTCGTATGCCTGTTAATAAATGCCGTAATTACAAAAAACGGCATGGCAAGCAGAAGCCACTGGGGATGCCACTGCATAAGCGCAAAAAGTGCAATCAGAACAAGACAGCACATATAAAGTGACCATTTAATGTTCTCTTTATCATCCCCGGGCTCCTTAAAGTAGGCATATGCACATGTAAAGCCCCACAGAAGCACCATGTAACTTATCGTCACACCTCCTGCATCTATTCCCGCAGATGAAATGTACCCCGTTGGGGCGAAACCGATTACACATTCCCTGAATACATCATTTCCGTAATATATGACAAATTCTACCGCATATGGTATGAGTACAAGCACCATATTACCTATAATCTTCCATATATTTTTCTCGCGAAGCAAAAGAAGCGGAACAAAGAACAGGAGCGGCCACAGCTTGAATGGTATTGCAAACGCAAAACACAAAACAAACAACTTATGATTCTTCCTGTAATAATATAAAAGACCAAGCAATATAAAAAACACCGTAAAGCTGTCATACTGTCCAAACATAAACTGGCTGAAAAAACCTATCGGCGCAGTGAGGAACGCATACATACAAAGCTTTGACTTAGCATTTCCCATCCCCACTTCTTTTGAAATTTTATATACAAGTATTCCTGAGCCCAGATAAAATAATGTAGGCAGAAGCTTATACCACATTATCGCAATAAAGGGTGATGTGTCCTGCGGATGTGTAACTATACCAAGCAGCTTAAGCGGTATGTCCCAGATTGCAAAAAGAATATAAGTGCTTGGCATATAACTGTCCCATATTTCATACTCATTTGCCACCCAGTCATAATAGTCAAATATATGTCCCTCAAGGTATCCAAAAGAGGAACCTGCCGTATGCATTATATCTCCCTGCTGAAATGACAGAAAGCACATAACTGCAATAACGGCAAATGCAATATAATCAAATAATCCAACTGTCTTCTTTTCATTCGAGACTGCTGCTGCCATGTTTTTCTCCATACTGTCTCCTAATTTGTAAGATTATCTTCTATAATCTTTACACATAAATGATAATCCTGTCTTTCCAAATCTATAAATGCATAACCATGTTCAAATCCGGCAAGATTTTCTGTGCGGTACAGTGTTACTGCATTATTCTCTGCTGCATCAAAGCACACAAAGTCAATACGGTAGGTATTTCCCTTAACGAGGGTAAGCCCTCCGGTATCTATGTCAACCCATGAAGTACCTGTTCCACTGTAATTATACATATTGACAACTTCTTCATAAATAATCTCTTCAGTTGTGGCATCCGTCACTCTTACACACAAATCAACATCCGTTACTCTGTCATAGGCTCCAACCATAAAGCTTATCTTCTGAAGCTTTCCTCTTGTTGCAATAAATACCTCTGAATTTTGTCTGCCGCTCGTCATATAGCCTATGTCCTCACAGGCATCCGGCGTATACATGGTAACATATGGCGGATTAAATGCAGAAACCAGACAAACAAGTGCCGGAATCAGGAATATTGCCAAGCCCACCATGAACCGTGTCCTTACAAAGCCTGTTGTACCACTTACAGCCTCTGCCTTAAACTCTCTGTTAACATACCTTGGATGCTTAAAGATTGCCGATATCATCAAAAGCACTGAAAAGAAGGATAAAATCATGTCCTTATCCTTATAAACAAGCACATCCTTCATCCTAAGCTTACTAATTATACCATTGCCAAGTACATTTCCCTTTATACCGCCAAGAAAGAGTGTTTCATCAGCAATTCCCTCAAATTCATTGACTGCAAACAATACGAAAAACAGCATAAGAAGTATATCAAGAGCCATAAAAATCTTGGTATTCTTATGTATAAATGCGCTAAGTGTAAAAAACGGCACCATTATTATGAGTTCATTAAGTGAAAAACCTCCGAACCCGAACATCGCAAACATCATAAGACCGATAAAATAAAGTGCCCACGCAGACTGGTCTTCTTTAGTCTCATCCACCTTATGTACATAAGCACATACGACTATGAAAACTGCCAGAAAAACTGAAATATAAACGGCATGCACGCCTACCGGCATAACCGGTCCCTGTACACTAAGCTCCGAAAAATTAAGATTTCCTCTGTATTCACTGTCCATAAGCTTTATTAAAAATCTTAAAATTGCGAATGCAGGCCCAAGAAGTGCTCCATTCAAAAGAATATGTGACAGTCGTTTCTCCTTAAGCACCAAAAGCAGCACAAATACCGGAAATGCAATGCCATTTAAAAATATTGCCACGGCAAAACACAATACATATAAAGCACTTTTGCCTTTAAGCCAGAATAAAAAGCCTAAAAGCATGAAAAGAAGCACAGGTGAAAGGCTCGTGCCCCCAAGTATGTACTGACAGTAGAATCCTATTGGCATCGCAACTGTTGCCGCAAACGCTGCAAAACGTGACTTTTCATCACCAAATCCCATTTCCATTGCAATTTTATGTACTACAACTCCACAGGCAGGATAAATAAGTCCCGTAATGATGCTTTCAGCATTTATTCCCTGAAAAGCAAGCATACATCCGATTGCAGCCACAGCAAATATTATATAATCAATTATTAAAGGTGCCTTGTTAAAGGCACTTAATATTCTTTTTAATTTACTCATTATCATTTTCGCTCCTAATTGCAAAATCCGCCCTGTCTAATGAAAAATTAACATTATAGTACGGATCACCCTTATTTATCAATTCCGCATGCCGCTCCCTAAACATCCTTACTTCACTAAGAAAGCGTTCATTCTTCTCGCTTGTATCCTCCATGCCTCTCGACTTTGACTCGTAATGATAAAGGCAGGCATCCGGAGTAAATATATTATAATATCCTTTTTCCATCAACCGAAGGCAGAAATCCACATCATTAAATGCCACGGTAAATTTCTCGTCAAGACCTCCAAGTTCGTCATACAAAGCCTTTTTAACCATTAGACAGGCTCCTGTCACTGCGCTTACATCCTGCACATAATGAAGCTTACCCATATAGCCCTTTGACTCCTTTGGCATTCTGTAATGTGTATGTCCTGCCGCACGGTGCGCTCCAAGACCTATAACTATACCTGCATGCTGGATTGTATCATCATCATAATAAAGCTTCGCACCTACTGCGCCTACAGACGGCCGCATTGCATGCATAAGCATTTCTTCAATCCACTCAGGAGTAATAACCTCTGTATCATTATTAAGAAGAAGCAGATATTCGCCCCTGGCGTACCTCGCCCCAAAATTATTAATTGCAGAATAGTTAAAACCATACGGATATCTTACCACCCTCACGTTATTAAGTGCCGCAAGATATTCATAATATCTGAAGGTAATATCCTCAGTACTGTTATTCTCTATAATAATTATTTCGTAATTGTCATATGTTGAAAGTCTGCGGATTGAATCCACGCATACACTCAAATCCTTAATATGATCCTTATTAGGAATAAGTATGGATATCATCGGCTTATCCTTTATCGGATATTTAATCCGGTAAATGGCCGGAAATACCTTTGTGCTTTCCACTTCTGCTTTTTCTATACCCTTAGCATCAAGATAATCTCTAACCACTCTTTTTCCTGCATCAACAGCATAGAGCTTGGCCGATATGTCAGATGCAACCGACTCAGGATGGGAACGCCAGTAATATAAAACCTTAGGAATGTGGCAAATCTTTTCTGCTACATCAGTAAGTCTTAAAATCATGTCATGGTCCTGGCTTCCGTCATACTGTCTGAACATTCCGGCAGTCTTAATAAGCCTTGCGGCGAATGCCGTAAAATGACATATATAATTATTGGCAAGCAGATTATCCGGTGCGAAATCACTTTTAAAATGGAGATTGATTATATCCGTTATATCCCCATTTTCAAAAACTGCCTCATCTGTATATATAAAATCAGCATTTTCTTCGCAGATTACCTTCATCATCTCATAAAGAGCTGCAGGATGAAGCAGGTCATCATGGTCAAAAAGTGCGAAATAATCCCCCTCTGCCATGGCAATACACTCATTAGTATTACCTGCAATTCCCTTATTTTCCTCTAATTTTTTGTAAACAATTCTTTTATCCTTATCCGCATACGAAAGGCAGATTTTCCCAACCTCACCATGCTCCGGATCACTTCCGTCAGCAAGACAAAGTTCAAAATTGCCATAAGTCTGGGCAAGTACCGACTCTATCATCTCCGAAAGGAAATCAACCGACGTATTATACAGCGGTACAAGAATACTGAATTTGATATTTCTTGGGAAAACAGTATCCTTCTGCTGCTTCTTAGCCTCTTCGGAAAGAAAATTATTAATTATATATCTCTTAGCAACTTTCTTATATTCTATAAGTGCCTGCTTTTCAGGGTCAATGGCAGCAGTGTCAGCATATGCTTCTGCTGCTGTTCCGGCTGACTGATTTTTCTTTCTAAACATCTCTTTACCTCTTATATGGGCTGCATTTGCAGCTGTTACAATACATCCGCAAAATGCTTCTCAAGCTTCTTAAAAGTAAATATTCCAATTACTCCGACCAAAAGTACACATACCCAGTAATATGCCGTCCATAATGGCTTCTCCCAAAACCACTGTCCCGTTATAAACGCATCCCTGTAGCCGCTTACAACATAATATATTGGATTAAGCTTAAATACTGCCTTTATTCCGGCAGGTATGGTATCAAGTGTGTTAATATTCCAGAGAATAGGTGTAAGCCACATTAAAAATTGTAAAATAATGCTTATTATCTGCCCTAAATCCCTGAAAAACACAATGAGCGAAGCATTTATATATGATAATCCCAGCACAAGCATAAGCATGGCAAATGTATAATAAAATACCTGTATAATGTGAAGTCCGGGCATAAAACCAAACAGCGCATATACAACTATTGCCACAACCACAAAAAATGCATGTACATAAAGTGCCGTAAGTATCTTAACTATTGGCAGCATACTTATCTTAAATACTACCTTCTTAACAAGATAGCTAAATTCCAGAAGGCTGTTCATCGCCGACATAAGCGCATCATTAAAGAAAAACCACGGCACTATTCCGGCAATAAGCCACAATGCATACGGTGCACCGTCGGCATCACCTGAACGAAGTCCCACCTGAAATACAAATATATAAATCATTACGGTAACAACCGGTTGTACAAATGCCCATGCCGCCCCGAGATATGATGCCGCATAACGCATTTTAAAATCCTTGGCAGCAAGGTTAAATATAAGATGGCGGTTAGCATACAAATCACCAAACCACCCCAATGTCTTTTTAATCATAGAACCCATTAATGCTTCTACCTTTTCTTAAATAGTCTGTTACGAAATCTTCTAAGCTTTTCTGCATTTCTCCATACAAAGGTGTTATATACCTCTTCAAGCTGGTTTTCAAGCTGATTCACACGGCCGCCAAGCGCACCGATTTGTGCTCTAAGCCCTTCATTTTCGGCATGCGACACCTCAAGCTCATTTTTGTACTTAACAACCTGTGTCTCATACATTTCCTTATATCTGTATGCCTCCCCCCATATTCCATGAAGCTTGTCTATCGCAAGGCGGTCAATGGTTATAAGCTTATATAAAAATCTTACGTTGCAAAACTTCTTTCCGGGTTCCGGCACAAAGTCAAAATACGGTGCCTGTGCAGTATATATATATTG
>CAZBHM010000033.1:0-16690 GCA_964491975.1 uncultured Lachnospiraceae bacterium | reverse complement strand
GTAAAATATACAAGTGCTTTTTATACTTATTCTTCTACGTAAAAAATTACTTTTGTAATATACTCATCCTCATCCCCGGTGGAAAGATAATCATTGACGGCAAACTCATATGAATCTGATATGATTTTAAGACTGTTTGCGGCACAATAGTTAAGTATACGTTCATAAGCACTTCCTATCGAAAGATAATCTCCTATATGATGGGAAGCTACACACCTTCCCTCCGGAAGCTCCACTATCTCAGGCACATCTGCCTGTTTTTCAATAGGCAGAAAAACAAATGATGCTTCTGTATACCTTCTCTCCATTATACGCTTGTAGGGTACAATTGCACCACTCTGGAAAAAAATCGGAAGTCTGTCTTTAAACGAACGCACAAAGCATTCCTTAGTTGCAAGACTTATCTTCTCCAGCGAATAAGGTGCATCAACCAGCTGAATAAGAATGTACTGCTTTTTCATATTTTCTAAGGTTACTGCTGCCCCTGCATCTTCTCTTATGGAAACAGCCTGCTCAAGCTGTGAACATCTGTGCTCAACACGGCTCTTAATCATCTGAAGCTCTTTAATCTGACTGTCTATAACAGCAAGCTGCTTTCTTAATGCCACTATTGACGTATCAATATTATAGCTTTTTATATACTTTTTTATTTCTTCAAGCGAAAAACCGATTTTTTTCATAATAAGAATTGTATCAAGTGTATCAAGCTGTGCTGCACTATAATAACGGTAGCCGTTAGCTTCATCTACATATGCGGGACTAAAAAGCCCGATTTTATCATAAAAAATCAATGTCTGCCTGGATATATCCTGTTGCTTTGCCACTTCCCCGATAGAAAAAAAACTTTTCATATTAAACCTCTTGACCTTATAGTAACTATATAGTTTATCATACATGATAAATGTATTTTTTTCAAGGAGGTTATTACTAATGAAAACTCGCCTGTCTGCTATCCTTAGCAGTCTGACAAAGGGGCTGACAATCAGAAAGCTTCTGCTTATTCTTTTAGGAGCCATGATATGCTCCTTTGGAATCCATAACATTCACCAGCGTACTTATATCACGGAGGGCGGAATAATCGGTCTTATGCTTCTTATCGAGCACTGGCTTAAATTTTCGCCTGCCTACATCACACCTGTACTTGATATTTCCTGCTATCTGATTGCCGGCAGGCTTTTAGGTGCAGACTTTATCAAGATATCCGTTATTTCCACCTTATGTGTATCCGGATTTTACAAGATATGGGAGATGTTTCCGCCAATGCTTCCGGACTTGTCAGCTCATCCGCTTATCGCAGCCATTCTCGGCGGAATATTTGTAGGAGTCGGTGTAGGACTTATTGTACGGCAGGGCGGCTCAAGTGGTGGCGATGATGCACTTGCCCTTTCAATATCACATGCCACACACTTAAGACTTTCCCGCTGTTATATGTTTACTGATTTCACGGTACTTTTATTATCACTTACTTATATTCCATTTACCCACATTGCTTATTCCTTAGTTACCGTAACCATTTCTTCAGTACTGATTGACCGGATAAAAGAATATCAAAAAAAACCACAGGGCAACGCTTAAATTAAGCAGCTGCCCTGTAGCCTTTTTACTTATTTAAGTGCAAATGAATCGCAGTCTGTACACTCTTTCTCAGTAGGATTAGCCTCATGTGTGCCAACCTTTATTTTAGCAAGTGTACAGTAATTCTCGCCCTGTGCATGATGTTTGCAGTTAACAATTGAACATTCGATACTCTTATTTGCTTCCATTTTCTTTTCCTCCTGATTAACTAATCATCGTTACGAAAATAGTATGTGCTTTAACATTTTTAATATTCTGCCGTTTTTTTACATGTATCCGCGTTCAATTTTTATAACACACTTTAAATGCTCATCCTGGCTGCTTACTATGTCACTGATTGCTTTTCTTATTTTTTCATCTTCGTTTACCTTATACGAAAAAGGCACTACTAAATCAAATATCAGATTAGTCTGTATATTACCTTCTACTATGCGGAAATCATGTACTTCCATTTCTTCATCAATACTCTTAACAATATCTTCAATCATTCTTTTATATTTTTTTACATTTTCATTATTGGCCTCAACCGGATCCATATGTATAACCAGAAAAACTTTCATTTCGCTTAAAACTTCTTCTTCAATCCTGTCAATGATCTCATGTGACACCAGTGCATTAACATCTGCCGGCACCTCCGCATGTATGGATGCCATGCTTCTGCCCGGTCCATAGTTATGCACAATAAGGTCATGTGTTCCTACTATTCCATCATAACTTTCGACCTTACTTTTAAGCTGCTCATAAAGCTTAGGGCTTGCACTTTCGCCTATAAGCGGTGCAAGTGTATCCTTTGCAATATTTATGCCGTTCCATATAACCAGAAGTGACAGACCTATCCCGACAAAGCCATCCACATTTACCTCCCATACTGCCGCAACAAGTATGGATATGATGGTTAAAAGGGTTATGGCCGCATCACTGAAGGAATCTGTCGCGGTTGCTTTCATGACCTTTGAATCCACCTGCTTTCCAAGCGACCTGTTAAAAAATCCAAGCCACAGCTTAAAAAGAACTGACACAGCAAGTATAATTACTGACACGCTGTTAAATGTAATGGTCTGCGGCTCCACTATTTTTTCCACAGAACCTTTGAAAAATGAAAAGCCCACCTGTATGACAAGAAACGCCACAATAAATGCCGATATGTATTCTATCCTTCCATGCCCGAACGGATGTTCCTTATCAGCAGGTTTTTCTGCCATCTTGACTCCGACAAAGCCTATGATGGAGGATGCAGCATCTGAAAGATTGTTAAAAGAATCTGCTATTACCGAAATGCTTCCAAGCAAAAATCCAACTATAATTTTTACCACAAACAGCATAACATTGCAGACAATCCCCACAATGCTTGCAAGCACTCCATAAGCCGTACGTACCACAACATCTCCGGTATTGTCATAATTTTTAATAAATAATTTTACAAGCAGATTACTCATAAAATACCTCCATAAGACAAAGTCCTTTCGCCGATGCCGTAATTCCCGCCATCTGACGGTCTTTTGCCTCTAATATAAGCTTAATATCCTGCGGCCTTCGCTCTCCAAGTCCAACCTCCATAAGCGTGCCGGTCATAATTCTCACCATATTGTACAAAAAACCGTCACCGTAAAAATCAAGTATTATCTTATCGGCTTTATTTGTAATTTTTATGTCAGTTATATTTCTTACCCTTGACTTCTTCATATGCTTATTGGAAGTAAAACTGCCAAAGTCATGCTCTCCAATAAAATATGTTGCCGCTTCACGCATTTTATCCACATCAAGTGGTCTTTTTAGATATTCTTCATACTTCCGCATAAATACATCCGGATGCCACTCATTATTACATATGGTATAGCGATAATGCTTTCCCTTAGCGCTTAAACGTGCATGAAAACGCTCAGGCACTTTCGTAACCTCCGTAACACAAATGTCCTCAGGCAGATACTCATTCAGATACCGATAAAGTTCTTTTTCACAATTCTTCTTTTTAAGTCTGACATTTGCTACCTGCCCCTTTGCATGTACACCTGCATCTGTACGGCCTGCGCCATTAATTTCAACCTTTTCGCTGCCCACCGCAAATCCTGCATTTATAACTGCCTCAATCCTTCCCTGTATCGTCTTATCTGTATTGCCCTGCTTCTGCCAGCCGTTATATCTGGTTCCGTCATAGGCTATAACAAGTTTATAATTATAACCGTTCATCTTATCCTCCCTCTTCTTATTTCTCAATAGTACAAACTAAGTATAACACAAAATTCAGCTTTTGAATAGATTTTTGCAAGTCCCCCTTGCGTTTCAGTACCATAATATAGTAGAATGATTATATTCTAACGAATCGAGGTGTTATTTACGAAAACTATTGATATCATAGTTCCCTGCTATAATGAAGAAGCTATGCTTAATTTATTTTTTGAAGAAACGAATAAAATTTTGTCGGCCATTAAGAATTATTCCGTTAGATATATCTTTGTTGACGATGGCAGTAAGGATGGAACGCTTTTAATCCTTAAAGAGCTTGCCAGAGTCAATGATAATGTCTATTATATCTCCTTTTCACGTAATTTTGGAAAGGAAGCCGGAATGTATGCCGGTCTTAAACATTCAACCGGTGACTTTGTGGTTATTATGGATGCTGACCTGCAGCATCCGCCGTCAATGATTCCCGACATGATAAAGGCGACAGAAGAAGGCTATGACTGTTGTGCTGCAAGGCGGTCTTCAAGAACAGGTGAATCTAAAATACGAAGCGCCTTTTCACGGGCCTTCTACCGCTTAAGCAACCGTTTTACCGATATACAGCTCGTACAGGGTGCCGTTGATTTTAGAATCATGAGCCGCAAGATGGTTAATGCCGTACTTGACCTTTCTGAAGTGCAGCGTTTTTCCAAAGGCATATTTGCATGGGTGGGCTTCGATACCAAATGGCTTCCTTACGAGAATGTGGAAAGGCCTCTCGGAACATCCAAATGGAGCTTCTGGGGACTTTTCAAATATGCAATAGACGGTATTACTGCCTTCTCGGTCACTCCGTTAAGACTTGTTTCCGCTCTTGGCTTTATTATTTCAACATTTGCGTTTTTTTATATAATTGTGACACTTGTACAGACATTCATATTCGGCATTGATGTTCCCGGATATGTGACCACACTTTGCGCAGTACTTTTCCTCGGCGGCATTATAGAGCTTTCCATAGGTATTCTCGGTGAATATCTCGGTCACATCTATATGGAAACCAAGAAAAGACCTATATATATTTTAAAGCAAACAAATTTTGATACAATTAAGGAGTCTGATAATGAATAGTATTAAAAAGCATTTACAAAAAGATTCTCTTCTTCTATACGGCACAGCCTTTTGGGTTCCCGTATTTGTACTGATTCTGATTTACATTTTTAGGGGAATCTATCCCTTTGGGGACTCATGCTACTTAAGAAGTGACATGTATCACCAGTACGTCACATTTCTTGCCGCTTTTCAGGACAAGATTAAAAATGGTGAAAGTCTTTTATATTCATGGGACATCGGTGCAGGTGTCAACTTTATGGCGCTTTTTGCCTACTATCTTGCATCCCCGACTAACTGGCTTACCATACTCATACCGCAGGAACATGTCATTGAGTTCATGAGTATTTTTATGATAATAAAAACCGGGCTTTGCGGCGTTACTTTTTCATATTATATTTCAAAACGCCACAATTCACACAACCTGGCAATTGCGGCCATATCAATTTTTTACGCATTATCGGGATATATCTGCTCTTATAACTGGAACGTAATGTGGCTTGACTGTATAGTTCTCTTCCCGCTTATCGTTCTTGGACTTGAGCGCCTTATAAAGGGCGGCAGTGCAACACTTTACTGCGTAACACTCGCTCTTAGCATTATGTCAAATTATTACATTTCAATAATGATTTGTATGTTTCTTGTGCTCTACTTTTTTATGTATATGGTATGCGCATGCGATTTTCAGGAACCTAAGAAAGTATTTAAGGCAACCGGTAAATTTGGACTCTTTTCACTGCTTGCAGGCGGTATGGCAGCATGCCTTCTGCTCCCTGCAATAAGCGCACTTTCGCTTACCGCATCGGGTGAATTTAACTTTCCTTCGAAGCTTACTAACTATTTTTCAATCCTCGAGATGGTTTCAAGACAACTTCTTACTGTTGAGCCCGCAATTTTTTCAGCCCATGAGCCTAATATTTACTCAGGACTTATAATCTTTTTACTTGTACCGCTTTATGCACTTAACCCCGAAACCTCCACCAGAGAAAAGATTGGACGTTTTATATTCCTATTTATATTTTATTTAAGCTTTAACCTCAATATACCTGACTATATATGGCATGGTTTTCACTTTCCCAACAGTCTCCCATGCCGCCAGAGTTTTATTTTTACCTTTCTTTTACTTGCCATGTCCTATGAAGGCTTTGTCCATGCCCAGAAATGCTCACATAAGGAAATATGGGGAATACTCGGCGGTATTATTGCGCTGTTTCTGATCATAGAAGAAATATTTGCCGGTTCTGACTACTCATATGGTATCGTATATGTAAGCATTTTCTTCGTTGCCGTTTATGCAATAATTCTTGCGCTTTACCGTAAAGGACAGTGGCCAAAAACCATGTGTGCGGCACTTCTTCTGACAGCCGCATTTTTTGAGGCATTTATCAATACTGAAGCAACAAGTATATTTACAACCGGTCGTACACATTATTTAAGTGATAATCAGGCAATCAGCAATGTTATAGATGAAGCTGCTAAAAATGATGACAGCTTTTACCGTATCGAAAAGCTTACACGACGTACCAAAAACGACAGTGCATGGCACCATTACCACGGACTTTCACTCTTTTCCTCAACTGCCAATGCAGGCTTTGCCAAATTTCTCGCAAAGCTTGGCAGTGAAGATTCAACCAACTCCTACGGCTATTATGGTGCAACACCACTTGTTGAAGCCCTTACCAATGTAAAATATGTACTTGGAACGGATGGTCTTTTATCTCCTTACAGAAAACTAAAGGCTTCCGATACGGAAACCTTCCTTTACGAGAACATTTACAATTTCGGTATGGGCTATATGGTTCCTGACACCCTTTCAGAAGACTGGAACATGGATATAAACAATCCATTTATAATCCAGAATTCATTTGTGGCACTGACTACGGGTCTGTCACCGCTTTATACCACAGTAAGCTACCACACAAGCGGCAGCACCGTTGAATTTTCTCCTGATGAGCCCGGACAGGTATATGCCTACATCACTTCAAGCGGCAAAAACTTTGAGGTCAGCTACACAGATGCATTGTACCAGCCGCTTAAAGAAACCAAAACCTACAGCATGAATCAGAAATACATGCTTGACCTTGGATATCTTGATGATACGTACAATGTATCCATTACATCAACTGATAATTCTACAATTAATTTATATCTTTATACATTAAACGAAGATGTATTTAAGGAATTTTGTGAAGTATTCGGTGAAAGCACTCTTAATGTAACCTCCTATGACGAGACACACCTTAACGGCACAATAAATGTCAAAGAAGCCGGTACTTTCGTGTCTGCCATTATCTGGGATGAGGGCTGGACTGTAACCGTTGACGGCAGAGAAGTTGAAACAACAGCCTTTAAAGATGCCCTGGTTTCCTTCCCGCTTGATGAAGGCAGCCATGAGATTGAGTTTTCATACTATCCAAAAGGACTTAAAACAGGTCTTATTATAAGCATTACATGTCTTATAGCATTCCTTGCTTTAACCATCATACCGTTTTTTGTACGTAAAAAAAGGTTAAAAGAAACACCTGCCACAGAAGAATCTGCTACAGAAAAAACTGCTACAGAAGAAATCACAACGGCTGAAGCAAACGATACTGTATCAGCCGAAACAATTAATTAGCAACAAACCCCGGAGCTGTCGTACTAACTTAATGAACAGCTCCGGATTTTATTAATCAGGCCACTATCTATAAATACTCTCCAACGAATTTCCTCTTGATTAATGCTAAAATTAGTGGTATTATATACATGGTTGTACGACTGACGGAAGTGGAATTGACCACAGGGAGTATAACTTTACCGAGCCGACCGTCTGGGCACCATAGTCCGGGAATCAGGCTCTTTTTTTACATGAAAGTGCCTGCAAAATCCCAATTACCATTTATAAAGGAGAATGAACGATGAAAGAATTTGAACTTAAGTATGGTTGTAACCCCAACCAGAAGCCTGCAAGAATTTTTATGAAAAACGGCGAACTTCCAATTGAGATTTTAAACGGTCGCCCGGGTTATATTAATCTTCTCGATGCCTTCAACAGCTGGCAGCTTGTTAAGGAGCTTAAAGAGGCAACAGGTCTTCCTGCAGCAGCTTCCTTTAAGCATGTAAGTCCCGCAGGTGCCGCAGTCGCAGTTCCTCTTGACGAAACATTACAGAAGGTATACTTTGTAGAAGGCATAGAGCTTTCTTTGATGGCAACAGCATATATAAGAGCACGTGGTGCAGACAGAATGTCATCATATGGTGATTTTGTAGCACTTTCTGACGAATGTGACGAACAGACGGCAAGCTTCCTTGCAAGAGAAGTTTCAGACGGAATTATCGCTCCTTCTTATTCGGACAAAGCCCTTGAGATTCTTAAAAATAAAAGAAAAGGTACATACGTAATAATTAAGATTGACCCTTCCTACGTTCCTGATGAAATTGAAACAAAAGATGTATACGGTGTTACCTTTGAGCAGGGAAGAAATAACTACAAGATTACAGAAGATATGTTTACCAACATCGTAACAGAAAATAAAGAGATTCCAAAAAGCGCAGTTATTGACCTTATGATTTCAATGATTACCTTAAAATATACACAGTCCAATTCAGTATGCTATGTTAAAGATGGACAGGCAATCGGTATCGGTGCCGGCCAGCAGTCACGTATCCACTGTACCAGACTTGCAGGCAATAAAGCCGATAACTGGTTCTTAAGACAAAATCCGAAGGTTCTTAACCTTCCTTTCAAGCCTGAGATTCGCCGCCCTGACCGTGACAATGCCATTGATGTGTATATTTCAGATGATTATGAAGATGTACTTAAGGACGGTGCATGGGAAGCTGTCTTTACCAAGAAGCCCGAGGTTCTCACAAGAGAAGAAAAGAAAGCATGGCTTGCAGGCATGAGTGGTGTATCACTTGGTTCAGATGCATTCTTCCCATTTGGCGACAATATTGAACGTGCCAAGAGAAGCGGTGTATCATATATAGCCGAAGCCGGCGGTTCAGTCCGTGATGATAATGTTATCGAAACATGCAACAAGTACGGCATTGCCATGGCCTTTACAGGCGTTCGTCTTTTCCATCACTAAATATAAGGAGAATTTACCATGAAAATGTTAAATATAGAAACAATATTAAAAGAAAATTCATACCCGGGCCGCGGTATCATAATCGGCAGAACTCCGGACACATCAAAAGCTGTAACTGCTTATTTTATCATGGGCAGAAGCGAGAACAGCCGTAACCGTGTATTTGTAGAAGATGGTGCGGGCATCCGCACACAGGCATTTGACCCGGATAAGCTCACCGATCCGAGCCTTATAATCTATTCGCCGGTGCGTGTGCTTGATAACAAATTAATCGTAACAAACGGTGACCAGACTGATACCATTTATGACCTTGTAAAGAAGGGTAAGACATTTGAGGAAGCTTTAAGAACACGAGAATTTGAGCCGGATGCTCCTAACTACACACCACGCATCTCAGGCTTACTGGAGTTTGCTGACGGAGATTTTAATTTCCAGATGTCAATTCTTAAGAGTGATGACGGCGATGCTTCTGCATGCAACCGCTATACATTTGCTTACCAGAACCCACTTGCCGGAAAAGGCCGTTTTATCCACACATACATGACGGACGGAAACCCACTTCCGAGCTTTCAGGGTGAACCGGAGCTTGTTAATGTATGTGATGATATTGACGAATATACAAACCTTCTCTGGAACAGCCTAAACGCTGATAACAAAGTGTCTCTGTTCGTAAGATACATTGACCTTGCAACAGGTACGTATGAAACACGTATTATAAATAAAAATTCATAATGCAAAAAGAGATGTGACCGTTGGTGTTGCTGCCATGCAGGTCACATCTCTTTTTTATAACTATTCCTTTTTACGGCAATTTTTCCTATATGCCCCCGGCGATACACCCACAACCTTTTTGAATGCCTTTTGAAAACTGCCTGCCTGCGAATATCCGCAATACTCGCATATATCGCTGACAGAATGTGTGGTTGTACATAACATCTGCTTTGCTTTTTCAACCCTCACTTCAGTAATATATTCAGAAATTGTTTTTCCCATATATTTTTTAAAATACCGCGACAAATATTCTCTTGAAAGATTCATATGCCTTGCAAGAAATTCAAGCGACAGCTTATATCCAAAATTCGAACGTATATACTTTGCAAGCTCATCAATTTCATGACTTTTAGACACTACGGCAGAAATCCCCGTAACCTTATATTCATACATCCGTGTCATATAAATAAGCAGATTAAGAAGTGCATGCTTAATTATCTCATCACTTCCCACCGTATAATGATTATATTCATGCGCTGTCATCCAAAGAAGATTTTTTACATTCTGCGCATTATCATCCGTAAGCTTAATCACAAATGAAGCTCTGCCACTAAGCATGCCGTAAAGCAAATAGGTGCTTAAATCCCCGATTTTAGAATAGCTCTCCATAATAGTATTAAAATATCCCTGTGTAAAAATGCAGTCGCAAAGCCACACATGTGCTTTGGCATTCTCCCCGGCAAGTGTAATCGAATGAACCGCACCCGGTTTAATCAAAACAAATTCACCGGCACTAAGCCTCTCAGAGCCCTCCATGGTATGTATAAGTGATTCTCCCTCATACACATAAGCCACTTCCCAAAATTCATGCCGGTGCATGCTTTTCTTCGCCTGCACACTGCAAAAATAAGTACATATTTCTTCATTTTCGCCAAAAAAATCCTGTTTCTGATATCTTGTTTCCATAATACACCCCATCCGGCGACATAGTGTACTGCCCTGCTAATTTTACTATTGCAAATTTGAAATGTCAATATTTTCGTCATTTAGGTTATCAGGGAGCATGTACACAATAGATGTATTTTTGTATAATTAGTAAAACAAAATAAACAGAGGTGTCACAAAATGATATTTGAAAATAACACTTACACATTAGAGGATGAACTTTTTAAAAATCCCACTGCCACATACCGCAGTCTTCCATTCTGGTCATGGAACTGTAAGCTAAACAAAGCTACAGTTAACGAACAGCTGGTAATATTTAAAGAAATGGGCTTTGGCGGTGTAATTATACACCCAAGGGAGGGTCTTGATACAGAATATCTTGGAGAAGAGTTCATGACCATAATAAAGCACGCAGTAAACGAATGCAAAAAACTTGGTCTTATCTGCTGGCTTTATGATGATGACCGCTTCCCATCAGGTGCAGCAGACGGTTTTGTTACAAAAAATCCAAGTTTTCGTGCAAGACAGATACGGCTTACAAGACACAGACAAAACCATGATTTTCTTGCTGCTTATATTATTACACTCGAAAACAAAATGCTTACACAATATTACAGATTAGAAACTAAAGCTCAGATAACCGAAGCTCTTAATAATAATAAAAGTGTATGGTTTGCATACCTTGAAACTTATCCGAAAGAAGAATGGTTTCAGGGAGAGACCTATTCAGACACCATGAATCCCGAAGCAGTGGATGAATTTATAAAAATAACACATGAAAAATATAAAAGTGTGTTAGGTGATGACTTTGGCACTACAGCTTCGGCAATCTTTACTGATGAACCAAGAATCGGCAAGCAGGGCCAGATATCATACGCAGAATCAGATGAAGACGTACTTATCCCGTATACAGACTATTTTGCAGAGCAGTTTAAGCTTAAATGCAATATTGATGCCCTTGACATTCTGCCTGAATATGTCTGGGACAGGGCAGACGGTGATACTCACAACCGCTATAATTACCATGCCATAACCACTGAATGCTTTTCGCACGCATTTATGGACAGAATCTGTACATGGTGCCGGAAAAACAATATCCTTATGACCGGACACATACTTGGTGAAGAAAATCTTCGCTCCCAGACAACCACTGTAGGAGATGCAATGCGTACATATAAAAATATGGATATTCCGGGAGTTGATATTCTAATCGACGGCAGAGAGCTTTCAACCGTCAGGCAGGCAGCAAGTGTTGCCGCACAGTTCGGCCGAAAACGTGTCTTAAGCGAGCTTTACGGTGTGACTAACTGGGATTGCAGCTTTAAAACTTATAAGCTACAGGGTGACTGGCAGGCTGCCCTCGGCATAACAATACGCGTTCCCCATCTTTCACACATGTCACTTGAAGGAGAAGCCAAGCGTGACTGGCCTGCTTCCATATTTTATCAGTCTCCGTGGTATAAAGAATTTTCTTATATAGAGAATCATTTTGCAAGACTGAATACTGCACTGACCCGTGGTAAAAGAGTTACAAAAATTGCCGTTCTCCATCCGGTTGAAAGCATGTGGGTAAAATGTGGTCCTGATGACCTTAATAAAGAAATCCGCCAAAAGCTGGATAAGAACTTTAAAAATCTTACAGAACTTTTGTTATACAACACTCTTGATTTTGACTATTTAAGCGAATCCCTTCTATATGAGCAGTGCAAAGATTACGCCGGCGCAGGCACACTTAAGGTCGGTCATGCCGTCTATGATGCAGTCGTAATTCCTGATATGGTCACGATACGTGACACAACGCTTAACATACTTGAAAACTTTGCAGCAAATAAAGGCAAAATTATATTTGCAGGAGATATCCCCCAATTTGTCAGAGGTACCGCCTCCGGCCGCACTAAAGAGCTTGCCCAAAAATGTATACTTGCCACACATAACAATGCCAAACTGCTTACCGAGCTTGAGTATCTAAGGGACATATCCATAAAAAGAGACCATAATACCGTCTCCGACAATCTGTTTTACCAGCTTCGTGATGACAACGAATGCCGCTGGCTCTTTATAAGTCATGTAAATAAACAAAACGATACCGAGGCATCCATTGAAAATTATACCGTCAAAATCAAAGGTGAATACCGGCTTATCCTTTACAACACCATTAACGGTGAACAATTTACAATGCCCTCACATATAACAGGCGGATATACTATATTTGAATGGAAATGCTATAGTGAGGACAGCATTTTACTTAAGCTTATCAAAGCAGAACCTCTTTTTCCCGAATACAACAGTCCTACACATGAATACAAAACTATACAGGTACTTAATAAAGTTAAAAGCCTTATGCGCACAGAGCCAAATGTGGTTCTTCTTGATTGCGCACGTTTAAAGATTGATGGAATTGAAATATCAGACTACGATGAAATATTAAGAATTGATAACATAGTACGAAAGATGCTCAATTTTACAGAGCGTACCGGCAGTGACCGCCAGCCCTGGGCTACTTTGGTAGCTGATAATGCCGGCGAAACGGGCAACCATATTGTCACACTATCCTACGATATCTTTTCTGAAACCGATATTTTTCTACAGCTTGGCATAGAAAACCCACAAAACTGCAGAATTTTTGTTGATGAAATACAGGCTGACAATAGAGAAACCGGATGGTATGTTGATAAGGCAATAAAAATAATTAATCTACCGGAAATTAAAAAAGGCAGAACCGAACTAAAAATAGAACTTCCCTATAACCAGAAAACCCGACTTGAAAATATATATCTTCTTGGAGATTTTGACTTAAGATTTGACGGCCGCTGCGCAGCAGTTATTCAAAAAAAACATATACAGCCTGAGCTTGGAGATATCACACAACAGGGCATGCCATTTTATACCGGTAATCTCGAATACTCTTTTGATCTTGATATAAAAGAAACAGCCGAATACTTCATACGCATACCTGAATTTAAAGCACCGGTCATAGGCATATTTACAGACAACAAAAAATGCGGACTTATCGCATATGCACCACACAGATTGAGCCTCGGCCGACTTAATGCAGGCAAACACATTCTAAAGGTAATTTTGTATGGCAACCGCTTTAATGGCTTCGGAATGTTACACAATGCCAATAAAAATTATGTATGGTATGGCAATGGTTCCTACAGAACCACCGGCAACGACTGGACATATGACTACATGCTAAGAAGCTTTGGAATAATGTCTGACATACTGATTGAAAGATAATTCATTGTAAGTAGGTAATCATCCGTATCTGGTACACCGCTTTTATTTCTGATACAATTCCTTAAAACACGAAAGGAATTGTATGCATATGCCAAATTCCATGCGGAGCAGAAACACTTTTTGCAAAGCTTCCTACGGAGGACGAATTATTACAGAAAGTAACCTTGAAAGAAATACTCTGGCTATGTGACGGTCTGTCATTAAAACCAAAAAGTGCATTTGAAGAACACCATCCAAAAAAGTAGTGTGATAACCCATTTGTCAATTCATAAAAAGAACAAAATATCCGCTATTTCCCTGTCTTTTTTCTCTACCAGGAGCCGAATGCTGAAGGAACAGCAGGAAATATATCTACCTGGATAACGGTAGCACTTCGGGCTGAACAGTTCTTCTCCCTTGCCGAATTAAATCGTGCAATCAGAGACAGGCTCGAACTGTTCAGCCAAAGGTTCTTTCAAAAGAAAGAGAGGGTAGTCGGCGAAGCTTATCTCTTGAGGAAGAAAAACCATTACTGGCACCATTACCTGCTACCCGTTTTGAACTGAGCGACTGGAAGACAGCCACCGCCCAGTTCAATTATCACATATCTGTGGGCGGAATGCTATACTCAGTTTCTTATGAATACATCAAAAAAAGTTGATGTAAAGGTAACAGATACCACCATCGAAATTTTCTACAACCATAACCGTATTGCTTCCCACCGCCTTCAGAGAAAACGCTCTGGGCAGTACACCGTGGTCAATGCAATACCGACCTCCAAAAGTGTGGAACAACAGACCTATCGAAGTTGCATGGGGCTTCTGAATCTTGCTGAGAAATACTCAGATGCATTGATGTCGAACACGATAGATCAATGCGTGAGGTCTATGGATTAGACAAAGCATTACACAAGTAAACTCGCATAAACGGTTTCCGTTAGCCCGGACAGGCGGTTTCCAGTCTGCCGAACTTGCGGTGTTCCCACTCAAGAATATTCACTGTGTATTTATTAAAACCTTTACCAGCTCTTTTTCTAATTTTTTAATAATCTTTGCTCTTTTCTCTTCATGGTAAACTCCTTTGCAAAAAACTTTTTCTATGATTTTACTACAAAGTACTCTCAAACAATAGTTTACAGTGAAATTTAGTGCAAAATAAATTTACTTTTCAATGCTGTTACTCAGTAATTAATGCAATGTTGTACCGGTAAAACATCCTCTCTACATTAAAAATAATTTATTAAATCATCACAAAGCAGTTCCATTTCATTCTTATGTTCCATATTATAAATAGGTAATTCCATTTGCTCTTTTATCAAAGCTATCTGCTCATAATTATATTTTAGTTCATTTATCGAAGCTCCGCTTGCATCCCATTTTACGTAATTATCTTTAAAAAAATATGCTAAAGCAATCACCTTATTATCGTAAAAACTCTCTAGGTATTTTACACATTTTTTTATGTATTCTATATCATCCCACTCATTTATACACAAAATAGATGCTTGGGGTTCGCAACCACAAATCATCTCGTATGTGTATACAGGAACCGTTGGCAAACCACCAAATGAAATTGGAATAACATTAGACTGCGTACCAAAAAAAATGATATCTGATTCCGGTTCTATGGTATGTAATTGATAATTAAATAATGAAATTGCCTCTGATTGTGACATATTTAATGCTGTTTTAAAGCCAATCGAAGTCATTGCCGTATTTCTAAATAATAACGCATTCGGTTCCGTTCCCAGATGCCCTGTCTTATATCCTCTTTCTTCAAATATCTCTCTCAATTTTAGCTGAAGACTCCATTTTCCTTGTTTAGATGAAGTTCCAAAAACTCCAACCACTGGTTTAGCGATTTCATATAACATGCCACAATGATTTTCATAAATATTCTCAAACTGAATTTTAGGCGAATAAATCCATTCCCTTGCATTAATTGCTTCATTGGCATTCAAAAAACTACCATATGAATACAATTTTTTATGATACTTCTTACACATCCTACAAATATATTCATATATAGAAAATGGAAATATCGCTTCCAACTCTTCTACGTGTCCTAAAACAAATGTATCAAAATCTGTTTCCCAATTAAATTTCATTATATCCTGCACAACACAAACTTCTTTTTCAGCATCTTCATCGTACAATTCATAATCAGAAATTGATAATGTGTCAAAAACATTTTTTCCTATATACGATGAATATTTTGTATCCAAAACTGCACACAATTCAACATCTAGCATTCGACTATTTCTAACAATGGAATGGTTCTCCTTATTAAAAGGAAAAATTACTATTTTATTTATGTTAAAGCAAGCATTGTTTACAATAGCCGGAGCAACATATATCCTTTTTGCATTTTGCTTTAAATAGCTTTCTATTTCAAACTCAATTCCTTGCAAATCCATTTGTTTAGAAATATGCCCTGAAATATACGCTGCTGCAAAACTCGCACCTGCAGACCTCACACTTTTTCCGTTGCAGTTAATAAAATTTTTTATTTGCCCTGTTGCATAAATATTTATCGGAGAATTTTCAACATAAATCCAATCATTTACTGATATAATGCTTGTATCAAACGCAACGCCTATAACCGATTTACAAGCTGCAGGATAAGAAATAACCTGTTCATTAGAAAATGCAGCAACTATTATTATACCTTTGTCCCTCAACTTATTTAAGATCAATTCCAATTCTGCTAATCTTTCTACCATCTGAACGCCAAAACTTAAATGAATAACATCTGTTTTTATATTCATTGTATTTATATCATTTAATATATTAATGAGTATACCCTCATTTGTTTCATAATTATTTCCAAAGGCTTTGATAAAAATAAAATTAACGTCCTTATATATGGTATTAACTGCGCTGCAAACCATTGTTCCATGCCCA
>CAZBHM010000032.1:0-16773 GCA_964491975.1 uncultured Lachnospiraceae bacterium | reverse complement strand
TGATTATAGATAGTTTATCATAAAATGATGTTATGGTCAAAAGGTTTTCTGCATATAATTAATCAATGATTCCAGCCGGGTGATATGATGCTTGCAGCAATATACTGCCGCCTGTCTAAGGAAGACAGTGACCGCAGAGAGGGAGCCAATAGTGAGAGCATAATTAATCAGAAGAAGCTGCTTACGGATTATGCCGCCAGATGTGATTTTAAAATATTTGATTATTATATTGATGAGGATAAAAGCGGTCTTGACAGGGAACGTCCGGAATTTTTAAGACTTATTGAGGATGCAAGGCTTGGAAGATTCGGAGTGGTGCTCTGCAAAACGCAGTCCAGATTTACAAGGGACATGGAGATGGTTGAAAAATACATCCATGGCCTTTTTCCTTTGTGGGGAATAAGATTTATAAGTGTTGTGGAGACGTATGATACTGCCGTGAAGGGAAATAAAAAAGCAAGACAGATAAGCGGTCTTGTAAATGAATGGTACTGTGAGGATTTGTCGGAAAATATAAGGGCGGTGCTTCACAAAAAGATGCGTGATGGTGAGTTCATAGGCTCGTTTGCATGTTATGGGTATGTAAAGTCTGAGGATGGACACGGACTTTTGATTGAGGAGGAGACGGCCAAGGTTGTAAGGCGGATTTACAAAATGTATCTTGAAGGAGAAAGCTGCAGGAGTATAGCTGCAAAGCTTACGAAGGATAAGATACTGACACCGACTGCATGGAAACGATTTAAGGGACTTAATTACCGTAATCCGTCGGCTGTTAATAAAGATGCAAAAGAAAATGCAGAGTATATGTGGAGTCCGAATACAATTAAGAGAATTTTGTCAAATGAAACCTACACCGGCACACTTGTACAGGGCCGTGAACAGAAAGTAAGCTACAAGAATAAAAAGGTTGTAACGGTTCCAAGAGAAGCATGGGTGCGGGTTTATGAACATCATCAGGCAATTATTGATGAAGTTATGTTTAAAAAAATCGAAGAGTTAAGAAAAATGCGTAAAAAATCCAAATTGTTGTAGATCTGTTGTAGAATAATTAAAAAAGCTTTTTGTAATTGACATTTAAGAATTAAAATAGTAGAATGATTATAGATTATTTTACATTTTAGGAGGATAAAGTTATGGCATTTTGTTCAAAATGTGGAGCACAGTTAGAAAATGGTGTCTGCCCTTCCTGTGGTGCGGAAAAAGAAAAGGCTGTATCAGAAGTTACTGGTAAAAAGAATGCAGGTGATGCAAAAAGTAAATGGAAGATTATCGCTGGTGCATTGATAGTACTTGTTGTGGTAATAGTTATCTTTTTAGCGTTATTTGCCGGTGGACCAAAGAAGCAGCTTAAGTCACTTGTTAAAACGATTAATAAAAATTCATATGAGATTGAAGATTACCTTGATTCTGTCAATAAAATATATTCAGACCTTGTTATGGATGCATTTGAATTAGTCGGTGATTTTGATAAGGATATCAAGGAAGATTTAGATGATGCAATTGCTGATGCCTTTGAAGATGTTTATGACAGTCTTGAAAAAAAGTACGGTAAGAATGTAAAGATTACATATGAAATAGAAGAGACCAGAAAAGCCGAAGAAGATGATCTTGAAGCATATGAAGAAGCACTTAATGAAATTGCTGAAAGTATCGCAGATGAAGAACTCTCAGATGCAGATGAGTTAATGGACAATATTGAGGATTTAATGGATGATTATAAGTATTATATCGGTGATTCGTTGGATGATATTGTAACTAAGAAGAATGTGAAGAAGATAGTCAAATTAATGGAATCTATTGAAAAAGATTTTGGTAAGGCAAAGGTCACTGCAGGTTATATATATACTATTGATGTAAGAATAGAAGGTAAAAATGACCACGACAAGTTAAAGGATCTTGATATTATAGTATTAAAAATTGATGGTAAGTGGGGTATCGAGATTACATCTTTAATGCGTTTTGTGGATGACGTGATTGATTTTGATGCTGAGAAAATAGCAAAGAAGGTAGTTACCTCAGTCGTGACAGATATGATTAAATAATATGTTCTGATTAAATGAGCCGTGTATTATACGGCTCATTTTTGGCATAAAATGTTAAAAATAAGTGGCAGTTAAGTTCGTGCAGGGATATTTTATGGATAATCAAAAAAGAGAGAATATATTGAATCTGGCACTTGATACACCTCAGGATGAAAGAATCAGGTCATCAGGTCTGTCAACGGGTTATGATGTTTATACCGGTCTGTGGGAGATTATAGTAAGGCATGTAGGAGATATTACTAAATTCAGAGATATGGGAATAGAGGCAGTACCGCTACTTAGTGGATATGCAATTCTTAAGCTTAAAAGAGAGCAGCTTGATATAATTACAGATGATAGTGATATTTTGTATATAGAACAGCCTAAAAGAATGTTTTTTGGACTGGAGCGGGGAAAGGCGGCCTCATGTATTTCACCGCTTCAGCTTGGCGAAATGGTACAGGGAGCACTGCCGCAGCTTTATGGAAATGGCGTACTTGTAGGAATTGCCGATTCAGGCATAGATGTACTTAATCCGGCATTCAGAAGGGCGGACGGTTCTACAAGAATTGTAAGAATCTGGGACCAGACAAAGCCTTATAGCGGTGAGTATATGCCGCCATTTGATTATGGCATTGGGCGTGAGTATACAAAAGAACAGACAGATGAACTTATAAGACGGTTTGAAGCTGGTGATATTGACAGAAATGAACTGCCGGCATCTGATGTGAGCGGTCATGGAACGGCTGTTGCAGGTATTGCGGCAGGAAATGGTGCAGTGCGTGGTGTGGCATCTGAAAGTGATATTGTGGTGGTTAAGTTAGGGCTTCCGGGGGAGAATGATTTTCCAAGAACCACAGAGCTTATGATGGCAGTTGACTATATTGTAAGGACATCACTTTTGTTAAAAAAGCCTGTGGCCGTTAATCTGAGTATTGGGAATACCTATGGTTCGCATGATGGGACGGCTCTTCTTGAGACATATCTTGATACAGTATCTGACATAGGAAGAAATGTAATAGTGGCAGGAGCAGGAAATGAGGGGAGTGCCGGGGGTCATACATCCGGTACGCTTGTGGTAAATGTGCCGGTGGAAGCTGCTGAGCTTGCGATAAGTACATTCGAGACCGGATTAAGTCTTCAGATATGGAAACATTATGCAGATGTTTTTGAAATCACATTGACTGCGCCGGATGGAACAATAATAGGACCCCTTGGCCAAATGTCCGGTGCATCAGAATATACGGTTGGAAACACTAAGCTTTTGGTGTATTATGGGGAGCCTGCACCGTACAGCAGTGCGCAGGAGATTTATATTGATTTTATACCGGTAATGGATGGCGGATATATTGACAGTGGAGTGTGGACAATAAGAATTAATCCCACAAGAGTTGTGGATGGGGAATATCATATGTGGCTTCCGGAAAATTCGGCAACAAATATTAATACGCGTTTTTTAAGATCTACACCTGATGTAACACTTACAATACCGTCAACAGCAGAAAAGGTAATAACTGTCGGCGCATATGATGCGGCACTTGGTGCGTATGCAGAGTTTTCAGGGAGAGGCTTTACAAGAGTTGAAAGGCGTATAAAGCCTGATTTAGTGGCACCCGGAGTCGGAGTTATAACAGCATCAACATCAGCAGGTGTGGCGGCGGTAACAGGCACATCATTTGCAGCTCCGTTTGTAACAGGAGCTGCTGCACTTCTTATGGAGTGGGGGATTGTAAATGGTAATGACAGTTTTTTGTATGGTGAGAAGGTGAAAGCATATTTTATACGTGGCGCAAGGCAGCTTGCCGGAGAAGAGACTCCGTCACCACGTACCGGCTGGGGAGCGCTCTGCGTGGCAGAAAGTCTGCCTTTGTAAAGCGGTTACAATTGTAAATATTATTGCAAAATGTCGGCAGATGTGGTAATATTATAAATAATGAATATAGTATATGTTGGAGCGTTTTATACAAATGAAGGACATAATGTTAGAGACATTTTATAAGCAGCGGGCAGAGTTTTATGATATGGCATCTGCCCGTGAAAAAACGCTTGATTTTCCGGAAGACGTTACTGAATATAAGGATGTTGCATACAGCGGGGATGACGATAAGGCACATTGTATGGATATTTTCAGACCATCCGGAAGAGAGGGCGAGATTTTGCCTGTAATTGTGAATGTGCATGGCGGTGGAATGATTATTGGAAGCAAGGAATTTAACCGGTATTTCTGTGCAGGGCTTTGTAAGCTTGGCTATGTGGTATTCAGTATAGAGTACCGTCTGGTTCCGGATGTAATGGCATATGAACAATATGCAGATGTTTCTCAGGCTATGGATTTTGTAAGGAAGATTTTGCCGGAGTATAAGGGCAATCCTGAGAAGGTTTATGCCGTGGCTGACAGTGGCGGTGCAAATCTGCTTGTTTATACAGCTGCCATGAGAAAGTCAGTGCCTCTGGCAGAGGCTGCCAGGGTAAGGCCTACTCTGCTGGATATTAAGGCAATTGGTCTGATAAGCGGAATGTTTTATACCACAAGGTTTGATAAGATAGGTATTTTTATGCCAAAGTATCTGTATGGAAGGAATTATAAAAAGAGCGCATTTGCGATATATACAAATCCTGAGCATCCGGATATCATAAAGGCACTTCCTCCGTGTTATCTTATGACAAGTCATAATGATAATCTGCAGCATTATACGCTTAAATTTGCTAAGGCACTTGGGCGTTATAACATGCCGTACAGGCTTGTAAGTTATCCTGAGAATGAACGGATGAAGCATGCTTTTGTTGTGTTTGACCCGTTTTGGGATAAAAGTCTTGAAGCTATAGAGGATATGCTTGAATTTTTAAATAAGTACTAAGGAGGCACATATGAATTACGATCCGAATATTTTTAAGGCAAAGGCAAATCAGAAGGCAAGAAAAATATGGCTGATTTTTTCGATACTGCTTTCCGCTAATTACGGGGCAGACACGGCGAATGGACTTAATACACCGCAGTATTATATTACTTTCCTGGCGTTGTGCTGGATTCCGTTTATCATAGGACAGATTTTCCTTAAGGTAAAGGGAATGGCTACGGATGCCTATAAGTATGAGTTTGCAATTGGTTATGGTATTTTTTATACGTTTGTGACATGTACCACGGCTTCACCGATTGCCTTTACATATATACTTCCGGTAACAAGCCTTATGGTTATATATAAGAACCGTAAGTTTATGATTAACTGCGGTATTATTAATTCAGTCATAGTTGTCATAAGTGCAGTCTATAGGGCTATGCTCGGTTTTAATTCAGCAGCGGATATGAAAAATTATCAGCTACAGCTTTCCTGTATTGTCCTTTGCTATATCTGCTATGTTATGTCGATAAAGCATCTTAATGAGTCTGATGGCGCGATGACTGACAGCATTAAAGAAGACCTTAAAAGAGTTGTGGATACTGTTGAACAGGTAAAGAATGCAAGTAACGCCATTGTTGACGGTGTTGCAGTCGTGCGTGAGCTTGCGGTGGAGAATAAGCATGGCGCAGATATAGTTGTACTTGGTATGACAGAGCTTGACGAAAATAATAAGAGTCTTTTAGAACATACAGCGTCATCGATGGATATGACTACTGATATTAATACACAGGTACAGAATGTTGCAGGGCTTATAGGGGACATGGTAAAGCTTACGGATGCTTCAGGGAATCATGCAAAAACAAGCTATATGGAGCTTAAGGAGGTTGTTGAGACAACTAATGCCATGTCAGAACTGTCACGCGAGGTAGAGAAGGTACTTGTGGATTTTAAAACAGAGTTTGAGATGGTGAAGAGTCAGACAGGAACCATTGAGAATATTTCAAATCAGACAAATCTTTTGGCACTTAATGCTTCCATTGAAGCAGCAAGAGCGGGGGATGCAGGCAGAGGTTTTGCAGTAGTTGCAGAGCAGATTCGTACACTAAGCTCAGAAACCAAGGACTCATCAGGCGAGATTACCAAGGCACTTGAAAGGCTTGAGGAGACTTCCGGCAAGATGATGAGTTCAGTTGAAGAAACTCTTAAGCTTATCGTAACCACCATTGAAAAGGTTACACAGATTAACCAGAGCGTTGGTGAGATTAATGAGGATTCAGAGAAGCTTGGAACGCATATTCAGGTAATAGATACTGCCATGAAGGAAGTGGAGGCTTCTAATACAAAGCTTGTATCGAATATGGAAAAAGTAACTGATATTGTGGCAGTTATGACAGATTCAATTAAGCATTCTGATGAGACTACAAGGGCGATGCTTAGTAAATATGCCGAGACAGCTTCTAATATTAACAATATAGAAAATGTAGTTGAGCTTTTACTTACAGAGCTTGGTATTGGCGGCTTTATGGGGCTGCAGGATTTTAAGGCGGGTGCCATGGTTACGGCCATGTTTGACGATATGACAGGCAGACAGGAGGAATATCAGGGCGAGCTTGTTGAAATTGATAATCAGGGTATGGCTGTCAGATTTGACAAGATGAAGAATATCGCAACAGCAGGAACACTTGATTGTAAAATTCAGGTTACCATCGGCAATATTATTTACTGTTGGGAAAAAGCACTGATAGGTGCTACACCGGGTAAGAATGGAATTTATCAGATAGATGTTTCTTCAGCAAGACCGGTTATTCACAATCGTCGTAAATATCAGCGTATGGATATTAATAATTTCTGTACGATTAAGGTTAAGGAGAATGGTGAAACATATAGCGGAAAGCTTGATAATATAAGTGCAAACGGTATAGCATTCGTTACCACCAGTCCGTTTTTTGCAACAGCTAACTGTAAGGGCATGGATGTGGTAATTACTATCAGGGATTTCGCTTTGCCGGAGCATAGTGTACTTGATGCACGTATTCTCAGGAGCTCTAATAATGATGGCGTATATATTGTCGGATGCCAGATGCCAAAGGATGATTACGCGATTATGCAGTATGTTGAAAGTGAGCTTGGAATGTCGGCTGCAGCACAGGCAGACGACAGAGGTAATTAAATTTAAATTAAATTGTAAATCCCGGAGAAGGTATAAGACGATTCTCCGGGATTTTTTTAAAACCTATTAACAAGCTTCATTACACGCGTTACCGGATGGTATAACACGAGCATGAGTGTAAAGTTGCCGATTCCATGCGTCAAATCCCATGGAATGCCTGCTATCCACCACGCAAAAGCGGCACTAAGTCCGGCATTAAGATTAGCTCCGACAGAGTTAATTATAACGTAAGGAATAGCTGAAAAAAATCCAAACATCAACCCAAACAGACCGGATATAATTGCCCAGGTAAGCGCAGAAGATGCTTTTTTTGAAAAAATGAGTGCTATTATGGCAATCATCGGCCAGAGATAAATGTACATTATGCACCAAAGTCCAAAGCCAAACAGACATCCTTCTATAAGAATAAAGACCGGAATTACAAAAAATATCCGCTTGCGGAAATATATCGCAAACATAATAATCCAGAAGGTGGTAAGCTCAATGTTCGGGAGACTTAACAGTGCAAATTTGCAGGCCTCGATAACCGCAACCATCAGACCGATAAGGGCAATATCCTTAACTGTAATATGTAAAGAACCGCTCTTCATGGTGCTTATCTGGTGTATACGATTTTGAATGCATCACCGTCTTCAACAGGCTGCTCGGCAATTCCATAATTACAGTAATTGTCATTAACATAGAAGCTCCAGTATGCACCATTTGCTGAATAAATGGCAGATTCACCATTTACGACCTCAACCATAAGGCCATATTCGCTGGTGCTTCCTGAATATTCGAGACCTTTGGCTTCGTCCATTGCCTGCTGCAAATACTGTGCATCAGTGTCTAATTCGTACATTTTGGATTCGCTTAAAGAGTTAATAACCTCGATAGTGATGGATTTGCTGCCCTCAACGGGCTTTTCGCGAAATACAAAGTAAAGGCCTGCGAATAAAACTACAAGTACTGCAAGCAGGCTTACACCAAGTATTTTCTTTGTTTTGTTGTTCATGTTTAATTCTCCTTTTCTTTTGATAATGTCAACAACCCATCCGCAGTAGTTGAAAAGTGAAGAGGATTGTGGACATAAAGAAAAAGAAATTTCTTCTGTGCTTAACCAGTTACTCGTGGCTCCACAACATAGTTACAGGCAGGTCTTCTGACTTAGCTTTCAACACTTTATTTCGCCTTCCCGGTATTACCAGTGACTTTTTCGCAAAAATGCGGAAATAAAGCTCCTTCATTACAGCGACGAGTTCGTGCGGGACTTGCACCTGCTTCCCTTTTCACCAGACCAAACAATTAGTTCGCCTGACACCTGAAACTTTCTATTCACTTCGGGCAATATTTTAACATGATAACATGAATTAGTCAATCATGTGGCAGATTTTTTGAAAATAGGAATAATTTCATGTTGCCAAAAGTATGATTGTATAGTATAATTAACCCATACAAAAGATTCCTGGGGTGTTCGATACTCCTGTTTGTTTTGAACCTACATTACTTTTAACGGGATTCCTATATTGTCGTCCATGATGTCAGGCCTCCTTTAGAGTGGAAGGCAGATTGGCGATTGCGGTTACCCACCTGGCATCTGCTAGGAGTCAAAATAACAGGAACCGGCATTTTGGGACACTACGAAAGATTAGGCAGCCATATGGCTGCCTTTTTATGTTGTGTGTCATGCTGTTTGGCCAAAGTCGTATGGCTTGCCGCATTAAAAGGGGGAGTGTTTTGTGGAGAGTAGGAATAGTAAGCTTCTGATTCTGTTTATGATAATGGTTTTTGCAGTTCTTATGTGGTCGTACATAAGTACAGAATATGAAAATGGTGCGGTTTCTGAAACAGAGACTTCTGACCTGGAAACTTTTGTATACAGGAATGCATGGATAGTAAGACTTTCAAAAGGAGAAGCCCTGATTTATGCGGATGGGAGTTTTCACAGGTTTGCAGCTGAAAGCAGTGCAAAAATAAGCGAAGTGCTTGCAGATGTTACGGTTGCCGACGGACGGGTTGCATATGTAGTTGTTAAGGATGATGTAATAGAAGGCAGGGTACTTGCGGTGTCAGAAGACAGTATAGAAATAGAGGGGTACGGTAAGCTTAAGGTAGCTTATAATGCTGCAATACTGAAAAATTATGGTGAATTTAAAGAGATGGATATAAGGGACATTGCAGTAGGTTGTACAATGCGAAAAATTATTGTCGCTGATGGTGAGGTATGCGCAATTATAATGGATGAGCCGTTTGCGGCAGAAGTGGCGGATACAATAAGAGTGCTTATAATGACGGATGATTATGGAGAATATTACCATGAAAAAGTCCTGATAAGCTCGGACCTTGGATTAAGTCTTAAATATGGAGAAAAGATAGAGAGCTATGGAGAGGGGGTGATTCTGTCTGTAGGGGAGACGTTTTTTGATGAGGCTGATTCTGACAGGATTATCGTAAGCAGCAGTGATGAGAATGGCAGAATTAAACTTAACTCAGTAAAACGCCGGTGCGGTAATCCGGAGTACCGCGGCAGGATTGAGCTTGTTAAAACAACACAGGGAATTATTGTTATAAATGAGCTTCCGATTGAGGAATATCTCTATTCGGTGGTGTCAGGTGAAATGCCTGTAAGCTATGGAACGGAGGCACTTAAGGTTCAGGCAGTGTGTGCCAGAAGCTATGCATATAAGCAGATTCTTGAAGGTAAGCTTAGTGAGTATGGCGCACATGTAAATGACAGCTCACAGTACCAGGTCTACAATAATGCCGGTGAATATGCCGAAGCAATAAGGGCAGTGGATGAAACAAGGGGACAGATAATGACCTACAAAGGGGAAATTGTGGAGGCATATTATTTTTCAACCTCATGTGGGCATACGACCGATGCAGAGGCGGTCTGGGGAGGCCAAAATCCTGAATATATTAAGGGTAAGCTGATTAATGGAAATAATTCCGGGCTTTTGCTTGATACAGAGGAAAAATTCGCAGAATTTATCAAAAATAAGAATTATGAAAGCTATGATATGGATTATGACTGGTATCGCTGGGAGGTAGAATTTAGTAAAGATACCATAAATAAGCTTTTGAAAAAAGCCGGACTGTATGATAAGGTAGGTAATATAACGGGCATGGAGGTTGTTGAAAGAAAAACAGGCGGTATAGTAAGTATGCTTAAAGTTATGGGTGATAAGGGGAGTGTATTGCTTGAAAAGGAATATACAATAAGACAGTTTTTGTCTCCGGAAGGGATTGAAATAGTTAAGAATGACGGAAGCACAGTTAAAAATTTTATAATGCTGCCAAGTGCATACTTCACTATTGAAGAAACGGATGGAAACTCTGCTACCGGAGGATATCATATATATGGCGGCGGTTTCGGGCATGGAGCGGGAATGAGCCAGAAGGGTGCCAAGAAAATGGTTGATTCGGGTTTTTCTTATGATGAGGTGCTTGCTTATTTTTATAACGGCATAACCATAACGGACTGTTATTATAAGTAATATGCATATAGGAAAATAGGTCCAGATTGTCATGCTTTGATTGACAACAGAGGACTAAATTATTTATAATAATAAATGGATAAGTATATTTAAAACTTACATGTAAACATGCGGGAGGAAATGAATGTGAAGGTACATGCGAAATGTAAGAGGTATTTAAGACAGATGATTGTGGCAGCGGTGCTTGTGCTGGTTTTGGTAATTGTCTGTAAGAATACCACAACGCTCAAGGCAGCAGTACGGGAGGGCGTGGTATCAGGATGTCCGAGTCTTGTGACATTTACGGGACCGGGAAGTACATATGACGTAGTTACTACGGAAAGCGGAAGTAAGATAGTTCTTCCGAGCGGATATGAGGTTAAGGTTTTAAGTGAAGTATTTACAGAAGAATTATGGTATTATATCTCATTTATATATAATAATGACCAGACTTATAAAGGATATGTCATAGCCAGATATGTTGAGGTCGATGATGATGATGATGATGATTCACAGATAACGACAGACCGGGATTTTGAAGGGTATCTGACTATGCAGGGGTTCCCGGAGGATTATAAGGAATATCTGAGAGAAATACATTCAAAGCATCCGTTGTGGGTGTTTGAGGCACAGCACACGAAGCTTGACTGGACGGCATCGGTAGAGGCGGAAAGCGTGGTTGGAAAGAATCTTATACCTGATGACTCACCGGCTTCATGGAAGTCCATGGCAGAGGGGGCATATAACTACAAAACGAACTCGTGGATAGTTTTTGACGGTAAGGACTGGGTGGCAGCTTCAAAGGAACTTATTGCATATTATATGGATCCGAGAAATTTCCTTAATGATGTTAATATATTTCAATTTGAGGTGTTGTCATATAATCCGGCATATCAGACGGCTGACGGAGTTGCGGCGATACTTGAGGACAGCTTTATGGAAGGTTCCTACGTGGATACTGACGGCTGGGCGGCAACATATGCGGAGGCATTCATATATGCGGCAGAGCAGTCAGGGGTAAGTCCGTTTCATCTTGCATCAAGAGCACTTCAGGAGCTTGGTTATGGCGGAAGCAACAGCGTATCAGGCAATGTGGCAGGCTATGAGGGACTGTTTAACTTCTATAATATTGGTGCGACAAGCTCAGCTAATCCGCTTGTGAATGGTCTTCAGTTTGCTTCGCAGCATAACAGTGACTATTTTCTCCCGTGGGATACCAAGTGGAAATCCATAGCAGGCGGTGCAATATATCTTGGAAAACGATATATTAATGTCGGGCAGGATACGTTATATCTGCAGAAGTTTAATGTACAGGGAGCCAATCCGTACAGCCATCAGTATATGACTAATGTCCAGGCACCCAGTGCTGAAGCGGGAAGACTCTCGGAAGCATATAAGACAAACCTTGAAAGGGCGATAGTATTTAAAATTCCGGTTTATCTTAATATGCCGGATGAGAATGCAAAGCTTCCGACATCAGATATAGCAGGCACCGATGGAAGCGGGCCGACATCTGATAATAACGTTAAGGATGATGAAGGCGGACCATTGGCAAAGGATTATTCAGGATATACGATTAATGGGAGCACCTATGGGGTTATGGCAGAGTCTTATAAGTTGCAGAAGCTTAAAACCGGGTCAGAGACTGTTACGTACATGTATGGATTTACAGTGGGGCAGAGCACCAGGGAGGTGCTTGCCGGCATGACACCTTATGATTGTACAATAAGAATCCTTAATCAGGATAAGACAGTTAATGACGGGGTAATCGCAACGGGTAATATATTACAGATACTGGATAAGAATGGTGGTACGCTTGAGGAGATTTTGGCGGTTGTGTTTGGCGATGTTACCGGCGATGGCAAGATAGATGGTAAGGATATGCTTTATATGTGCAGGCATTTACTTGGCATATCAGCACTTTCAGGAGCCTATGCGGAAGCAGGTGATATCAGGTGGGATACTACGGTTTTAGATTCAGAAGGGGCGAAGTCTTCTGATATAACAGGTGTGGATTTACTCTATCTGCAGAGACATCTGCTGGGGACGGTTTATATCAATCAGAAATAACGAAAGGATGAAGGATTATGAAGAATGCAGGTTTTAAAGGGTTATTAACGGGAGCACTGATATTTATTATGATGTTTGCATGTACGGTTGTCGGATATGCGGCAAGCGGTTCAGTTACATTTGGCTCTAACTCCTATTCGGTAGAGGCAGGCAAGGAATTTAATATCGGAGTGTATGTAAAGAGTGATGTTAATGTGGGAGCTTATACATTCAGCATTACTTATGATACTGACAAGATAGAGTATATTTCAGGTGCAGATGCAGCCGGCGAGGGAATACTCTCATTCGCAGGCTATCCTAACAGCACCTATAAGAAAATATGGCTTACATTTAAGGCAAAGAAGGCCGGCTCATGTACAATAGCAGTTACAAGTCCGTATCTTGGACCTTCAGATTCTTCACATGGCGACAGTCTTTCAATAAGCGAGGCAGGCAGTGCGCCGATAACAATTAAAGGCAGCCAGACAACAGGCACCACTTCTGCATCAACAGCTACTACACCGGCAAATACGTCAGGCAGTGCAGACCTTAAATCAATATGGATTAAGGAAACAGGATTTTATGGTTTTAAGGCAGATAAGACAGAATATGATATTACTGTTGACAGTGAGCTTGATAAAGTAACGGTAACTGCTGTGGCAGCAGACAGTAATGCAACTGTTACAATATCAGATACTAACCTTAATGTCGGGGTTAATAAGATTTATATTACGGTAAATGCTACTAATGGTACTACTAAGAAATATACAATAATAGTAAGAAGAAAGCAGGGAACATCAACATCCACCCAGCAGACAACGCCGTCCCGGAATGAGACAACGCCGTCCCGGAATGAGACAACACCGTCACAGAACGAGACAACACCGTCACAGAATGAGACAACACCGCTTGGACCCACACACCAGCAGTTGCCTGAAGTGGATATGACAAAGAGTCTGTTTTCATATGGCAGCACACCATTATATTTCTGCAAGGGATTTGACAATCTGAGAATCCCGGCGGGATATGTTGAGACAGGTATAACAATTAACAGTGATTATCAGGCTGATGCACTTGTAAATGACAGTGGTTCTAAAATTTTACTAAATCTTACAACTAAAGCTGATGAACAGGGAAGATTATATGTATATCAGGTTGCAGATGGTACGATTTATCCATATCTGGAGCTTGAGAATGATGACAGTACATATCTCTTTGCAGGAATTGATGTAAATCCGAAGGATATTCCGGCAGGCTATGAGGAGATACAGGTAGGCATCAGCGATGCGTATGGTGTGAATACAGAGGTTAATGTCTGGTATAATAGTAAGGCGGAGGATTTTTATCTTTTCTATGCATCATGTGAGGGCGGTGAAGCCGGGCTTTACCAGTACGATGCCAAAGAAGGCACAATACAGAGATTTAATGAGGCGGCAGCAGCCCTGACGGGTGCGGCAGGCAGTGCCGGTGATGCAGAAGATGTGGCTAAGCTTAAGGCTGAGATTGAGCAGCTTAAGACGCAGAACAAGTCTGAAATGAAAATCTGGCTTGTCATAGTAATTATTCTTGCTGTTGTCTGTGTAGCACTTTTAGCAGGAATCTTCTTTATCTTTAATAAAATGCGTGAACAGCAGGAATATGCAGAGTATGAGGAAGAGGACGAAGAGTACTATGATGGAAATGATGTGTATGATAATGATGGTATAGAGGATAATCGTACAGCATATATGGATAATGATGACAGCTTTGATGAAAAAATTATGATGAATGATGAACCGGCTGATGACGATATCGATGATAACGATTTTACATTTTTTAAATAATGTATGATTACTTATGATGAACCCGGAGATTGATATGAATCTCCGGGTTTTAAATAATATTTTGTTTTACTTGATTTTATGCCCGATATTTGGTATACTACCATAAAGTGTTATACTATTTATATAACAAATATAACTTGGTGGTGATATGCTATATGTATTTTTTGATTGATTTTGACAGTGATGAAGCATTGTATATTCAGCTGCGTAATCAGGTTATACTTGCAATAGCAGCAGAGCAGATTCGTGAAGGGGATGTTCTGCCGTCCGTAAGACAGCTTGCGGAGGATATCGGCATTAATATGCATACGGTTAATAAGGCATATTCGGTACTTAAGGATGAAGGCTTTCTTAAGCTTGACAGAAGACGAGGTGCAGTAATTGCACTTGATATTGACAGGATAAGAGCAGTTACGGAACTTGAACACGATATGAAGGTAATCCTTGCGAGGGCTATTTGCAAAAGTGTTTCAAGAGAGGAAGTACATGAGATTGTCGATAAGATATATGATAATAGCAAATATACAGATGGATTGTGATATCAGCAGATGCAGGAGGACTCCCGCTTTAATAAGCGGTGAGCCTGGAATCTTATAGTTATGGGAGGACATGGTAATGCAGCAGGAATTTACCAGGCAGGCTAAGAGAGCACTTGGCCTGGCAAAAAGTATTTCAAAGGAGCTTATGCATAATCATATTGGTACGGAGCATATTCTTATGGGACTGCTTAAAGCCGCTGACAGTATGGCATCGGCTGCGCTTAGGAGTGCAGGAGTAAGCAAAAAGCAGCTCTCAGAGCTTATGACCGGGCTGTCTAAGGATGACAGTACACAGGTGATGGATAAGGAAGGGTATACACCTTGCGCGCAGATGGTTTTGGAGAAGGCGGGCATGGAAGCTGTCCGTTTCAAATCAGAGCGAATAGGCACTGAGCACATACTTATTGCAATTATTAAGACACATGATTGTGTGGCAGTGCAGTTTTTGTTAACCTTAGATGTTAACCTGCAGCATCTGTATGCGGAGCTTATTCTGGCGATGGGCGAGGATGTTTCTAAGTACAAGGATGAAGTTCTGGCAGGCAATGACAGGGGAAAGGGCAGAAGCGTGACAGCCACGGTTGACCGTTACAGCAGGGATTTGACTGCACTTGCGGCTTCGGATAAGCTTGATCCGGTTATCGGACGAGATGCAGAGATTAACCGTGTGATTCAGATAATAAGCAGAAGAACTAAGAATAATCCGTGTCTGGTAGGTGAACCGGGAGTGGGTAAGACAGCCATAGTTGAAGGACTTGCCATAAGACTTGCCAAAGGCCTTGTGCCGGATACACTTAAGGACAAGAGACTTCTGACACTTGATTTGTCTGCCATGGTTGCAGGCTCTAAGTACCGTGGAGAATTTGAAGAGCGGATTAAGAAAGTTATTAATGAAGTAAAGGCAGCGGGTAATATTATTTTATTCCTTGATGAGATTCATACAATTATCGGTGCCGGTGGTGCAGAGGGTGCGATAGATGCGGCAAATATTCTTAAACCCTCGCTTGCAAGAGGAGAGCTTAGGATTATCGGTGCAACCACAGTTTCAGAGTATCGTAAGCATTTTGAGAAGGATGCCGCACTTGAAAGACGTTTTCAGCCGGTGGATGTTAATGAACCGACAGTGGAAGAGGCTATCGTCATACTTGAAGGCATTAAGACTAGGTATGAAGAACATCACAAGGTTTTGATTACCGCTGATGCGATAAAGGCAGCCGTAAAATTGTCAGACCGTTATGTTAATGAAAGATTTCTTCCTGATAAGGCGATAGACATTATGGATGAGGCTGCATCGAAGGTGCGCCTTGCCGCAAGTGAAAAGACAGATAAGTATGCCGGGCTTGAAGAAGAGATTGCTGAGCTTAAAGATAAGAAGGATGAAGCCGTTATGGCATCTGATTATGTGAAGGCGGCAGAAATTAATGAAGAACTAAAGGCTCTTATCGGGAAGAAAGACAGACTTGTTAAGAAGTTTGACAAGGCTTTGGAAAAACAAAGCTGTGTGGTCGATGAGAATATTATTGAAGAGATTGTCTCTGATTGGACTAAAATACCTGTTAATAAGCTCGGTGAAGAAGAAAAGGACAGACTTAAGAAGCTTGAAGAAGTACTTCATGAGCGTGTCATAGGACAGGAAGAATCCGTGACGGCAGTGGCAAAGGCAGTAAGAAGGGGACGAGTGGGTCTTAAAGACCCTAAGAAGCCGATAGGCTCATTTCTTTTCCTCGGACCTACGGGTGTCGGTAAAACAGAGCTTTGCAAGGCTCTTGCAGAGGCACTTTTTGGAACAGAGCAGGCTATTATAAGGCTTGATATGTCTGAATATATGGAGAAGCACAGTGTTTCCAAAATGATAGGTTCGCCGCCTGGATATGTA
>CAZBHM010000031.1:0-16997 GCA_964491975.1 uncultured Lachnospiraceae bacterium | reverse complement strand
ATAATCACAAATGATAAATAGGAGGCTTTATTTATGGAAAAGTTTTTTAAGCTGAAAGAAAACAACACCACTGTTGGTACAGAAGTTGTTGCCGGTCTTTCAACCTTCATGACGATGGCCTATATCGTTGCACTTAATCCGAACCTGCTTACAAGCTTTGGAGCAGAAGGTCAGGGATTATGGAATGCGGTATTTATGGCAACAGTTATTTCTGCAGCAGCAGGTACGATTCTTATGGGACTGCTTGCTAATAAGCCATTTGCGCTCGCACCGGGTATGGGACTTAATTCGTACTTTGCAACGGTGGTGGCACAGATTTCTGCAACAGCAGGTATAAGCTACCTTGAAGGCTTTCAGGCAGGTCTTGTGATTATTTTAATTTCAGGTGTATTATTTACGGTTCTTACTCTTCTTAAGGTAAGAGAGAAGATTGTGGATGCCATACCTAAGGCCGTAAGAGTAGGCATACCGGCAGGTATCGGTTTCATGCTTGTTAATGTTGGTCTAACATCTAATGCAGGACTTGGTAAGGGTGCCGCTTATTATATGTTAGATGGATTTTTTGGTAACGGCGCAAGTGTGTCTAAGGCAGAGCTTGGTGAGGATTACAGCATGATGGTAATCTATGTTATCACCATGTTCATCGGTGTAATACTTATGGCGGTATTAAGCCAGTTTAAGGTAAAGGGTGCGGTACTTATCGGTATGCTCGGTGCAGCAGTAATTTACTTTATCGGTAATTTTATTATCGGTGTTAATCCGTTCGCATCACTTGAGGGGGCAAGCTTTATTCCACCATTTAAGGATATGTTTGAGCTTACATTTTTTAAGTTTGATTTTAAGAACATGTTCTCCATAGGTGTGTTCTCGGCAATTATGACCATAATATCTTTCTGTATGGTAGATATGTTTGATACAATTGGTACGCTTTATGGAACAGCCAAGAGAGCAGGTATGTTAGATGAAAGTGGCAATATGCCTAATATGCAGCAGGCAATGCTGTCAGATTCAGTTGCAACATGTGTAGGTGCATGTACAGGTACATCGACAGTTACGACATTTATTGAGTCAGCGGCAGGTGTTGAAGCAGGAGGACGTACAGGTCTTACATCTGTGGTTACGGGTCTTCTTTTCCTTGCGTGTATGTTTATAGCACCGATTGCAGCACTTATTCCGGCACCGGCAACTTCGGCAGCACTTGTATTTGTAGGCATTCTTATGATGGGCTCACTTAAAGAGGTTGATTACACGGATTATACGCAGGCAGTTCCTGTTGCACTTCTTATAATCTTCATGATAGGAACAGGCAGTGTCGGTAATGGTATTGGTATCGCACTTATTGCATATTCAATGCTTAAGATTTTTACAGGTAAGATAAAGGAAATTTCATGGCTTACAATTTTTCTTTCAATATTGTTTATAGCTAAGTTCTTTATTATTTTCTAGTGTAACAGTTTAGCCAAGACCTGATAAACAGGATGATTATGCTTGCATAACTCAGACTGTTTGTAAGGTCTTGCGTACTTAACTGTTATTTTCTGGTTATTATATGGCGTTACTGCGTTTCGTTTTACACATTTTGAAAGGAGAGTCATATGGATATAGATTTGCTTGAGAAGAAGGCCTTTGGCGATATACATGATTTGAAAAATGATATGGCACTGCTTTCAGGATGTGTGGACAGGCTCGGAGAGCTTGCAGCAGAAAGAGCAGCCGATGGAGATATTTCAGACAGAGCAGAAATGGTTGATGAGTTCATAAGACAGTTTAATACATTTATGGATAAGTATGAGAAGTCTGTCAATGATAAAATAAGATTATTTATTGCAGAAATTAAAAATATTGTTATTGCTAGAAAAGCAGAGTTTATTATGGCGGTGTCGGGGGTTGACGTATCAGAGACCGGACGATTGTTAGTTTCGGATGTAAAATGTAAGCTTAAGAATGCCGATTGTATGTATGGTGAGAAGGACACAGTTTTAGAGGTTCTTAGTGAAGCTTTTCTTAATGCAGAGATACATATGGAAAGATTTATACCGGTTAAGTATTTAAGTTATGATGCGAGTAAGGATTATAGGATACTTAAGCAGGAAGGAAATATATATACGAAAGAAATATGAGTTTGTTTGAGATTAACAAAAATTGCTCTCGCAGATGAGAATGAAATCTTGTCTGTGAGAGCAATTTTATTTAACTGCTTAAAACATCTTCCTTAACCTCAACCCTGCAGTGTTTTTTATAACATGCAATGGCATACTTGTAAATCTTTACCGGGTCATATTCCATGATTGCATCAGTGTAGTGAAGCTTTTCAATCTGTTCAAAGGCTTTGGTGCATTCTGCCTCAAGGTTATCATTCTCGGCATACTTAACCTCTATAATCATGCCTGTTCCGGATTCTTCGTGCATAATCATAATGTCACCATAGCCCTCGCCGGATTCGCGGTTGGAGCGGATGATCCAGTCTGTGCGGAAATTAAGTATTCCAAGCAACACACCGTGATAAAAATTCTCCTTCATTGAGTTGCGCACGGATGTGTCACGTATGCTTATCATTTCACGCAGGTATGCATTAAACATCGTCTGAATCTTATCAGAATCAGAATCCATGAATGCCTGACAGAACTTGGTATATCTGTCTGCATCCGTTTCCACACGGTCTTTGAACCATGTATAAATATGGTTTTTGAAAATGTATCTTATTTCCACGTTGGGAATCTTAAGCGCAAGGGTGTTGGTATACAGACCCGAAGAGAAAGTCTCGTCAGAATCCCTGTTACGTATTTGGAAAGCATCATCCGAAGAAGGAACACCCACAGTCAGATATCCCGTAGTAAAAAGTACACTCCAGAGATTATCAATCGTTGTGTCAAGCTCGGCATAGGTAAGCTCTTCACAAATTTCCTTTTCAATTGTGCTGCCTTCAATCAGCTGTTCAAGTTCCGCACGGGTAGAGGAGGTGGCTTTATCAAGAAATCTTCGGATAATGTTATTACTGCTTGTGTTAATCCAGTAATTTTGCGGGGGCATACAAGCATCTGTACGCAGGTCGCCCACATAGTTTATCACGTCCCACGGGCAGTAAACATGGAGGTCGCCAAATTTATAGCCGTCATACCATGCTTTTGTAATGTCATATTTTTCGCTAAGTCTGTAGTAGGCAAGAAGTTCTTTTACTTCCGGGTCGGTAAAGCCGAAGTATTCGTTGAACTGGGAACTTGTAACCGAACGGACACGGAGATTGTTAAGCCCTGTAAAAATGCTTTCTTTTGCAACCCTCATGCAGCCTGTAAGTACGGCAAGCTTAAGGTGTGTGTTGGTTTTAAGCGCACGCTCAAGAAGACCGCGGATTAGGCTTACCATCTCATTGTAATAACCATAATCATATGCCTTGGCCAGGGGTACGTCATATTCGTCAATAAGAATAACGACTTCCTTATCGTAAACCTTATAAAGTGTCTCTGAAATAAGCCATATGCTGCTTTTTAAGGTATCTTTAGTATATTTGCCGTACAGAAGCTCTTCATAGCTTTGTTTCTCATATGTTTTAAGTCTGTCGCTGGTGAATACCTCATCATAATGTCGTCTGGCCTCTGCTGCAATAATGCGGACAGCCATGGCACGGGCATCTTCAAAATCCGTTCCCTCTATGCTTTTAAGGCTTAAGAAGATAACAGGATATTTGCCCATGTATTCTTCACAAAGGGCAGCTTCCTTAGCAATTTCCAGTCCGTCAAAAAGCTTTTTGTCTGTTCCTATTTCAAAAAATGACTGTAACATGCTCATGTTAAGTGTCTTGCCAAAACGTCTCGGACGGGTGAACAGGGTTACCTTTGAACGGTCATTTAGCAAGTCCCTGATTAATCCCGTTTTATCTATATAGTAGAAGTTGTCATTTATGATTTCATTAAAAAATTCAATACCTATGGGGAGCATTTTCTTCTTTTCCATGATGGGCTACCTCCGTTAACTGCTGTTTGAAATACAGATTGTTTTGTGCCATATGCACTTAAAAGGCTACCATCATTATATAATAAAATCTTGAAGATATCAATAGCAGTGTTTTGTGCAAAAAAATGATGAAACACAACTTACATTATGTTCCATCGTTTACAATACTTATATCGGATAAATGTTATGAAAACTTTATAGCTGATTCGAAAAAAATAAAATATTTTTAAGGAGCGAAAAAAATGAATGCTGCAACACCCATAAGAAACAAAGAAGAACTTGAAAGGTTTAAGGAATATTACAGAAATGAAGAGTATAACATGCGTAATCTTACACTTATAACCATAGGACTTAATACCGCATTAAGAGTATCAGATATACTGAACCTTAAGTGGGATGATGTATATGATTTTGAAAAAAATGAATTCAAGAAGCACATAACCATTAATGAGAAAAAGACAGGTAAAAGAACGCAGATTTTTATAAATCGTACACTTTTAAAAGTGCTTAATGAATATAAGGATTATGTGTTTAACAAAAATACAGAGTTAAAGCCGGATATGTATCTGATTAAAGGAAGAGGCGAGAATCATTTGTCGCGTGTGCAGGCATACCGTGTGGTGAAAAAGAATGGTGATGCCTGTGGAATACAGGGAATAACAAGTCCTCACTCATTGCGTAAAACTTTTGGTTATTTTGCCTACAGGGCAAAAATTGCACCGGTAATGCTTATGTGTATATTTAACCATTCTTCGTTTAATGTCACAAAACGTTATCTTGGAATTGAACAGGAAGACAGGGATGAGGTATTCAATACCATACAAATTTAATGTAAACGATGAAATAAAATGTAAATTGTGTTTCATCAATGTCTACACGAGTTAAGTTTATCACAAAATCAAGGATTATATACACAAGGAGGTAAAGATGTTAAAGCTTACGGTAAGACCCGGAGACTTTATTATGATTGGTGATGATATAAAGGTTATATTCGGCGGTGGAGAGAAAGCTAATATCCCGATTGTAATTGATGCACCAAGAGAACGGGCGATAGTTCGTAATACTGCAAAGAAGAAGATAGGTTTTTCATATTTAGATAAAGAGCCTGCGCCATATGTAGAGAGTACATTATCGGCAGAGGCTAAGAAACAGATATCGGCCATTGTTGCGAAGGACAGGTGGGAAAACAGACAGCAGAAGGTGCTCTTAATGAGTCACATTCTATCTTGCAGAGAATGAGAGAGCTTTCAGTTCAGGCATCTAACGGTACTGAAACAGATGATGATAGAGAAGCTATCCAGAACGAGATTACACAGTTACAGGATGAACTTACAAGAATCTCTGAAACAACAGAGTTTAATACAATGAAGCTTCTTGATGAAAGATTTACTCCCGGTAACTTCGAGGATAATGACATCGGTTTAAGGCTTCAGTATGCAGGGTGGCAGGTGGTACTGTGTCATAACAGTTTTATTTATCATTATGAAAGCGGTAACGGTGCAAATCTTAAAAGCTGGTCGCCGGCACTTTCGGCAAATGCAGTAAAGTTAAAGCAAAAATATGGTTTTGATATGCAGTATTATTTATATGTAAGAAATGATGTAATCAGCCTTATAAATCATAAACATTGTGAGCCGATAAGGGTGCTTGAAGTCGGTTGCGGTCTTGGTATGACGCTTTCAAGAATAAAGTATCTCTGGCCGGAGTCTGTGGTCTATGGTATCGAGCTTTCCAAAGAGATAGCACATATTGCGGCTAACCAGTCAGATGTAATATGTGGCAATATAGAAGATATGCCAAAGCTTCCTTATGAAGAAGAATATTTTGACTACATAATTTTAGCAGATGTCATTGAGCATCTTGTCATGCCTGAAAAAGTGCTTGGCAAAATGAAAAAATATCTTAAGCTGGATGGCGAAATTCTGTTAAGCATTCCTAATGTGCAGCACTGGTCGGTAGTTCTTCCACTTATTAATGGTGAGTTTGAGTATAAGGATTCGGGAATACTTGACAGGACACATCTTAAATTTTTTACATATAAAAGTATAACAGAAATGCTGGAGAATATGGGAATGCGGCCTCGCAGAACACATATAATTAAAGCAGGTTTTATTGCTTCAGAGAAAATGCTCAAAATGAAAGAATGTATTGAACAGGTTCTGGGGAGAGAAAATACACAGATGCTTGATGCATATCAGTATGTTCTGGCGGCTGTAAATCTGGAGAGTGCTGAGCAGGCAATAAGAAGCAGTATGATGTCGGGTGATATAAAAAAGGCTAAGGAATGGCTTAAAGGTATCAGTACCGGCAAAATTTCAAAGGAACTTATGGTATTAAAGGTGCTTATGCGGGTTTATGAAGCTGAAACAGAGAATAATGTTTCATACACGATATTTGATTATTCCTTGGATTTGGATGTTCTTTACAGACATTTTGTGAAAATTAAGCTTCTTGTAAGGAGACTTGAATTTGATTTTCCATATGAGCTTATGGATGAGCTGTATGTTTACTGTAAGACCAATCATGTATCATATTATTTTATTGGCATAATACTGCGGATATAGATGAGCTTTATGAGCATTTTCAACAAATTTTAAAATTTTTAGAAATGGCAGAAGAGGATTTTGGTGTCAGGCATATCAGGGATTTATATGAATATGCTAAAGCAACCGGGGGCTCCTGCTATCTGATAAGCAGAATACTGTTGGGGAACATTTGCTATCGAAAAAAAGTATGTAGCATGATTTTAAATACATGGTTAAGTAAAGACGGAGATGTTTCTGAAAACGTAAAACATTTTGAAATATTATATATGTATCTTTTGGAAAAAGATAGTGAGAGTGTGCCGGTAAGCGTAATCATGTGTGTATATAATGCGGAAGGTTTTCTTGAACAGACACTTAGAAGTGTTATGGAGCATACTTATAAGAATTTGCAGATAATTGTTGTGGATGATTGTTCAACGGATGGAAGCCGTGAGATAATTGATAGGATGGCTATGGAAGAATACTTGCATTTTGTCAGAAAATGTTGTACACTGAAAACGTACAAAAGATGGATTTTTGTGACAGTTGCTGACAGATGGCATTCTGCCGTCTGTCAGCAACTATCACATTTAATCTTTTTTAAATTCTACGCCGAATTTAGGGTGTGCAAATTTTTGTGTACTGTAAAGACTTTCGTGTCCGGATACCAGATAACTTATTGCGATTGCGATGAAGAAAAGCGCAGCGCCTTCAAAGCCAAACAGTTCAAAGCCTATTAATAATGTTGAAACAGGACAGTTAGTAACACCGCAGAATACACAGAGCATTCCGGCGGCTGCGGCAAAGGATACTTCAAGACCAATGAGTGGTCCGAATACAGCACCAAAAGCAGCGCCTATAAAGAAGGATGGTACGATTTCACCACCGCAGAAGCCGGCACCGAGCGTAACTGCCGTAAATATAATTTTAAGCAGGAAAGCAGGGGCAATTGGAGCTTCGCCGTTGTTAATGCAATGTTCAATAATATTCATACCTGTACCAAGATAATCTCTTGAGCCGACAATAAATGTAAGTGCGATGATAATAAGACCGCCAACAAATATTCTTAAAAATGCATTAGGTATGTATTTAGTAAGAGCATGCTTTACAAGGTGTAAAATTTTGCAGAAAAGAATACTTATAAGCCCTGCTGCAAGTGCAAGAACAATAATCTTAAGCATTGAAAATGCATTAAGCGAAGGAATGTCCGTAACTTTAAAAAATTCTGGTGAACAATTAAGTGCTGTGGCAACTAAGTGTGCAATAATTGCTGAAAGGGCACATGGCACAAGTGCGGAATAGTAGATGGAGCCTACGTTTACAACCTCAAGTGCAAATATGGCTGCGGCAAGCGGAGTACCAAAAAGTGCTGAAAAAGCCGCACTCATACCGCAAAGTGTAAGAATTTTACGGTTAAGCTTATCTGCGTTTAGGCACTGTCCAATGAAGCTTCCAATACTTCCGCCAAGCTGTAGTGCCGCACCTTCACGACCTGCTGAACCGCCGAACAGATGTGTAAGTACTGTATCTATGAATATAAGTGGGGCAACCTTAATCGGAATATGTTCTTCATCGTGTATTGACTGAAGTATAAGATTAGTTCCCTGTGGAGCCCTGTCCTTAAACAGATAGTTGTCTCCTACAATAAGAAGGCCGCCTAAAGGCAGGAGGTATAATATCCATGAGTAAGTAGTTCTAAGGCCTGTGGCAATGCTCATACAGTGGTAAAATGCCGCACCGATAAGACCTACCACAATCCCTGTTATTATCGCATATGCGATATATCTTATCAGTCCAAAGCTTGAAAAATGAATTAGTTTCAGATGATTCTTTAAATGTTCTTTTGTTTTGTTCATAATTATTCTCCGTGTTTTATTTTCCGCTCAATGCGGTGATATTGTGGCGTAAGCGTTATTTCTCGGATTACAAGACCATCCCGGCTTTGTATAACTGCATCAACAGCATCGGATATATCTTTAGGCGAAAGGCTTGCGTATTCATCATTGCTTGCCGTAAAATCAGCATTACGGTAAAAATTAGACATAGTAGTCATGTCTGGGTGTATAGCAATAACTTTAACATTGTATTTTCTTACTTCGTCAAACAGACTTTTTGCAAAGCTTGAAAGGCCGGCTTTGGTTGCACCGTATGCACAGCCGTGTGTATTTGTTTTAAGAGCTGTTACTGAAGAAATAAATATAAAGGTGCCGTGTGAGGCTTTCATGTCTCGTAGAAGGAGATTGGTTATAAGCATTGGCACTTCAAGATTTATGGTGGTCATTTCATGAAGTTTTGAAGGATTAAGTTCTTCGTGCGGACCGAAAAATCCGACACCTGCATTATGCACTACAACTGAGAATTTGACTTCTTTTTTTAGATGTTTAATAGTCTCGGTTAACCTGCCTATATTAAGCATATCACAGATAACAGGTGTAAAAAGAGGATTTGAGGGTACACCGTCAAAATTACGTCCTATTCCATATACGTGGTAGCCTTTATCTGTCAGCATATTGCTTATTGCGAGACCTATGCCACAGGATGCGCCTGTTACAAGTGCGGCCGGGGCTTTTGTACCGTCAATGCTTTTTGGGTGGGATATTGAGTTAATGGTATTATCTGACATTAATAAGCTCCTTTCCAAATGTAGATTTTATCATCTGAAATATAATTTGCAAGCTCTTTTTTAAAAAAAGATATAAGTTCTTCGTTAAGATTTGTATCATAGCCTGCCACACCGTTACTAGTGTCGTATGGGTACCAAAGGACAAGTGAAGTGGGGCGGAGCTTTCTCATTTTTTTTAGGTAATCACAGGATACTCTGAATGCTCCGAAACTTACATCATTTATTTTGTCAGGATTAATCTTAGCAAATATATATTTAAAAAAGCGCGAATATTCGGCCTGATAGTCATCAAAGAAAAGCACCGGGTCAAAGCAGAGTCTTACTTTGCAGCCTTTATCAACTGCCTGACATACAGCCTGTATGCGCATGTCAAGTGAAGGCGTTTTGTGCTCAAAATTATTTATAACGTAATCCGGTGTAAGTGTCCATGCAAGTATTACGTTATTCGGAATGTCAAGGTTATGGATTGCTTTAAAATTGGCACTCTTGGTACGAATCTCAATGGTAAGTGAAGGGTTGTCTTTACAATAATTAATCCACTTTGCCGCAAATCCGGTGATATTTTCGAATGCTAAAAGGTCTGTATCAAAGGATATGCAAAGGTAAATGGGATGTACTTTAAGAAGCTCGGAAAGTTTTTTAAAACAGTCCTCTATATTTACAAATATGACGGGATATGCTGATGGATACATGCCCTGAAGATAGCAGTATTCGCAGTCAAAAATACAATTCATCACGAGTGATGAGTAGTAAAAGTGTTCGTTGCCAAAGCTTTGGCATACCGGAGCTCCGGGATATATAAATGTCTCTTTTTGGACTGCAAGAATAAGGGCAGGTGCATTTTTCTGAGCAATAGGATTCTGATTTTTGCGGTTAAAAACGTCTTTATAATGCTTTATCGGAATAATATGTGCATCAGGGAAATTATTAAGAATGCGCAGGGTATCGGCATATTCATATGCCTGCTCTTCCACATAAATATATGTAAATGGTTTATTGTATAAATTGTTTTCGTAGTTCGTCAAATAGAATCTTCCTTTTCTGATTGGTTATATTGCCGGATGGAAGCATGAAGGCTTTGACCAATGACAAATCGCCATCCTTTAATTTCTTATATATAAAAAGGTGTTTTAGCTGTTCTTTCATGGTTGCAGACAGTTTTAAGCCTTCTGAAAGCTCGTTGAAAAGAGAAAGCTCATCACTGGAAAGCAGTAATGCATCTGAAGCAGAACTATTATATGAAGCTTTATTAAGTTTGTCAAGCCACTTAAATATAAGCGGTGCGCAGTCTGTCATAAGAGCAGTGGCTCTTTCCTTTGTAACAGCTTCGGGGTTAAGATTGTCGGATGGAATTTTTATAAAAAACATCTGGCTTGAAGAAAAATGATAGCATCCGGCTTCGTATAGGGCAGAGGCCTCCATGTCAACAAGTGTGGCAGCAGGTGATAAAGAAGCGCTGTCGCCTCTTACGCTTACGGAAAAGGTTTCAAGCTCAGCTTCATAAAAAGGGTGTTTTATAAGAATGTCAGGGTAAAAATGTCTCTTAGTGTCATGGTCAGTTATACTGTGACAAAGATATACCGGAATTTCGGGAAGTGTATCAGAGACACCGTTAAAACCGCATATTCCGATATTAATCATGTAATCATCTTGTGTGATACTTAAGCCTGTAAGAAGCTCTGTAAGTGCAATGGTAGCCGGAATTTTGCCGGGGCGCGTAATTAAAAGAGTTACAGAGTGATCCTGGTTTTCGAAGACTTCATGGTGCTTATGGCTTAAGTTACGTTTTAATTTGTAGTAATTTATAAATGGTGCGGCTTCACACCGAAGCGCAGTAACAATAAGTATCATCGGGATTCTCCATTAAAAATTATGCTATAACGCAAAGAAAATGGCTGCCTGTAAAAGACAGCCACTTTTGTAATTAAATTTCTTCATCCTCGTCAACAAGTTCGTCATATTCCTGTTCATCAAGAAATTCATCAAAAGCATCTGAAACAATTTCAAATTCTTCATCATCTTCGATATTAGCAAGGTTAGGAGTACCTGCTTCGTCTTCTGTGTAGCGGTATAAGAAAACCTCACCTGAATCAGCCTCAGGACCTTCGATTGGTAAAAGGGCAATATAGTCATTGCCGTTGTTTGCTTCAAAGATAGTAAGAACTGCACATTCAACAGTGCTTCCGTCATCAAGGGTTAAAGTGACGGTCATTTCCTCTTCGGGAATATTGTTGTTTAAATCACTCATGTAAAAAACCTCGTTTCTTAAAAAATTGGTCTGGTGTCAAAATTGTGATTACGGACTGCTTCGTATGTCATACCAATATAATCACCGTAATCAAAATATCCATACCTACACTTTAGCAGAGTATGATACAAATTGCAACCTAAAATTACAATAAGTGTTCAAGCTCGTTAAGCCAAAGCGCGCAGCTTGCATCACTTGGCAATTTTAAGTCACCTCGCGGAGATATGCTGACAGAACCGATTTTCGGGCCGTCCGGCAGGCATGAACGCTTAAACTGCTGCGAAAAGAATCTGCGGTAAAATGTGTTTAACCATTTAAGAATGACCGCATTATCATATACACCTTTGAAGGCTTCTGCAGCTGCTCTGTAAATTTTTCTGGGTGAATAGCCGTAACGAAGCATATAATATATAAAAAAATCATGAAGCTCGTAGGGACCTACTATATCCTCTGTTTTCTGATTGATTTCTCCATCCTTTGGCGGAAGAAGCTCAGGGCTTACGGGGGTATCTAGCACATCATAAAGAATGCTTTTTAGCGCTGCATCATTACAGCAGCAGTCGGCATAATAGCGCACCACATGTCTTATCAGAGTCTTTGGAATGCCCGCATTTACACCGTACATGGCCATGTGGTCACCATTATAGGTGGCCCAGCCAAGACAAAGCTCTGATAAATCACCGGTACCTACAACAATACCGCCCATACTTCCGGCAATATCCATAAGCACCTGCGTGCGTTCTCTCGCCTGTGCATTTTCAAAGGTTAAGTCATGTAAGTCCTTACTATGACCAATATCTTCAAAATGTTGTAATACAGCCTTACTTATGGGCACTTCCTTAAAGGTTGCGCCGAGTTTTTCAGAAAGCATAACGGCATTATTGTATGTGCGGTCTGTCGTGCCAAAGCATGGCATGGTTACTGCTATAAGCCGGCTTCGTTCAAGCCCCATAAGATCAAGTGTATTGGCGGCGACAAGGAGTGCGAGTGTAGAGTCGAGTCCGCCGGAAATACCAATTACCACTGTTTTACAGCCGATATGCATAAGTCTTTTCTTAAGTCCCATGCTCTGCAGGGTAAAAATCTCAGATAAACGTTCATTAAGCTTATCTGTATTATCAGGAATAAAAGGTGAGGCAGAAAATTTACGGTCAAGCTTAGTTTCGGGATTGTTCATTTCAAAATCAACAAAAATATAGGAAGCATCTGTACAGACGAAGTTTCCTCTGCGCCGTCTTTCAATGGCGATGCGCTCCAAATCTATATCTGTTACGATAAGGGAATTTGTAAAACGCACAGCTTCAGCAAGCACGGTACCATTTTCAGCAATGATGTTATGTCCTGAAAAAACAAGGTCTGTGGTTGATTCACCTTCGCCGGTATCTGCATAGATGTATGCAGTAATGGTACGTGCGGACTGTCCTTTAATAAGGTCCAGCCGATATTCGTCTTTACCTGTCAATTCAGGGCTCGCTGAGAGATTGGCAATAACCGTGGCACCATTAAGAGCGTGATTTATGCTTGGAGGCATTGGTCCCCAGACATCTTCGCAGATTTCAACACCCAGAATAAAATCAGGTATATTTTTGCATCTGAATAAGATGTTTCTGCCAAATAAAACTTCCTCACCATTAACCGTAACAGTAGTGGCTGCAGATGAAACACTGCTTTCGGCTGCAAAATAGCGCCCTTCGCAGGCTTCTTCGTAATTAGGAATGCTGCTTTTGGGAATTATACCAAGGAGCTTTCCATTGTGGATAACGGCAGCTGTATTGTAAAGCGTGCTGTGGTAAACGAAAGGAAGTCCTACAAGTACAAGCATGTCAGTGTCAACAGTGGCCGCCTGTATGCGCCGGAGACTTTCAAGTGAAGCCGTAAGAAGAGTATTCTGTAAAAACAGGTCTCCGCATGTGTAGGCAGTGACAGCAAGCTCAGGGAGTACCAAAAGCTTGACATTAAGTTTTAGTGCTTCACATATTCTTTTTATAATATAATCCGTATTGGTATTACAGTCAGCTACAACAATTTTTTCAGGGGTAGCAGCTGCAACCTTTAAAAATCCGTCATTCATTATAATCCTCCATTTTGTAGATTAATGCTTTATATACAATGTTTTAAGGGGTATAATAAGTATTATGTTATTATTATATCACAAAGTCAATAAAAAATTTTAAAAAATTTGTTCTAAAACAGACAGTCAGTGCATAAATATAATAACGTACCGAAAATACAGACAGAAAGGGAGAAATACAGGGTATGACAGATAAGGTAATTGAGAACAACAGAGTTAGCATTATTGGGGAGGTAATTTCTGATTTTGAATTCAGCCATGAAGTATTTGGCGAAGGATTCTACCTTCTTGAGGTGGCGGTAAGCCGCCTTAGTAATCAGTATGACAGGATTCCGCTTATGGTATCCGAGCGCCTTGTTGATGTAACAAGGGATTATCGTGGACAGATGATTGAGGTGTTTGGACAGTTTCGTTCTTATAACAGACATGAGGGACTTAAGAACAGACTGATGCTTTCAATTTTTGTACGCGACTGGAATTTTATTGAAGATGAAACGGAAATTGCTAAAACCAATCAGATTTATCTTGAAGGGTTCATCTGCAAAGAACCGATTTATCGAAAGACACCACTTGGCAGAGAGATAGCGGACCTTCTTGTGGCGGTTAACAGACCATATGGTAAGTCGGATTACATTCCATGCATAGCATGGGGAAGAAATGCACGTTTTGCTTCAGGATTTGAGGTGGGCGGAAGAATTAAGATATGGGGCAGAGTTCAAAGCAGGGAATATCTTAAAAAAATAGATGAAAACGAGGGGGAGAAGCGTATCGCATATGAAGTTTCAGTGAGCAAACTTGAATATGGAGAATAAAATAAAAAAATAGTTTGTTTTTCTTGGGAAAATGCATTACAATATATCCAAAGATAATATATTCCGATATGGGAGGATAAGATGGATATTAATAATGCGAAATATAAGTCAGGCTTTGTTGCACTGATTGGCAGACCAAATGTAGGTAAGTCTACGCTTATGAACAGGTTGATTGGACAAAAGATTGCGATTACGTCTAATAAGCCGCAGACTACACGTAACAGAATACAGACGGTGTATACTTCTGATGAAGGACAGATAGTTTTTCTTGATACACCGGGCATTCATAAAGCTAAAAATAAGCTTGGTGAGTACATGGTTAATGTTGCGGAGCGTACACTTAAGGATGTTGATGTAATAGCATGGCTTGTGGAGCCAACCAATTATGTAGGAGCAGGCGAGCAGCATATTGCAGAAATTCTTAAGAAAGTCAAAACTCCGGTTATACTTGTAATTAATAAAGTAGACACTGTAAAGCGAGATGAGATTTTGCAGTTTATAGATACCTACAGAAAGATATATGATTTTGCTGAGATAGTACCTGTATCAGCACTTAAGGGAAATAATACTGATGAGCTTATAAAGGTTTTATATCAGTATCTTCCTTATGGTATTCCGTTTTATGATGAAGATACGGTGACGGACCAGCCTGTGAGGCAGATTGTGGCTGAGCTTATAAGAGAGAAGGCATTAAGACTTCTTGAAGAAGAAATTCCACATGGTATTGCAGTATCAATTGACCGCATGAAGGAAAGGCCTTCAGGTGACATAACAGATATTGATGCAACCATTATTTGTGAGCGAGATTCACATAAGGGAATTATAATCGGCAGGCAGGGAGCTATGCTTAAGAAAATCGGTAGTGCGGCAAGGTATGAGATTGAAGATATGCTGGAAGGCAAGGTTAATCTTAAACTCTGGGTAAAGGTTAAGAAGGAATGGCGTGACAGTGATTTTCTTATAAAGAATTATGGCTATGATGCTAAGAAAGACATGGAATAGCTGGTAAGTTTTTATCAGTATATATAGTCGCATGCAGGGAGACTATAATCTTATAAGATTAAGGGGGCGACCTGTTATGATACATGATGACGATGAATTTTGGAAGCATTTTACCATGACCGGAAAGATAGAGGATTATCTTAAATACCGGTTTGATGACGTGGCAGGGAAGGATAAGGAATTATTTAAAACAGATAATGATATGTCTGTTGCCGCCACAGTTTATAAGGAGAAGTACGATGAGCGCGACATATACGGTGACGGGGATGGTGATTTCGGCCCAGCCCGTGGGCGAATATGATAAGAGAATTGTAATACTTACCAGGGAAAAGGGGAAGATATCTGCATTTGTGCGGGGCGCCAGACGCCCCGGCAATTCGCAAATGGCAGGAAGCCGCCCCTTTTCTTTTGGTGAGTTTGATTTATTTGAAGGAAGAAGCTCATATACGGTTGAAGCAATGCGGATTAAGAATTACTTTGAAGAGCTTTCAGAGGATTTGGAGGGTACTGTATATGGCTGTTATTTTCTGGAATTTGCGGATTATTATGCAAGGGAGAATGCAGATGGTTCGGAGATAATTAAGCTTTTATATCAGTCTCTGAGAGCACTTCTAAAACCTGCACTTCCTAATGAACTTGTAAGGCGTATATTTGAGCTTAAGCTTATGACTATTAACGGTGAATATCCTAATGTGTTTGCCTGTACGTCATGTAATGGAGAAAATAAGGAATTTCATTATTTTGATTTTGAAAAAAATGGCTTTGTATGCAGTGAATGTATAAAAAGCTTTCCTGCGGCAATTAAGCTTATGGAGGCAACGGCATACACACTTCAATATATAATAACATCTACAATAGAAAAATTATATACTTTTACTGTTAAGGATGAGGTGTTTAAAGAGCTGGAAAATATCGTGGACAGGGAATTAAATCGTTTCGTGGACCGCAAAATGAATTCGCTTAAGATACTTGAGGCTTTTATTTATTGACATTCTTGCAAATTAATAGTAGAATGTCGTTAGCACTTTTAAGAAAGGGGTTGCGTAATGCGTAATTCGAATGTATTATTAAAAGTATGTATTTTGATATTTACATGTTCGGTACTTTTAAATGGCTGCGGCAAGTCAGATGCTGAGAAATATTATGCTGATAAGAACACAATATTTGTGAAGTCTGATGCCTCTGTTATAGGTACTGTGGCAGATACGCTTGATAAGGAGCATTATGATATTTCAGAACTTGAAGAATTTATAGATGATAAGATTTTGGAGTATAATTATAATGTTTTGACTGAGGCGGTATCGATTTTAAGCTTTACTGCTGAAGGTAATGATGTCAGGCTTATTATGAAATATACAAGTGCGGAGCATTATAATGATTTCAATCAGGAAGAGTTCTATATAGGAAGTGTGGCAGAGGCGATGGATGCAGGCTACATGTTTGAGACGGCTTTTGTGGACTATAAGGAACTTAAGGAGGCTGCCATTATAGATGTAACGGGAAACACGGCTTTAAATGTGCTTATTATGGAACCATCAGATGAGATGGTTATAAGTCTTCCCGGTAAGGTTTCGTATATAAGCAGTCATGTTACACCAATTGATAAGAAAACCGTGCAGATTCCTAAAGACTGCCGGTCTTATGTAATATATGATTAAGCAAATGAAGAGAGAATAGAGAGTATAGTTATGGAAAAATCTATGGACAAAATCGTTGCTTTGGCAAAATCAAGAGGATTTGTATATCCGGGCTCTGAGATTTATGG
>CAZBHM010000030.1:0-17282 GCA_964491975.1 uncultured Lachnospiraceae bacterium | reverse complement strand
ATATTATGATTAAAAATATTATATTTGATATGGGAGAAGAGCGTTTTGATAGTGTAAGTAAGCGTTTATCCACAAATCTTCATGATAAGCTACGTAAATGTGTGGATAACTGGGATATTTGTACGACTCCTGTGGATGGAGTCATAGAATTTGTAAAGCTTGTTAAGAATAAGGGATATAGGATATTTGTACTCTCTAATGCCTGTAAAAAGAATGCCTTTTTATTGATGACCGGGAAGAAAATGTGGAGGCTGCAAAGGTTATTGGTATGGAGGCTGTAGTTTTTGATAATAATTATAATGATATATGCAGAAGCCTGATTAAGACACTTAATGATGCCATGTCAGAAAAAGAAATCAGTGTTTCTGTTGGTATGGCATGGATGGAATCCTATGATGACATTGAATTGATAAAATAAGACTGTCGGTCAATCTAAATCAAAACCGACAGTCTTATTAATTTAAGAATAAATGCAAATTATCTGTTCATGTCAGGAAGCTTGGAAAGAGCAGCCTCAATTTCAGCATCTGTAGGAATATAGTCGCTCATCTGTCCGTCATTGAACTTCTGGTATGCATACATATCAAAGTATCCGGTACCGGTAAGACCAAATACAATATTTTTGGTTTCGCCGGTTTCTTTACATTTGAGTGCTTCATCAATGGCAACCTTTATTGCATGGCTGCTTTCAGGTGCCGGAAGAATACCTTCAACCTGGGCAAATTTCTTGGCAGCATCAAAAACTTCTGTCTGTGTTACGCTTCTTGCCTCCATTAAGCCCTGGTCGTAAATCTCAGATACAACAGAACTCATGCCGTGGTAGCGAAGTCCGCCTGCATGGCTTGCTGAAGGAATGAAACCGCTTCCAAGGGTGTACATTTTCTGAAGAGGACATACCTTGCCTGTGTCACAGAAATCGTAAGCATATTTGCCTCTTGTGAGACTTGGGCATGAAGCAGGCTCTACTGCAATAATCTTGTAATCAGCCTCACCTCTTAACATTTCACCGACAAATGGTGAAATAAGTCCGCCAAGATTTGAACCGCCGCCGGCACAGCCGATAATAATGTCGGCCTTTACACCGTATTTATCAAGAGCAGCCTTTGTTTCAAGTCCGATAATTGACTGGTGAAGGAGTACCTGTGTAAGGACTGAGCCGAGTACATATTTGTAACCTTCCTGTGAACCTGCGGCTTCTACTGCTTCAGAAATGGCGCAGCCGAGGCTTCCGGTTGTTCCGGGAAATTCTTCGTTAATTTTTCTTCCGATGTTGGTAAGCATGGATGGTGAAGGTGTTACCTTTGCTCCATATGTACGCATTACCTCACGGCGGAATGGCTTCTGCTCGTAAGAGCATTTAACCATATATACCTGACAGTCAAGGTCAAAGTATGAGCATGCCATGGAAAGAGCAGTACCCCACTGACCGGCACCGGTTTCTGTTGTTACACCATTTAAGCCCTGCTTCTTGGCATAATATGCCTGGGCAATTGCCGAGTTAAGCTTGTGGCTTCCGGATGTGTTGTTACCCTCAAATTTGTAGTAGATATGAGCCGGAGTCTTTAGCTTTTCTTCAAGGCAGTATGCTCTTACAAGCGGTGCAGGACGGTACATTTTGTAGAAATTGCGTATTTCTTCCGGAATTTCAAAATACGCAGTACTGTCGTCGAGCTCCTGCTTAACAAGCTCCTCGCAGAAAATCTCTGATAATTCTTCTGCGGTCATGGGTTTTAAGGTGTCGGGGTTTAAAAGTGGTGCAGGCTTTTTCTTCATGTCTGCACGGACATTGTACCATTTATCGGGCATCTCGTGCTCTTCAAGATAAATTTTGTAAGGGATTGTTTTTTTCATAATAATGCCTCGCTTTCTTTATATGTTTCAATAAGTTAATAAACAGCGGTGTAATAATATCACCAGTGGCAGAACCCTGGTATGGGTATAAAAAAACTCCCATCCTATCATCTGCCGATAGGACAAGAGTATAATATACTTCTGCGGTGCCACCTAACTTCATTCCTGCGAATGCGCTTAGCCATGTACTAACATACATGCTCTGCTGTAACGTGCAGTCACGTCTCACCTACTCCTGATGTTTCAGCTTGCCCTCACAGGTCCATTCGCCAATCGTCCCAATGCCATAGTTCCAGCTCATATGGCTCTCTGTAAATGTTCAGAAAGGATACTACTCCTGCTCATAAGTTTGATTCAATATGAAACTTATGATTTCACTATACAACTGATTTTTGGAAATGTCAAGATTTTTTTAGCGGAAACTTACTTAGAATGGTTGCGGTGGGGTTGCACAAATCTAAAATTAGTGGTAAAATTATAAATAAAATGATAAGTGGGATGTTAAAATGAACAAAAGATACAAAATTTTAAAAAAATTGTTTGGTGGAAAATATATAGAGTTAAAAAAGACAATGGTTGTATTGGTTTTGCTTTTGGGTATAACCTTTGTGGTTTTAAACAATGGCAATGCTAATGTAAAAGAGATGGAGAAGCAGCTTGAGAATAATCTTGCAGATGTGGCAAGACAGAATGCACTGATACTTGACTCGAGGATTCAGGGTGAATATGAGCTGTTGCTTTCATTGTCAAAGGAGCTTAAGGGAATAACTGAAGATGAAATCAGTGATAAGCTGTCAGAATTTGAAATTTTTCGGGAGGATTTTGATTTTAAGCGTTTTGCCTTTTGTTTTACTGACGGAACTACCTATTCTACAGATGGACAGATTACAGACCTTTCGTTTCGTAATTTTTTTATGGCCGGTCTTGAAGGAAAGTGTTATATTACAGGTGTACTTGTTGATGCTTTGCGGGAAGAGCATGACAAGGTTAATGTAATGACAGTTCCGATAAAGGATGACAGCGGCAATATAACCGGCGTTTTTGGAGTTGCGTATGATACGGAGCTTTTCAATGAGTCTTTGCAGATTGACAGCTTTAAGGGACAGGGCTACAGCTGTATAATCAATGAAACCGGAGAAATAGTGGCGGTAATTGGTGATAATAATCTTGAAGTGTCGAATAATTTAATTGATTCCGTTCTTAAGGCAGATGAGCGTAATGTGGAGTTTGTAGAAAGCTTAAAGGAAATTATGGAAGATACTGAAGATGGCGGCGGTGGAACATTTTATCTGGATGGAAAGAATTATTACTACTGTGTTCCGGTAAATCTGATGGGTGGATGTGTTGCATGGCATATTCTTACCATTATTCCATCAGATGTGTTAAGCGAGAGAGTGTCACCGATACAGATGAATCAGTATAAGACTGTTTTCTGGGTATGTGTACTTGTTGGAATAGGTGCTTTTAGTGTTATATTATTGTTAAAAACGCAGCATAAACAGATGATACAGCTTGCATACACGGATTCACTTACAGGCGGCCCGGCTTTTGCCAAGTTTTGTACAGATATGGAAAAACGGCATAATTATAAAGGCTATATGGTTGCACTCGATATTAATAACTTTAATAATATAATGATTGCAGCAGGTAAAGCGGTAAGTGATACCATGATTAAAGAAACATGGAATATTATAAGCGAAGCTCTTTATAAAGATGAATTTGCAGGACACGTAAGAGATGATATATTTGTAATGTTTTTGTCAGCTCCTGATAAGGAGACACTTATTAAGCGTATTGAACAGATTTCATCAAGAATTAGCATGAAGGCGAAGGAAGATGTGAGGGTATATGGTATCCAGGCATGCTATGGCATATACGTGATGACAGAGAAGGAATCTATTGACAGTGCGTATAGTAAGGCGAAGCTTGCAAAGGGATATGCAGCACTTAATCCCGAGTGTAACTACGCTTTTTACAGTGAGGTTGACCGTGTAAAAACACAGCGTGATAATGAACTTGAGGAGCGTTTTGAAGAAGCAATTGCAGGGAAAGAATTTGAGGTATGGTATCAGCCAAAGTACAGTGCAGATAATCAGATAATTGTTGGAAGTGAAGCACTTGTGCGCTGGCGTAATGCGGATGGCAGTATGGTGTCACCGGGTGAATTTATTCCGCTGTTTGAGCGTAACGGCATGATTATGAAACTTGATGAGTACATGTTCCGTGAGGTATGCCGTCAGCAGAGAAAGTGGCTTAATGAGGGTAAGAAGATATATCCGGTGTCAGTTAATATAAGCAGAGCTTCACTGTATTATATAGATTTAGAGCAGCGTTATAGTGACATTATGAGTGAGTCGGATATAAAGCCGGAGTATATCCAGATTGAGGTTACTGAAACCATTATGGAAGAACGCCAGGAAATTTACGATCTTCTTAATAAGTTCAGAAAGATGGGAATAAAGATACTTATGGATGACTTTGGCAAGGGCGCTTCTTCTCTTGCAACATTAAATACACAGTGCTTTGATACGTTAAAGATTGATAAAACTCTGATTGATTATATCGGCAACAAAGATGGAGAGACCTTGCTTTATCATGTAATAAAAATGGGGCAGCAGATGGGTCTTAAGATTACTGCAGAGGGAGTAGAAACTGAAATGCAGGTTAAGTTTTTACAGAATCTTAATTGTGACGATATTCAGGGATTTTATTTTTCAAGACCGCTTCCGAGAACTGAGTATGAGAAAATGTTAACAAATTAAGACACAGTGTAAGATTGGTTACAGACGTAACTGCCGGGTGATATCATAAAATGATATTATCCGGCACGTTTACATATTTGGATAAGAGGTAGAGAACATGTTTGGAAAATCAAAAGGAAAATACGAAATAGATATGTGTAACGGACACATTCCCGGCAAAATGCTTATGTTTGCAGTGCCGCTTATGTTTTCAAGTATACTTCAGCTTCTTTTTAATGCGGCTGATATTGTTGTGGTTGGAAAGTGGGCCGGAGATGATTCACTTGCGGCTGTAGGCTCAACTTCATCACTTATAAATCTTCTTACTAATCTATTTATAGGCTTGTCAATAGGTGCCAACGTACTTGTTGCAAGGTATTATGGAGCAAAGCAGGATAAGGAGCTTAGTGCAACAATACATACTTCGATGCTTCTTAGCTTTATAAGCGGTATTCTGCTTACCATTGTCGGAGTATTCGGCGCACACAGGATTCTTGCACTTATGCAGACACCTGAGGATGTACTTAAGCTTGCAACGGTTTACATAAGAATATATTTTCTTGGAATGACATCTACGATGGTATACAATTTTGGAAGTGCAATACTGCGTGCGGTCGGAGATACCAAAAGACCGCTTTATTATCTGTTCTTTGCAGGTGTGGTAAATGTTGTTCTTAACCTTATATTTGTAATAGTATTTGAAATGGGTGTTGCAGGTGTTGCTACGGCTACAGCTATTTCACAGACAATTTCAGCTGTGCTTGTAGTACGCTGCCTTATCAAGGAAAAAGGCAGTATTCACCTTGATTTGAGAGCATTAAGGATTGAGAAGGATAAGTTTATAAGAATACTTAAGATAGGACTTCCGGCAGGCTTTCAGGGAATACTGTTTTCATTGTCCAATGTATTTATACAGTCTTCGGTAAATTCTTTTGGTAAAATTGTTGTTGCAGGTAATTCTGCGGCAAGTAATATTGAGGGCTTTGTATATGTAGCGATGAATTCCTTTTATCAGGCGGCAATATCATTTATGGGGCAGAACGTGGGAGCCGGGAAATATGAGCGTATTAATAAGATTCTTATTACGGCAGAGGCATGTGTTATTGTGACAGGCGTAGTGCTTGGTAATCTGGTATTTGTGTTTGGTGAGCCGCTTCTTGGAATATACAGTGATACTCCTGAGGTTGTGAGGGCAGGACTTGTAAGGCTTTCAATTATCAGTACGACATATGCACTTTGTGGAATGATGGATGTAATGGTAGGTGCGTTAAGGGGACTTGGATATTCGATAATGCCTATGATTGTGTCACTGCTTGGAGCATGTGCGTTCAGGCTTGTATGGCTTGCGACAATTTTTCAGGCAGATATGTTTCATACAATTGAGATGGTATATATATCGTATCCGGTTTCGTGGGCACTCACATTTACCACACATCTTATATGCTTTATAGTTGTAAGACGAAAGTTAGCAAAGAAATGGGGAAGATAGGGTGAAATTGGTGTTAAAAAGAATCAGCGTAACAGCGATTATGCTGTGCCTGTTTACGGCTGTTGTTATGCTGCCTGGGTGTGATAAGGAAGATGAGTGGGTAAATGCAAGCTCCTCGAATACCCAGACAATGCAGACTGAAACAGAAAGCAGCATAATTGCCTGTGGTGAAGATGTTTTGTATGAATCTTCAGAATCAGCAGTGACTGCTACAACCACTAAGGAGACAACGACGGTTACTAAGTATGAGGATATTGATGCCGGCTGGAGTTATCTTTATGCTGTGCCCGGTAAAAGCATGTTCGTGGATGTAAAAGGGGATATAAGAAAGCTGGAGTTTACGTGGTATCGGGATGGTGAGCTTATAAAAGATGCTGCAGGCTCAGGCTATAATGTAACTGCAGAGGATTTGGAGCATTTTATAAGCGTTGACATTACAAGGGATGGCGAGCTTTTAGAAAGCCTTAGTATGTATGTAAGCCGTCTTCCGGTGATGTATATAGATACTGAGGATGGTGCAGCCATTGTAAGTAAGGAAGAGTATATTAAGGCTGATATGATATTGCAGGGAAATGAGCTTTATGGCGGAGATACTTTTTTGTATAATGGTTTAATTGAAATACGTGGGCGCGGTAATTCTACATGGAAGCGTTTTGACAAAAAGCCGTATAAGATAAAGCTTGATACCAAAACTGATTTATTTGGAATGGGTGCAAATAAGCACTGGGTGCTTCTTGCCAATTATATAGATGAAAGTCTTATGAGAAATGCTCTTGGATTCAAATTCGCAGAGTCACTGGGGCTTACCACAATGCAGGGAACATGGGTTGATGTGGTGCTTAATGGTGAGTACGCAGGAAATTATTTTTTATGTGAGCAGATAAGAATTTCAGATGAACGTGTTGACATAAAAAACTGGGAGGACATTGCCGAGGATGCGGCCAAAGCAATTTATAAGGCAGAAGGGCTTACGAAGGATGAGCGTGACAGTCTTGAGGATGCACTTAAGACGAATCTTAAATGGGTGACTACAGGAAAAGTTAAGTTTAATGGCAGTGAGTATGTTATAAAGGACTATTTTGAATATGACCCGAATATTTCGGAAGGGTATCTTTTGGAATTGTCTGCCGAGTATGATGAAATATCTAAGTTTAAGACTTCTACTGCCGGTGCACCGGTTATGGTTAAGAAGCCGGAGTATGTTAATACTAACAGTGAGATGTTTTCGTATATAAAAGAGCTTGTACAGGCATTTGAGGATGCGATATATTCGGAAGACGGGTGTACGACATATAAGGGAGAGGCGGCCGTGCATTACACAGAGCTTTGTAATATAGATTCGCTTGTGGATTACTGGCTTGTTGCAGAGACCTTTTATTGTCCGGATGCTATATGGAAGAGCAGATACATGTATATAGGCAGTGACGGTAAGCTTACATTTGGTCCGGTATGGGATTTTGATTTCAGCTCCGGCGGCAAAAATCCGTGGATGTATATTGTATATAATGACTGGCGTTCAAAGGCTTTGGTGGAAAATAATTACTGGTTTGGTGCGCTTATAAAGCAGCCTGATTTTATAGAGAGGGTTTATAACAGATACCACGAGATAAGAGACACAGCTATAGAAGAGCTCGTTAAAACAGATGGAATAATAAGTGAGTGGAAGGAATATCTCCAGGAATCAGGAATCGCCAATACAGGCCGCTGGAAGTATGTTCAGGGTTTTGATAAGGATGTGGCAAATCTTACAAAATGGCTTAAAAATAGAGTAAACTGGATGGATAAGCAGATGAAGAGCCTGGATACACTTAAGGAAAGTCTTAAGACGGCAGAGGCAGATACAGGTGAAAAGTAATGTAATGCATAACAGTTTAGTCCAAGGTTAGGTGACTGTTACTGTAAAGTTGGTAAAAAACCGGTTGAAATTCGAAGAAAAAGAGTGTATAGTATATATATCAACATTAGGAGGACAGCATAGATGAAGCGTTTTAAGATTAAAACAGAGGTATGCTTCAGTGAGAATGCGATTGATGCACTTACAGAGATTAGTGGCAAGAATGCCGTAATCTTTACAGATGCATTTATGGCTTCATCAGGAGCGGCAGACAGAATTGCAGAGAAGCTTGGTAATTGTAATTCTGTACATATTTTTGACAAGGTTAAGCCTGACCCGCCTATCGAGCTTGTTACGGAAGGACTTGCATTTCTTAACAGTGTTGATGCAGATATAGTTGTTGCACTCGGTGGTGGTTCATCAATTGATGCTGCCAAGGCAGTTATTTTCATGGCTAAGAAGATTAATGCAGATAAGGAGCTTAAGCTTATTGCAATACCTACCACAAGTGGTACAGGTTCAGAGGTAACACAGTTTGCGGTTATTACAGATGCGGCTAAGGGTATCAAGTATCCTCTTGTAGATGAGCAGCTTCTTCCGGACATTGCGATTCTTGACCCGTCACTTGTAGTTACGGCACCTCCGGGAATTACGGCTGATACGGGTTTTGATGTACTTACACATGCACTTGAGGCATATGTGTCAACTAACGCTTCAGATGCTTCAGATGCTCTGGCAGAGAAGGCATGCGAGCTTGCGTTTGAATATTTACCAAGATGTTATAAGAATGGTGCAGATTATAAGGCAAGGGATAAGATGCACAGTGCATCATGCCTTGCAGGTATGGCATTTAACGGTGTAAGTCTTGGTGTTAATCACAGTATTGCACATGCACTCGGAGGCAAGCTTCACATCCCGCATGGAAGAGCCAATGCCATGCTTTTGCCACATGTAATTTCTTTCAATGCTGACCTTGATGGTCATTTCGGTGCAGATGATACGGAAGCAGCCATTAAATATGCAGTAATAGCAAAGCGAGTAGGACTTCCTGCAAGCAATACCAGAACAGGCGTATTAAGTCTCATTCAGGAAATTACATATATGATGCAGATGATGAAGATTCCCATGACACTCAGGGAAGCAGGCATAGATTTAGAAGAGTTCGAGCTGTTACGTCCGGCCATAGTAGAGGCGGCTCTTGCAGATGTATGTACGGCAACTAATCCTAAGAGAGTATCTGCAAAGAGAATTAACAGAATCCTTGATTGTATTGCTAAATAGATATAAGAGAAGCCCGTGCGCAAAGTACGGGCTTTTGTTGGCTTTTTAGATAAAAAGGATATTAAAAAGTTTACAATAATATATTAAAATGTTATAATAAGTTATGAATCTTATATTAAGGTTGTTAGAAGAGTATGATGGTTTTAGAATTTATAGAATGCGTTGACAAGGAGGTGTCTGCGTATGTATGGCAAAGAAAATGATTACGATAAGGAAAAGAGAGAGCTTGAGAGATACCTTTTAAATAATAAGCCGGTAAATTGTGATTTATGCGGTTGTAAGCTGTTTTATACAGGCAGCGGCAGGTATGAGTGCCGTGACTGTGGCAATGTTATGTACGATGAGTTTGGAAAGATTAAGCTGTATCTTGAGGAGAATGGCATAAGGCCGGCAGCGGAGGTTTCGAAGGCTACAGGTGTATCGCAGGCAATTATAAAATTGTTTCTAAAGAAGGGAAAGCTTGAGATTCCCGAAAATTCCAAATATTATCTGAGCTGTGAGAAGTGTGGCTGTGCCATAAGATATGGCAGATATTGTCCTGACTGTATTAAAGAACTGGCAGGTGGTATTAAGGCTGTATTTAGTGAGGATGCAGGTGAGAAGCCAAAGTCTGATGACGGAATGACCGGTAAGTTCAGATATATGAAGAGAAAAGATGGTTAGAAAGCAGGTATAATGTGGATATACGAAAGATTTATGATAAAGAAAAGCTGACAGAAGATTTGAAAAATATGGGAATCAGACCTGAGGATGCACTTATGGTACATTCATCCATGAAGTCGATAGGCCAGGTGGAAGGCGGAGCAGATACGGTTGTTGACACGTTTATGGAGTATCTGGGTAAGGATGGACTTCTTATGATGCCGTCTCATACATGGAAGCAGATGAGTGACATATATAATGTGTTTGATCCTGAGACAGAGCCTGGTTGTGTAGGAATTATACCGAATATTTTTAGGGAAAGAAAGGAGGTTGTGCGTTCGCTCCACCCTACACACAGTATTGTGGCTTATGGTAAGGGAGCTGATGAATATATCCGTGGCGAGGAGAAACTTACAACACCATGTGCGCCGGGAGGATGCTGGGACAGACTAAGAAATGTTAATGCAAAGATATTGCTTATAGGCGTAACGCATGCAAGGAATACCTTTATACACGGTATAGAGGAGGTTTTTGATGTGCCGGAGCGATTTACAAAAGAGCCGGTTGAATTTAAGATTAAGATGCCGGATGGTACCTTAAAGCCTGTCAGCATGTACAGGCATTATAATGTGCATACTGCGCATATTTCAGAGAGCTTTGATAAGATGCTTTCGGGATATGAAAAGACCGGGGCAGCTAAAAAGGTACGCTTTGGTGATGCAGAGTGTATTTTGTGCGATGCGGTTAAGCTTTTTGAAGTTACTGCAAGGATTCTTAAGCATCAGAGAAATTGTTTTATAGAGTGTGAACATGAGATACCGGAGGAATGGTACATGGAATAGGCAGCGGCTTATGGGCAGATTATTACAAAACCATTAAAGGAAAGGAACAGTTTGGCATGTTACAGAAGATTGATGATTTAGTGTGGGGAATACCGTTAATTGTTCTCATTATGGTAGTTGGAGCATTGTTAACCATAAGACTTAAGGGTCTTCAGATAACAAAGCTGCCATTAGCTATTAAGCATATTATTGCAAATGAGAAGGATGGTAAAGAAGGTGAGGTTTCAAGCTTCGGTGCGCTTTGTATGGCATTGTCGGCAACGATTGGAACAGGAAATATTGTAGGTGTAGCAACAGCTCTTGTTGCAGGAGGACCGGGTGCATTGTTCTGGATGTGGATTGCCGCACTTCTTGGAACAGCGACTAAGTATGCAGAATGTCTTCTTGCAATCAAGTACCGTGTGGTGGCTGAAGATGGACATATAGTTGGAGGACCGTTTTATTACATAGAAAACGGAATGGGTAAAAACTGGCGTTTCCTTGGCAAGCTTTTTGCAGTTTTCGGTGTAGGCGCAGGACTTCTTGGAATTGGTACGTTTACGCAGATTAATGGAATTACAGGTGCAGTTAAGAACTTTTTTGATCCGTCAGGCGTACATACCGTGGAGCTGTTTGGGACAGAGTATTCATGGGCAGTTATTATTTCCGGCATTATTCTTACAATCTGTGCGGCACTTGTCATAATCGGCGGAATCCAGAGAATTTCATCGGTAGCACAGGTAGTTGTGCCTTTTATGGCTATACTCTATGTTGTAACAGTAGTTATAATACTTGGAACACATATAACAGAGATTCCGGCAGCATTTGTAGAAATATTGGAGAGTGCATTCGGACTAAGGGCAGCAGCGGGTGGCGCACTTGGTGCAGTTATGGTAGCAATGCAGAAGGGCATTGCGAGAGGTATTTTCTCAAATGAAGCAGGACTTGGAAGTGCTCCGATTGCAGCAGCTACGGTAAAAACAGATGAGCCGGTAGCGCAGGGACTTGTATCCATGACAGGTACGGTTATCGATACACTGGTAATATGTACACTTACGGGTCTTGCGATAGTTGTTACAGGTACGTGGAACATAGGTCTTGAGGGTGTTGAGGTAACAAACAGGGCATTTCAGATGGGACTGCCATTTCCGGCAGAAGTATCATCCTTTATACTTATGGTGTGCCTTGTGTTCTTTGCATTTACAACAATTCTTGGCTGGGATTATTATAGTGAGAAGTGTATGGAGTATCTTGTTGGCAATAAGCCTGTGGTTCTTAAGATATATCGCTGGTTGTATATTTTGGCAATTTTTGTCGGACCTTTTATGACAGTGGCTGCAGTGTGGACAATTGCAGATATTTTTAACGGGCTTATGGCATTTCCGAACCTTATAGCACTTATAGCTTTAAGCGGGGTAGTAGTTTCAGAAACAAAGAAATATTTTGCAAAACAGAAATAATTTTTAATAGTCACCGAAGTTGAGGTGGCTATTTTGTAATATAATTTTGGAGGTACAGTTGATAGCATGGAAGAGATATTAGAAATGAATGAAGAAAAAATAAATCCATTAGGGAGCGCATCTATAGGCAAACTTATGGTTAAATTTGCAGTGCCGAGTATTGTGGCAATGTTAGTTGGGGCACTTTACAATATTGTTGACCAGCTTTTTATAGGACATGCAGTAGGAACTATGGGTAATGCGGCAACCAATATAGCATTTCCGTTTACAACATCATGTCTTGCGCTTGCACTTTTGTTTGGCATAGGAGGGGCATCGTGCTTTAATCTTACACTTGGCCGCGGTGATAAAGAAAAAGCACCGTTTTTTGTGGGCAATGCAATAACAATGCTCATTGTCTGCGGAACAATATTATTAGTAGTATCTGAGATATTTTTAGAGCCGCTTCTTATTTTCTTTGGCTCACCTGAGGATGTACTTCCATATGCAGTGCCTTATGTAAGAATTACGGCGATAGGTTTTCCGTTCCTTTTGCTTGGAACAGGTGGAGGACATCTTATGCGTGCGGACGGAAGTCCTAAGATGACAATGATATCCAATCTTACAGGTGCGGTTATTAATGTTGTGCTGGATGCATTATTTGTGCTTGTATTTGATTGGGGAATGGAAGGTGCTGCACTGGCAACAATCATAGGACAGTTTGTATCAGCCTGTATTGTACTTAATTATATGCGACGTTTTAAGACCATGCCGCTTAAGAAAAAGCACTTTGTGCCGGGATTTGGATTCATTAAGGAAATAGCAGCAATCGGTATGGGTTCATTCTTTAACCAGCTTGCAATGATGATTGTACAGATTGTACTCAATAATTCATTAAAGCACTATGGCGCACTGTCAGTATACGGAGAGTCAATTCCGATAGCATGCGTGGGAATTGTAATGAAGGTAAATCAGATATTCTTTTCAATAATTATAGGTATTGCACAGGGCAGTCAGCCGGTTGAAAGCTTTAACTATGGTGCAAAGAATTATAAGAGAGTAAGAGATGCATATAAGCTGGCGGCAGTTACCGCAGGAGCCATATCAGTATGTTCGTTTATAGTATTTCAGACAATACCAGGTAAGATTCTGGCACTGTTTGGAGATGGTACACCTGAATATTTTGAATTTGGTATAAAAACATTTCGTGTAATGTTATTTTTTACATGGCTTAATTTTATGCAGCAGATTACATCCACATTTTTTACATCAATCGGCAAGGCAATTAAGGGAGTATTTCTATCTATGACAAGACAGATTATTTTCCTCCTGCCGCTTATACTGTTTTTACCGACAATGTGGGGAATAGACGGTATTCTTGTGGCAGGACCGGTGGCAGATGCACTTGCGGGAATAACGGCGATTATTATGGTTGTTTTGGAGTTTAGAGGCATGAAAAAGCTGGAATGCGAGCTGTAAGCTATAGCTTGCCTGCAGTTAAAAGTACTGATTATTGGACTAATACTATGATATATTTCAGGTGAAAAGCAAATGTTGAGGAGGTAGTATAGTGCCATAGAGATATCAGGAATTGAAAGAAAGCTATGATGGTGTTGTAAATAAGATTTTTAAGTATAATATCTGGGCAGATAAGAGAGATATTGAAAGATACTTATTGAGTTTGAATAAGGGAATGTCAAAAAGAAATCCAGTAAAATCAAGGGTTACAAGCAAATTTGTTTAATTAAAAACCGATACAACAAATGCCATGGGTGATATTATACCGCCCACCATAGACGGAGTGAGTAGTGTTTTCTATACCGACGACCAAGTAATAGAAATGTTAGAGCCGTTGTATAATGCAATTCTTTTAAAAGATTATGATTTAGAGCCGACAAAGCATCAAGCCAAAACCCGCCTTAAACAGATGTATAATAAGGTTTTTACCACTTCTTATATTGAGCAAGATGAATATTGCGGGCAAGACTTATTGACGGGTGAGGGAACTATCAATTTGGCGTGTGTGGAATGTGGGCTGATTCATGCGAACAGAGTAGCACCTAATATCTGTCCTAATCAGACGGCTGGTACTCACACATCATTTACTTGTAGTACTTGTGATTGGTATTATTACACTTGCAATGGGCATAAAGGCGTTCCCGATTGCGGATATGTTGAACACGACCATGACACAGATGTTTGTAGTTATTGTTCAACGCCCGAACACGACCATGATACAGATGCTTGTAGTTATTGTGCTACGGGAGAACACACACACGGCTCACATTGTTGGAGAATAATTGATATTGTGTAGGTATAATGTAGGTGCGGAGCGTAATGCTCCGCATTTTGTGAAATGTGGATGAAGGGTAATGGGAATTGTGGTATAATAAACGGTAAATGAACATAATTTTTGTTTATCATTAACAGTTAGATAATTACAAGCATGACTTTGGAAACATGATAGAGATTGCTGATGTTTTTATAAAAATGATTGTATCGAGAAAGGAAGATATAATGGGGTTATTTAGTTCAAAAGAAGATAAAGAACTTATAAATAGGCTTTATTACCAAGTGGAGCAGCAGAAGCAAATTATACAAAAATTAGAAAATGAAAAGAGCTTGTCTAATAATATGGCAAAGCAGAACGCAAAAAATAATTTAAATAGTGACAATAAGACTTTTGTTTTAAATTGTGGAAAATATGTTGGAGCAAAAGACATACCAACAGGTGTGTACAATTTAGATATTATATCGGGTACAGGAATCATACAAACTCAAAAACCGTATGTTATATATGAGAGACTTGAAAGTAATCCAACGATACGGGCAGAAAGAAATTGGACGGATACGTATAATGGGTTACAAATTAATAAAGAGACGATTCTTGATATCAGTGAATCTGCGAGAATAAGATTTTCTTTTGTGAGAGAAATATGTCGTGATGTAGAGTTGGAGAAACTGATAGAGCAAAAGGAAAATTTAGTAACTGAATTAAAAGAACTGGAAGAAAGAAAAAATATACTAAAAGATGAAAAAATATTGCAATCAGTTGTAGTAAATGGAATCGGATAGGCTAATCTAATTGGATGTGGTGTTTATAAAGCAGGAGAAGATTTTCCGATTGGAAAATATGATTTGTATGCAGTAAGAGGAGAAGGTCATCTTAGTTGTACAAAGGGTGATGTATATATAAGTATGTCGCATACGGAACATGATAATTATATTCAATTATATAGAAATTTGGTGACTACAAATGGGTGTAAAATAGAAGTTAATGGAAACATAAATATTTTAATGTATCATTCGCGAACTATTATTCCAGCTTATAAAGATATATGTGCGGAAGACTATTATATTACGGCAGGAAACTATAAAATTGGAGAAGATATAGCTCCAGGAAAATATGTACTAGAAGTAGAATCAGGACAGGGCTCTATCTATGATGGAGATGAGTTGTATGAAAATTTGGGAGAAAAATATGGAACAATAAAGGTTAGAGTTAATTTGAAAAAAGGAAAGAATTTTGCTGTTAGTGGAAGTTTGAAAATGCATATTTTTGTACCTCAGCCAATAATGATTTCAGAAAAAGAACTCAGTATAGAAGAATGCAATACATTGTGCGGGGGCGTTTATTTGGCAGGAGAAGATATTCCTTATGGATATTATGATGTTACATTGGTAAAGGGAGAAGGAGCATTAGAGATAGAAAAATTGGATGATTCCCAATCTGATTTTTATGAAAGATTCTCGCAGGGAAAAGTTACAGAATATAGAAATTTGGCAATCGAGGTGGGAGATAAAATCGTAGTTGAAAGCGGATTGGAGGTCTTTTTGGAATATATTAGACCATATGTTGATGCAAATATATCTCAAAATATTTTAAGAACTTTAGATGATGTAAAAAAAGAATTAGTAATATTAAATAATGAGACAATAGATAAGTACTATAATTTTTCAGAGCATTCAGGATTGACATCAGAAGAGTGTAAAAATAAGTTGGCTATTTTAAAACAGAAGGAAAAAGAATTAAGGAATACAGAAAAAGATGTTGTAGTTGCTGGTACAGGACAGAGTAAAAAATTATTAGTACAATCGATAAGACAGGTTTTGAGAACATTCAATATGGAATGTGATAATATTATGTTCGGCATAAAATTGAAATCTGTAGATAATTGCAGAAAAAAGATTCAACAATCGTTTGAATCCTTGAATAAATTATATGCAGTTGATAATGTGCAAATTTCTAAAGAATTATTAGAGTTAAAGCTTGAACAATTAACTCTAATGTACACATATGAATTGAAGTATGAACAAGAGAAAGACATTCAGAGAGCAATCAAGGAACAGATGATCGAAGAAGCAAAGGCACAAAGGGAAATTGAAGAACAAAAGAAAAAAATTGAAAAAGATTTACAACAGCATATAGGAGAAGTCAACAGGCTTATGAAGTATCTTCAGAAGACACAGATTGACGCGGAAAAGCAGTTGTATATGGATAAAATCAAAGAACTGGAAGAAAAGATAAAGCTTCTTGAAGGTGATAAGTCGACAGTTCTTGAGAGAGAAGCTAATGCAAAAGCAGGATTTGTGTATATAATATCTAATATAGGTTCTTTCGGAGAGAATATATATAAAATTGGTATGACAAGAAGATTGGAGCCGATGGATAGAATACACGAATTAAGTAGCGCATCTGTACCGTTTGAGTTTGATGTTCACGCAATGATTTTCAGTAGTGATGCACCGGAACTTGAAACAATGTTACATAGACATTTTGCAGACAAAGCAGTTAACAAGGTTAATCCTCGAAAAGAGTTTTTTAATGTATCCATTGATGAAATAGAGAAGATTGTTAAGATGAATTATAATGAAACAGTACAGTTTAAAAAGATACCAATAGCAGCAGAGTATAGGCAATCTGTAAATATGTGATTCAAGGATGAGCTTTCAGTTGTGTTAGGGAAAGATACGAATAAAAATTAGTTTAATAAATGTATGAACCAGGAAGGAAGATTATATGGACAATTATATTACATTTAACACTAATGATGAGAGAGCTAAGAAATTCGGACAAGCAATTATTAAGGCTGTGGAGAAAACACATACAATTACAAAACAATGTCAGGAACTTACGAAAGAAATTGATGAAGCAAAGGCGAGTGGCGATAAAGATGCGATGGT
>CAZBHM010000029.1:0-18108 GCA_964491975.1 uncultured Lachnospiraceae bacterium | reverse complement strand
CATTTGTGCATATTGCACAAATGGCACCTCTTTTAGTTGTGGCATATGTTGAGATGGGGATAAAATATCCACAGTTATCCACATTTTATAAACGCTGAATTTGTCGATAAAATTAGTTATACCCCGAGTTATCCACTTTATCCACAGTTTTCGGATGTGAAAAAGTGGGTATTTTGGAAGAAACAAATGTTCTTTTAAATTTTCACAAAATGCCAAAAATGTGGAAATTTGTCGAAAGTACTTGACATTGGCAAAGATTGAAAGCTTTTTGGAAAGCTTGATTTTGTTTGTTTTTTATGGCATACACTGGCACAGAAGTTTAAATATTCTAAAAAATGTGTGAAAAATTTATATTTTGCTTGAAAAATCCGAAAAAAGTGGTATAATAATATTACAAAGTTATAAAGCTATTGCGAAGGAGTTGATATTTATGAAGTTTATTATCACAGGAAGAAATATTGAGGTTACACAGGGACTTCGTTCAGCTGTTATGGAGAAGATAGGTAAGCTAGAGAAGTATTTTGCACCTGATACTGAGGCGCATGTTACACTTGGTGTTGAAAAGGACAGGCAGAAGATAGAGGTTACGATTCCTGTTAAGGGCAATATTATAAGGGCTGAGCAGGTAAGCAGTGACATGTATGTGTCCATCGACCTTGTTGAGGAGATAATCGAGAGACAGCTTAAGAAGTATAAGAATAAGATTATAGATAAGAAGCAGAGCGCGGCGCTTGATTTTGCAACTGAATATATCGATAAGGACTATGAAGAGGATGATGAAATTAATATTGTAAGAAGCAAGAAGTTTGCTGTTAAGCCTATGGATCCGGAGGAAGCATGTGTTCAGATGGAGCTTTTAGGGCATAATTTCTTTGTCTTTAGAAATTCGGAGACAGATGAGGTTAATGTTGTTTATAAGCGTAAGGGCAATACCTATGGATTAATTGAGCCGGAGTGCTAGAACGGTAATGTGAAGATACCCGTGCGGAATGTCAGTGTGAGTTTACTTGCAGTGAGTTCTGCACGGGTGTTCTTTCGTGGGTCTGAATTGTTATAACTTTTTATAAAATGTGTTGAATTTAAGCAAGTTTAGTGGTACAATACTATATAATGGTTTTACTTTGGTTATTGCAATAATATATTTGGGAGATTGGTAATGAAATTATTTGATAAGATTTTTGGCACACACAGTGAAAGAGAGCTTAAGAGGGTGGCTCCTATTGTTGAGAAGATTGAAAGCTACCGTTCTGAGATGATGGCGAAGAGTGATGAAGAGCTCAGAGCTGAAACTGCAGAATTTAAGAAGAGGCTCGCCGATGGTGAGACACTGGATGATATCCTGCCAGAGGCCTATGCGGTTGTGCGTGAGGCTGCAAGAAGAGTACTTAATACAGAGCATTTTCCGGTGCAGTTATATGGTGGTATTTTCCTTCATCAGGGTCGTATATCTGAGATGAAGACAGGTGAAGGAAAGACACAGACATGTCTTTTGCCTGCATATCTTAATGCGCTTGAAGGCAAGGGTGTACATGTAGTTACGGTTAATGAATATCTTGCCACACGTGATGCGGAGTGGATGGGACAGGTTCACAGATTCTTAGGGCTTACGGTTGGTGTGTCTCTTGCAGGAATGACGAATGAGGAAAAAAAAGCGGCATATGCATGTGATATTACCTATGTGACTAATAATGAATTAGGATTCGATTATCTTCGTGATAATGGAGTTATATATAAGGAGCAGCTTGTTCTTCGTGACCTTCACTATGCGATTATTGATGAGGTTGACTCAGTTCTTATTGATGAGGCAAGGACACCGCTTATAATTTCAGGTCAGGGAACTAAGTCTACAAAGCTTTATGAGATGTGTGACATTCTTGCAAGGCAGCTTGTTAAAGGCTCAGGAACCGAGATAACCAAGATGACGGTTATCATGGGTGAAGAGATTAAGGAAGAGGGCGACTTTATCGTTAACGAGAAGGAGAAGAATGTTGTCCTTACCGCTGAGGGTGTTGAAAAAGTTGAGAAGTTCTTTAAGATTGAGAATCTTGCTGACCCTGAGAATCTTGAAATCCAGCATAATATCATCCTTGCGCTCCGTGCACATAACCTTATGTTCAGGGATAAGAATTATATTGTTAAGGATGATGAGGTGCTTATTGTAGATGAGTTTACCGGACGAGTTATGCCCGGAAGACGTTATTCAGACGGACTTCATCAGGCAATCGAGGCAAAGGAGCACGTTAAGGTTAAGAGAGAAAGCAGAACTCTTGCAACAATTACTTTCCAGAATTTCTTTAATAAATACAAGAAGAAGGCAGGTATGACAGGTACTGCACTTACTGAGGAGAATGAGTTCAGGGCAATTTACGGCATGGATGTAGTTGAGGTACCTACCAACCGTCCTGTTGCAAGAATAGATCATCAGGATGCCGTATATAAGACAAGACGGGGCAAGCTTAATGCAGTTGTGAATGAGATAGAAGAGGCGCATAAGAAGGGACAGCCTGTACTTGTCGGTACAATTACGATAGAGGCTTCAGAAGAACTTAGTGAGCTTCTTAAGAAGAAGGGAATACCGCATAAGGTGCTTAATGCAAAGTTCCATGAGATAGAAGCTGAGATTATTGCTGATGCAGGTGTTCATGGTGCAGTTACCATCGCTACTAACATGGCGGGTCGTGGTACGGATATTAAGCTTGATGATGAAGCGAGGGCTGCCGGAGGTCTTAAGGTTATAGGTACGGAGAGACATGAGTCACGTCGTATAGATAATCAGCTCCGTGGACGTTCAGGCCGTCAGGGTGATGTAGGTGAGTCAAGATTTTATCTTTCGCTTGAGGATGATATTCTTCGTCTGTTCGGACAGGAGAGACTGATGTCTGTATTCAATGCACTGGGTGTTGAAGAGGATGAGCAGATAGAGCATAAGATGCTTACAAGTACCATAGAGAAGGCACAGAAGAAGATTGAGTATAATAACTTTGGAATAAGAAAAAATGTACTGGAATATGATCAGGTTATGAATGAGCAGCGTGAGGTTATTTACGGGGAGCGTCGCAGAATCCTTGATGGTGACAATATGCGCGATGTTATTTACAAGATGATTGTAGAGACAGTTGAAGGTATGGTTGATAAGTGCATCGGAGATGACCAGAAGTCAGAGGAATGGGATATCGGCGATCTTAATACTGAACTTATACCGGTTATTCCGATTGAGCCGCTTGAAGCATCCGAGGTTAAAGGCATGAATAAGGCGGAGCTTAAGCAGAAGCTTAAGGCAGAGGCTGTTAAGCTTTATGAGGCTAAAGAGGCAGAATTTCCGGATGCTGAGCAGATACGTGAGCTTGAGAGAGTTGTACTTCTTAAAGTTATTGACCGTAAGTGGATGGATCATCTTGATGATATGGATCAGCTTCGTCAGGGTATCGGTCTTCAGGCTTATGGACAGAGAGACCCGCTTGTTGAGTATAAGATGAGCGGTTATGACATGTTTGATGCACTTACTGAGAATATCCGCCTTGATACTGTAAGGCTGATTCTCCATGTAAGAGTTCAGCAGAACATTGAGCGTGAACAGGTTGCCAAGGTTACGGGAACCAATAGAGATGAGACTGCTGTAAAGGCACCGGTTAAGCGTGCTAATGACAAGGTCTATCCTAATGATTTATGTCCGTGCGGCAGCGGCAAGAAGTACAAGCACTGCTGTGGCAGACTTGGTTAATTGAGGTTATTCTGCTGCTGTGGCAGCGGCAGAATTGGATTTTAAATATATGAAAGTTGGTGAAATAGTGGTAGAATTAGATCAGATGAAATATACTCTCGGGACTTACAGAATACCGCTTATGGAAGTAAGGGATTCACTTTGACTTAGAAAATAAGTCAAGAAAGATTGCAGAGCTGGAGAGAACGATGGAGGAGCCTGATTTTTGGAATGATGCAGAGCGTTCGCAGGAGTCTATGAAGGAACTCAAGCTTCTTAAGGATTCAGTAGATGGTTACAAGTCACTTGAGAGTCAGTATGAGGATATGGAAGTTCTCATAGCTATGGGCTATGAGGAAAATGATGCAACCCTTATTCCAGAGATTGAGGAAGCTTTAGAGCAGTTTATAGAGGAGTTTGAATCACTTCGTATCGGAACGTTGCTTTCGGGTGAGTACGATAAGGATAATGCAATTCTTACGCTTCATGCCGGTGCCGGTGGAACGGAAGCATGTGACTGGGTTTCAATGCTTTATCGTATGTATACACGATGGGCTGATAAGAAGGGCTTTTCCATAGAGGTTTTAGACTATCTTGATGGTGACGAGGCGGGAATTAAGTCAGTTACCATTCAGGTTAATGGTACTAATGCATATGGATATCTTAAATCAGAGAAGGGCATTCACAGACTTGTGAGGATATCGCCGTTTAATGCCAATGGCAAGCGGCAGACTTCATTTGCATCATGTGACGTAATGCCGGATATCGAGGAAGACATTGATATAGAAATCAGGGATGAGGATTTGCGTATAGATACGTACCGTTCGAGTGGAGCAGGTGGTCAGCATATTAATAAGACATCCTCTGCCATCCGAATTACGCATATACCGACCAATATAGTGGTACAGTGCCAGAATGAGCGTTCCCAGTTTCAGAATAAGGACAGAGCCATGAAGATGCTTAAGGCTAAGCTCTACCTTTTAAAACAGCAGGAGAATGCCGAGAAGGTATCGGGTATCAGAGGTGAGGTTAAGGATATCGGCTGGGGCAACCAGATTCGTTCGTATGTAATGCAGCCATATACCATGGTTAAGGATCATAGAACGAATGAAGAGAGCAGTAATGTCAATGCAGTAATGGATGGTAATATTGATGCATATATCAGTGCATATTTAAAATGGATTAATTTAAAAAAGGATAAGGAGTGATTTACATGGTGGAACAGCAGCAACAAATGCAAGTGATTGTATTTAAGGTAGGAGGAGAGCTTTACGCTATTGATGTGGCTTACATTATGGGAATTGAGAAGACGGTATCCATAGTCCGCATACCCGCTAATGTGCCGCATGTTAAGGGTATTGTTAACCTTAGGGGCGAGGTGATTCCTGTTCTTAGCTTAAGAAGTAAATTCAGCCTTCCTGATGCGCCTGTTACGGAAGACAACCGTATGCTTATTGTGCAGTATGATGATATTCATGTGGCTCTTTTGGTGGATGAGGTTCTTGAGATAGAGGATGTTACTGAACAGAAGTATCATGATGTGCCGCGTATAGTACAGAATAATGATACGAGATACTTAAGAGGCATTATTAATGATAAGAATCGCCTTATTGTTATGATTGAGCATACTGAGCTCATACCTGAAGAAGACAAGAAAAATATGAGAGAGATTATCAATGAATAGTGTAAGTGGCGTGGCGTGATTGCTGCGCCGCTTATTTTAATAAAAGAATTAAAAAAAAGTGGTTGCATTTCGCCGGTAATTATGGTAGTATTCTTCTTATGGAAAACAAGTGTATTTCCAGGGCGAACATTTTGGCATGAATTGTGTCAAACGGAGGTACTAAATGGCTGATAAGTATTATGTGGTAAAGCAGAAGGCTGTTCCGGAGGTTCTTCTTAAGGTAGTGGAAGCCAAGAGACTTTTAGAGTCTGAGAAGGCCATGACCATACAGGAGGCAACGGAAGCGGTTGATATTAGCAGAAGTTCTTTTTATAAGTATAAGGATGACATTTTTCCGTTTCATGAGAATACGAGAGGAACAACCATAACTTTTGTAATACAGGTTGATGATGAACCGGGACTTTTATCTAACGTGCTTAAGCTTATTGCAGACAGTCATGCCAATGTACTTACGATTCATCAGACCATTCCGATTAACGGGGTGGCAACCTTGACACTTAGTATAGAAATACTTGATTCATCAAGAGATGCGTCCGAGATGATTGAGAAGATTGAAAGTCAGCCGGGAGTGCACTATTTAAAAATATTATCGAAGGAATAAGTCTTTATCGTGCAGATAAAGCAGGAGGATGTAATGGCGAATATAGCAGTTTTAGGTTACGGCACAGTAGGTTCAGGTGTGGTTGAGGTTATTAATACTAACAAGGCATTAATTGAAGCAAGGGTTAATGAAGAGGTTAATGTTAAGTATGTTCTTGACTTAAGAGAATTTCCGGGGGATCCTGTAGAGAAGATTCTTGTGCATGATTTTGAAACTATTGTTAATGATAAAGACGTTGATATAGTAGTAGAGGTACTTGGCGGTGCGACATTTGCTTACAATTATGTTAAGAGTGCGCTTCTTGCAGGTAAGAGCGTGGCAACTTCAAATAAGGAGCTTGTTGCAAAATATGGTGCAGAGCTTCTTGCAATTGCAAAGGAGAAGAATGTGAATTTCTTCTTTGAGGCGAGTGTAGGCGGCGGTATTCCGATTATCCGTCCACTTAATGAGTGTCTTACGGCTGATGAGATTTGTGAGATTACAGGTATTCTTAATGGAACAACTAATTACATCCTCACTAAGATGAGCAGGGAAGGTCTTGACTTTGGTACAGTTCTTAAGGATGCTCAGGATAAAGGTTATGCAGAGCGTAATCCTGAGGCTGATGTTGAGGGCTATGATGCATGCCGTAAGATAGCAATACTTACATCACTTGTGGTTGGCCGTCAGGTTAATTTTGAGGATATATATACAGAGGGAATAACTTCGGTCACCCCTGCGGATATTACACTTGCAAAGAAGCTTGGACGCTCAATTAAGCTTCTTGCTTCCAGTAAGTTTACTAAGGATGGCAAGGTATTTTCGATGGTATCACCCGTTATGGTAGATTCAGAATTTCCTTTGTACATGGTAGAAGATGTATTTAATGCTATTTTTGTAAAGGGCAATATGCTTGGTGATGCAATGTTTTATGGCAGAGGTGCCGGTAAGCTTCCGACAGCCAGTGCAGTAGTGGCAGATGTTGTTGCAGCTATAAAGAACAGAGATAATCACCTTGAGGTTAAATGGGACACTGACAAATTCGAGCTCTCAGATGTATCGGAGTCACGTAAGCAGTTCTTTGTGAGAATTGAGGATACTGAGGCCGGACGTATAGAGGCAGAGAAGGTATTTGGTGTTGAGGAATTTATTACAGATGAACAGGTTAAAGGTGAGTGTGCTTTTGTGACGGCGGTTATGTCAGAGGCAGAATTTGCAGCCAAGGAAAAGAAGCTTACAAGCCTTAAGAACAGAATACGTATGAATTAGGAACAGGAAGATTTTATTGGATAATAAAGAAGTTACAGTAGAGGCAGTTTTATTCAAAGTGGGAATTGCCGCAGGGCTGGCAGTATTTGTGCTGCCGCCCCTTGCAGACCACTTTTCCCGGATTTATATGGGTGGAATAAAGCTGCCTTGTATGTTTAATCTTATAACGGGTTATTACTGCCCGGGGTGCGGCGGCACAAGGGCATTTAAGGCACTGCTTGGCGGTCATGTGATAAAAAGCATCATGTATAATCCGGTAGTTTTATATGGTGCAGTGCTGTATATATGGTTTATGGTGTCACAGGCTTTAGAGCGCATCACCAAAGGAAGGGTGCGCGGGCTTAAATACAGGCATATATATCTGGTTTTGCTGCTTGTGATATTTGTGGTAAATTGTGCGGTCAGAAATTATCTGCTGTTTAAGTATGGTATCAGCTTAGGCGGATAAGTATGTTTTCCGAAGGACTGCAATGGCATACTTTTACGAGGATACGGTAAAGGCTGTGCTTCCACGCCTCTTGCAGCCTTGCATCATTAATTGGAATTTCTTCGGCTGTAATATCAATGATGCTGTTTGCGGCAGAGGGCTTTACGACCGTAATTTTGCCAAGCTCTCCGATTGAGATTACGTTATTGTTAATTGCCGGCCTTTCATATGTCATGAGTGAAAGAACCACTTCGTTTTCGGCGCAGTCATCATTAAAAGACCAGCTATCACTGATGGTCAGATTATTGCCTTTATTAAGAGTGACTGTCCTATGATATTTGTTTATACCTGCCTCGTGTGGATATGCACCGGCGATATCCATACTGATTTCTGAGCACTTATCCGCAAAGCTTACTGAGACATCTGATGCGGCATATTTAATTCCGTCTTTCTGCATAATCTTGTTGAGCGTAGGAAGATTATGGTATGCAGACTGCATGAACCAAAGCTTGTAACGGTCAGCAGAAAAGGTCTGGCCGGTGTAAGTTCCGACACCTGCATCTATAAGAAAAGGTTTTCCGTTTTTGTAGAGAGTTAAGCTTCCAGTATCGTTATGATTATGACTGTCGGCATTGTGACCTGCTTTTACGGCAAGCACGAATGTATCATCACGGGCTATGAAAAGTCCGACACTGCTGTAGTAAATATCATTGTGTGTAGTCGCCGATTCTGTAAATGAATCAATCTCGTCTGCAACAAAAGCATTCTGTACGTGATAGTAGAGGTTGATTTCCTTTAAGAGAAGTCTGCCGGTATCTGCTGCTGCACGCCATTCTTTAGCGGCAAAGCTTTGCATTGCCTTGCTTTCGATTCGTTTCCCAAATAGAAATTCACGTGCGCCGGCGCGGCCTGCAACGGGAGAGCAGTCTGCAAAATTTATGTAGTAAATATCGTCTGCATGGACGTTTAGTATATAAAGGGCAATGTTGCGTATTTTGCTGTCAGAGTAAAGCTGATGAACATGCCCATTTGTTATATTGTCTAAAAGCTCCATTGTGTTGAATAGACAAAGTCCTGCATGCCTGTAATATCCGGCACCCTCATCACAGCAGCCGTCTTCACCATAATCATTTACAAAGGCACTTGCAGATCGGCAGGCCTTTGTAAAAACTTTTTCTCTTATATCTTCAGACTGCTCGGAGAGAAAAGCCGTGATAAGGACATTTTGCGTACACCAAATGGTCCAGTTGCAGGTTTTCCTGTCATTAAGTCCCATCCACCAGACTTCAGTCTCGATGTACGGCTTAAGCACACGGGTTGTAATTTCGTGAAGAATACGCTTATAAATGAATGGATGCACATTATTAAGAGCATCCTTAAGAAGATATCCGGCTGTGGCAAGCAGCGCGCCTGTCTCACATGCAAATAAATCAATCACCGGTCTTGTTACATCAGGGAGCAGCTGGTTGGGAAGTTCTGGATAGCTGTTGTGCGGTGGAAGCTGCCAGGCACTTTCTTCACATATTGAGAAGATGCCGTTTATTATGTCATCAAGAAAACGTCCTTCGTATTCTGCACATTCAGCCATAATAAGTGCATTTAAGGCATATCTTTTGGCAAAATTGATGTCTTCGAAGGCAACTCTGTTGCCGGTACGAAGGAAGGCCATATATGTAGTTGCCATAATGGCGGGGAAATGGTATCCAAGATATTGTTCCCCCACATTTATTAACTGCACTCTGAAATTTTCTGAAATATTAAGCCATGCCCTGCGGTCGGCTGCCGGAGGGTAGGCGCTAAATGTATTAAAATGTCTGTAATCTTCTAAAAAGTTAAACATATTAACCTCCATGGTTTGTATTAACAATCTGCATTTTTATATCAGCAGTACTTATAGTTTAGCACAATATAATATTATTTACAATCGGTGTGTTTTACAAATGTTCCTGTAAGTGTAGCAGCTAAATAACACAAGAACATTCATAATCACCCTGTTTATCAGGTCATGGCTGAACTGTTAGTGTAAAAAATTACTTGCAAGATACAAGTGTGTACGATACAATAAAACTATATAATTTTGTTAGAAAGGCGTGAGAGTTATGATACATAAATTTGAAGTTAAGGACAGGCAGTTTTTGCTGGATGGTGAGCCGTTTAAGATTATTTCAGGCGGAATGCATTACTTTAGGATAATGCCTGAGTACTGGCATGACAGGCTTTTAAAATTAAAGGCAATGGGCTTAAATACTGTTGAAACCTATGTTCCGTGGAATATGCATGAGCCAAAGAAGGGTGAGTTTAATTTTGAGGGTATGCTTGACATCGTAAGGTTTATTAATATTGCGGGTGAGCTTGGATTATATGTTATAGTCCGTCCGTCGCCTTATATCTGCGCGGAATGGGAGCTTGGCGGACTTCCGGCATGGCTTCTTAAGGAGGATGGAATGAAGCTTAGATGTATGTACGAGCCATATCTTTTGCATGTAAAGGAGTACTACGAAGAGCTGTTTAAGATTCTGTCACCGCTTCAGATTACGAAGGGCGGCCCTGTAATCATGTTCCAGGTTGAAAATGAATACGGCTATTATGGGGATGATACGAATTATCTTCTTACTCTTATGGATTATATGAAAGAGTATGGCGTGGAAGTACCTTTCGTCACTTCTGACGGCCCGTGGGGAGATGCACTTTCATGTGGGCAGGTTCCCGGTACGCTTACAACTGCAAATTTCGGCTCTAAAGTCGAAAGTCAGTTTAATGTGCTTAAGAAGTATACAGACGGACCGCTTATGTGTATGGAATTCTGGGTTGGCTGGTTCGACAGCTGGGGTTCAGGTAAGCATGCAACATCTAATCTTGAGGAGAATAAAAAGGATCTTGAGGATGCACTTAAGTTTGGCAATATTAATATTTATATGTTCATCGGCGGAACTAATTTTGGATTTATGAATGGTTCTAATTATTATGATGTGCTTACACCGGATGTTACATCCTATGACTATGATGCAGTGCTTACGGAGTGGGGCGATATTACGCCCAAATATATGGCTTTTCGTGAAATCATCAGTAAATATGCACCTGTCGGAGAGATGAATTTTCCGGCTGAGAGTAAAAAGCTTTCCTATGGCGAGTGCAGGGAAACCGGAAAAGTCAGTCTTTTTGAGACAATTAATGATATTTCAAAGCCTGTTAAAAGTGCATATCCTTTATGTATGGAGAAGCTTGGGCAGGGATATGGTTACACACTTTACCGTTCAAAACTTGAAAAAGAGAAGAATATTTCCAAAATAAGGCTTTATGATGCCAATGACAGGGCAAAAGTATATGTAAATGAGGAACATCTTATTACTATGTATGACCTTGAGCTTCTTAAGGAACATGCAGTGAGCTTTGATTTTTCAGACAGTGAAGGAGATGATTATATTGATATCCTTATGGAAAATATGGGGCGTGTTAATTTTGGCCCAAGAATAGAAAAACAGCGTAAGGGTATTGATGGAACGGTATCTCTTAACGGACACGGTCATTTTAACTGGGAGCATTATGCGCTGCCGCTTGATAACATTGATAAAGTAGATTTTTCAAAGCCATATAAAGAGGGTGTGCCCGCATTTTACAGATATGAGTTTGCAGCGGACGAATGCTGTGATACTTTTCTTGCAGTGGATGGCTTTGGAAAAGGTGTTGCGTTTATTAATGGTTTTAATCTCGGACGTTTCTGGGAAATCGGACCGCAGAAGAGACTTTATGTTCCGGCACCGCTTATTAAGGAAGGCATTAATGAGATAATTATATTTGAAACAGAAGGAAAGAAAGGGGCATCTGCTGTTAAGCTTATGGACTGCCCTGACCTTGGAGCGACAGAGAAATGATGCTCGAACTTTGTTGCAGTATTAAGAAAAATGTGGTATGATAATTGTGGCCTAGCCTGTAGCTGCGGCAAAGCGGCTTAGAGGTCATGAGTGTTTTTTGGCGGATACCGATATCCGCATGACAACAGAAGATATAATAGGAGTTTTGTATGATTACGTTTAGAGAGAATGAGCTTGATGTAGATACATATCTGGCTTTGAGAGCATCTGTTAACTGGAAGGTATTAAGCTATGAGCAGGCTGAGAAGGCACTTAAGAACAGTCTGTATGTAATTTGTGCTTATGATGGAGAACGCCCCGTGGGAATGGGACGTATTGTAGGTGACGGAGCAGTAATCTGTTATGTGCAGGATCTTGTTATAAGACCGGAGATTCAGCATAATGGTATTGGCGGACAGATACTTGAGAAGCTTAAAGAATATGTTTCTAAGCTTAAGTTTGATAATACAGAGATGATGTTTGCACTTATGTGTGCAAAGGGCAGAGAGGAATTTTACAAAAAGCATGATTTTATTGCCAGACCTACGGATAATCTGGGGCCTGGAATGATTCAGTATCTTAAGGATAATTAGGAGGTGTGGGAATGGATAAGAGAATGTCAGGTGTGCTTTTGCATCCCACATCGTTGCCGTCACCTTACGGCATAGGTGATATGGGTGCGGGTGCCTATGAATTTGTGGATTTTCTGGCTGAGTCGGGACAGAAGCTCTGGCAGGTGCTTCCACTTGGACCGACAGGATATGGAGATTCACCATATCAGCTTTTTTCTTCATTTGCAGGGCAGCCGCTTATTATAAGTCCGGATGAGCTTATTAAGATGGGACTTCTTGAAGAAAAGGATGTGTCCTATATTCCTGAATGGGGTGATAAGGCTGATTATGGCAAAGCACTTGATTATAAAACATTTCTGTTTAGAAAGGCATATGACAGATTCCTTCTTAATGAAGATGAGACACTTGCCGTAAAATATCAGCAGTTTATAAGAAATAATGCATTCTGGCTCGAGGATTATGCGCTATATATGGCATGCAAGGAAGCGGAAGGCGGCAAGGCCTGGAATGAATGGATTAATCAGTACAGGAACCCATCTGCAGCAGATAAAGAAGAGCTTAGTCGTAAGCTTTTTAGAAGAATTGAGTATTACCGGTTTATACAATTCGTATTTTTTGAACAGTGGATAAAGCTTAAAGAATATGCTAATGCTAAAGGTGTTAAAATTATAGGTGACATGCCGATATTTGTGGCATATGACAGCGCAGATGTATGGGCTGCAAGAGAGCTGTTCAAGCTTGATGAGGAGGGCTTCCCGACTGTTGTGGCAGGAGTTCCGCCTGACTATTTTAGTGCCACCGGACAGCTTTGGGGCAATCCTTTATATGACTGGGAGGTCATGAAGGCTTCAGGTTATGACTGGTGGATAGCCAGAATAAGGCAACAGCTGATGCTCTATGATTATGTGAGGATTGATCATTTTAGAGGCTTTGAGGCTTACTGGGAGATACCTTATGGTGAGGAGAATGCCATTAATGGAAGATGGGTCAAAGGCCCCGATCATGATTTCTTTAACAGAATAAGAGAAGTGTTTGGGGATAAGCTTCCGATTATTGCGGAGGATCTTGGAATTATTACGCCCGAGGTGGAAGCATTAAGGGATGATTTTGGCTTGCCGGGCATGAAGGTATTGCAGTTCGCATTTGACAGTGATGCAGATAATTTTTATCTGCCGCATAATCATGTAGTTAACAGTATATGCTATACGGGAACTCATGATAATGATACTACGGCGGGCTGGTTTGAAACTGCATCGGAATATACGAAAAAGCATTGCAGAGAGTATCTTAGAGTAGCAGATGATGACAGCATTGCCTGGGTTATGACGGCTGCTGCATTTGCAAGTGTATCAAGAATTGCGATTGTTCCAATGCAGGATTTATTGGAGCTTGGCTCGGAAGGCCGTATGAATACGCCAAGTGTTCCGGCCGGCAACTGGAGCTGGCGCGTCAGGAGTGAGGATTTTAGCAAAGCACTTTCAGAGAAGCTTTATAAGCTTACCAGACTTTATGGAAGATAGTTTTAATGAAGAAACATATAGTTAAGGAGTTGTTTTAGATGATTCGTAGTATACTTATAGCATTGTTTCTGGCACTTTATGCAGTATTTAGTATTATTGCACTGCCAATTTTGTGGATTACCGGCCGGATTAATAAAAAGGCGAGGGATATCCTTTCATTTCTGATTGTAACAAATGCGTTCAGGGTTATTCTTTTTCTTGCCGGTACAAAGCTTGTGGTAAAAGGCATAGAGAATATACCGGATGAAACGGTACTGTATGTGGGTAATCATAGAAGTTATTTTGATATAGTCGTGCTTTATACGATTGTTTCTGGGCTTACCGGTTTTGTTGCTAAGGTTGAGATGAAGAAGATTCCTCTTCTTAATATATGGATGGGTTATATGAATTGTCTTTTTCTTGACCGCAATGACATACGGCAGGGGCTTAAGACCATTCTTCAGGGAATTGAGCTTATGAAGAGCGGAATATCAATGTGTATTTTCCCGGAAGGAACCCGTAATAAGAATCAGGATGAGTGTGAGCTTATGCCGTTTAAGGAGGGCAGTCTTAAGCTCGCGGAAAAGTCTGGCGCGCCAATTGTTCCGGTGGCCATTCACAGGGCAGACTATTGTTTTGAAAAGAGTAAACCGCGAATTAAGAAGAATACGGTTACGGTTGAGTTCGGTGACCCTGTTTTTGTTAGTGAGCTTGACAAAGAAGAACGCAAGTTCCTTGGTGCTAAGGTAAGGGAAAATATTATATCAATGCTTAAGGCATATAATTAACAAAAGAATGAGAGGCTTCGGATTATGAAACAGGTTAATAAGAGCCGTGCTTCAAAGCTGGCAGCAACAGAAGAAATTAATGTAATTGCGGAAGCGGTCGTTTCGGAAGCGGTTCCGCTTACAGAGGTGGCAGCATCAGTAGTGGACGAGATATCAGAAGTGGAAGAAGTAATTGAACATGGAAAATATGTTGCCTATATTGGCTCGTATACGCATGGTAAGGCTAAGGGCATAACGATATGTGATGTTGATGTGGAAAAGGGCAGATTCACCAAAAGAGGTGAGGCATATATCAATAATCCGTCATATATGGCAGTTTCCCATAGCGGCAGATATCTGTATTCGATTTGTGATGAAGGCCTTACGGCATTCAGAATCTTACCTGACGGAACTCTTGATAAGATTAACCGTGTCGGCATTAATGGTATGAGAGGCTGTCATGTATCACTTACAAAGGATGATAAGTTTATATTTGTGGCAGGTTATCATGATGCTAAGGCTACGGTCATATCAATTAAGGAAGACGGAGGAATAGGCAAGGTTACGGATGAGGTTTATGATCAGGGGCTTGGAAGTGTAGGAGAACGTAATTTCCGTGCGCATATAAGCTGTGCCGTGCTTACTCCGGATGAGAAGTATCTTATGGTCTGTGATATGGGTATAGATCAGGTTAAGGCTTACCGTTTTGATAGGGGTAAGGGAAAGATTGTGTTAGTGGACATCTTAAGATGTGAGCTTGAGTCAGCCCCCAGAACCATGGTTTTCAGCCCTGACGGTCAGTATGCTTATCTTGTGTGTGAGCTTAAGAATTATGTGAGTGTGTATACATATAGGGATGGGGGAAAGGGACCTGAGTTTGAGCTTATTGACAGAGTGTCAGCAATAGAGGACAGGCAGTCCAATACTAATGCAACCATTGCGATTAAGATGACTAAGGATGGCAGATATATATTTGTAACAAGTGCGGGAAGCAACAGTCTTGCAATATTTGAAAGAAAATCAAACGGAAGATTAAGAAGACTTTCTGTTCTTCCGATAAGCGGTGAATTTCCAAAGGATTTTATGCTTTTTCCGGATGAGAAGCACTGTGTATCGATTAATCATGAATCAGGACAGCTTACGTTTTTTACAATCAATTATGAGCATGGACTTATAGTTATGAACGGACATCCCATAAATATTGAAAAGGGCAACTGCGGCGTGTTTGCAGAGCTTAAGGAAGATTAGAATATAGTGAGGTATATAATGAAGACGGATATTGAAATAGCGCAGGAGGCTAAGCTTATACCAATTACTGAGGTGGCAGAATTACTTGACATAGAAGCTGATGATTTGGAACTTTATGGTAAATATAAGGCGAAGCTTTCAGATGAGCTTTGGAATAAAATAAAGGACAGGCCGGACGGCAGGCTTATTCTGGTGACTGCCATTAATCCTACGCCTGCAGGCGAGGGAAAGACTACCACTAGCGTCGGTCTTGGCCAGGCATTCGCAAAGATTAATAAGAAGGCGGTAATTGCACTAAGAGAACCGTCACTTGGACCATGCTTTGGCGTAAAGGGCGGAGCAGCAGGCGGCGGTTATTCACAGGTTGTGCCGATGGAGGATTTGAACCTTCATTTTACAGGTGATTTTCATGCCATAACATCTGCCAATAACCTTCTTGCGGCAATGCTTGATAATCACATACAGCAGGGGAATGAGCTTGGTATTGACCCTTGCCAGATAGTGTGGAAACGCTCACTTGACATGAATGACAGGGTTCTTAGGAATGTAGTGGTCGGTCTTGGTAAGAAGACCGATGGTGTGGTAAGAGAGGATCATTTCTGTATATCAGTGGCTTCTGAGATAATGGCAATCTTCTGTCTTGCGGATGATTTGGCTGATTTAAGAAGAAGACTTGCAAGGATTATAGTTGCATATACTTATGATGGCAGACCGGTGACGGCAGAGGACCTTAAAGCGACAGGAGCCATGACGGCACTTCTTAAGGATGCAATAAAACCTAACCTCATCCAGACACTTGAACATACACCGGCCATAATCCATGGAGGACCGTTTGCGAATATTGCACATGGCTGTAACAGTGTAAGGGCAACCAAAATGGCTCTTAAGCTTGCAGATTATGTAATTACGGAGGCAGGCTTTGGCGCAGACCTTGGCGCGGAGAAGTTTTTTGACATAAAGTGCAGGATGTCAGGACTTAAGCCTGATGCAGTTGTACTTGTGGCAACTATACGTGCGCTTAAATATAATGGCGGTGTGCCTAAGGCAGAACTTGGTACGGAGAATCTGTCTGCACTTAAGGCAGGCATTGTTAATCTTGAAAAGCATATTGAAAACCTCCAAAAGTACGGTGTACCGGTAATTGTTACCCTTAACCGTTTTAGCAGCGATAGCGATGCAGAGCTTTCGTTTGTCAAGGAATTTTGTGAGGAAAGAGGCTGCGATTTTGAACTTTCTGAAGTATGGGAGAAGGGCGGCGACGGCGGAGTGGCACTTGCTACCCGTATCGTTGATACCATTGACACCAAGGAAAGCCGTTTCCATGTACTTTATGAGGATAATCTTGGTATCAGAGAGAAGATAGAAACAGTAGCTAAAGAAATTTATGGTGCAGGAGCAGTAACATTTGATATGGCTGCGATAAAGGCTATAGAAAGAATCGAAGCACTTGGAATGGGCAGTATGCCGGTGTGTATGGCCAAAACACAGTATTCACTTTCGGATGACCAGACTAAGCTTGGAAGGCCGGAAGGTTTTACCATTAACATTCGTGAGGTGTATGTATCAGCAGGTGCAGGCTTTGTTGTTGCGATAACAGGTGCAATCATGACCATGCCGGGACTTCCAAAGAGACCTGCGGCAGAGCGCATAGATGTATCAGAGAATGGTAAGATTATAGGGTTATTTTAAACTCTTTGTAAGTGGTGTAGCCGGATTATCTTCGTAAGAGTGGGTAATCCGGCTAAAGTATTAAATCGGAGGTAGAACGATGGCCAGTGCAAATATTTTGGTTGTAGACGATGAAAAAGAAATTGCGGAGCTTGAAGAGCTTTATCTGATAAATGACGGGTATCAGGTCTGGAAAGCCTATACGGCAGAAGAGGGACTTTTAATACTTGATAAAGAAGAAATTGACCTTGCGCTTATAGATATAATGATGCCGGGTATGGATGGACTCGATATGTGCAAGCTTATAAGAAAGAAAAATATTAATATTCCCATTATTATGGTAAGTGCGAAATCAGGTGATAATGATAAAATTCTGGGGCTTATTACCGGAGCGGATGATTATGTGACAAAACCATTTAATCCATCCGAGCTTACGGCAAGAGTAAAATCGCAGCTTAGAAGGTTTAAACAGCTTAATCCAAACAGTCAGGTTCAGGAAAAAACGGAAGACTACGATATTGTGCTTAACGGACTTGAGATAAGCAGGGAAGACCATAAGGTAGTGGTATACGGAGAGGATATTAAGCTTACACCCATTGAGTTTGACATATTGTATCTTATGGCTTCTAATCCGGGAAAGGTATTTAATGCGGATGAGATATTTGAAAAGGTATGGAATGAGGAAGCCTTTGGTGCAAATAATACAGTAATGGTGCATATCAGAAGATTAAGAAGCAAGTTAAAAGAAGATACACGTGATGAAAAAATAATCAAAAATGTATATGGAGTTGGATATAAAATTGAGAAATAGTTTTGAAAGCGGAATAAGAAACAGAATATTCT
>CAZBHM010000028.1:0-18451 GCA_964491975.1 uncultured Lachnospiraceae bacterium | reverse complement strand
AGAGCACCTGACTCTTAATCAGGGTGTCCAGGGTTCGAGCCCCTGGAGGCGCACTAGGAAGTATCGGTTTTATGGACGTAGGAGCCATGGGGTCGGTGCTTTTTTTGTGTACATGGTAAGATATAGAAGAACCCTTTGTAGCACTGTGCAGTGGAAACTGTATGTAATACCGCTGACCGCTTTAGAAAAGTTAATGAGTTTAAGCTAAATAAAAGGCTTATTCCGTGTAAAATGGATATATTAAGGTTTATGATTTATCTAAAGCAGGCAGGAGGTTAGAATATTATGAATTATGGATATGCCAGAGTTTCAACAAAGGATTAGAATGAAGAAAGGCAGTTAGTAGCTCTTAAAGTGTTTGGTATAGATGAAAAACACATATTTGTTGACAAACAGTCAGGAAAAGATTTTAACAGAAAAAATTATATAAGATTATTAAAAAGAATGAAGGCTGATGATACTCTTGTTATAAAAAGTATAGACAGACTTGGTAGAAATTATGATGAAATTTTAGAACAATGGCGTAAAATTACAAAGGAGAAAAATGTTGCAATTGTTGTATTGGACATGCCGCTTCTTGATACGCGTAAAAGCCGGGATTTGACAGGAACTTTAATAGCAGATATTGTATTGCAGTTGTTAAGTTATATAGCACAGACGGAAAGAGAATTTATAAAGCAGAGACAGGCGGAAGGAATAGCCATAGCATTGGAAAATGGAGTTAGATTCGGGAGACGGCCTAAAGAGAAACCTGAAGAATTTGTGGATATTTTAAAATTATGGAAAGAAAATGAAATTTCAGCAAGAAGTGCAGGGAAGAGTCTTGGGATAACACATCAGACATTTTTACGATGGGCGGAAGAATACGAGAATGTATGAATGATGTCTGAATGGAACAAAAAGTACAGTTTATCATCCGACCAGATTTGTTAATATATACCCAAATTGCACACATTTATATACATATATATCTTATCAGAAATATTACCATATTTCAATATAAAAATGGATGATAAACTGTACTTTAGAATCCATTTTTGTCGTTTAAACAAATGAAGCTCGCTGCGTGGGTTGTAAGAGCAATAAGCAGTGGGTGATTTGTTTTAATCAGGAGAAAGACAAGCTCTGCATGATAGACTGCCTGACTAAAGAAATAGCACATTTTATATGCGTTAAGGTTTTGTAGCAGACACACTATAATATAGGAGAGGATTTTATGACAAAGGAACAGTATAGAAAAGCAAATAAGATGGTATACACTGTGTTGACCGTAGTAATGGTATATATTGCCATGTCGTTAGGAACGTCGTTAAGTGAGATTAGGTCAATTAAAGTAATAATTCAGCTTTTGGTAACAATCGGAGGAATTATTCTGGCTACACTTGGTTTTATTATAAAGCGGGAGAATAAAGCCGGGGCGGTGATGATTATATTAGGACCGACAATAACATATTGCATAATGATGTGTATAAATGCAACACCATTGACAATAATATATGCGCTTCCAATTATGCTGGTTTCCATGGTGTATCTGAACGCACGTCTGATGATGGTTGGAGATATCGCAGTAGTTATTGCTTCGCTTATTCATATTATACGATTAACCGCTGCGGGTACAATGCTTATTGATTTTGCGGTAATTTCTGAAATGATTATTTTGCTGTGTGTTGTTTCTTCTTTTATGGCCGCAAAATTACTTGATAAATTTAATAAAGAAAATATGGGTATTATTGAGATGAAGGCCATGGATCAGATGGAAAATATTGCACAGAGTACTGAAAGTACAGCAGATGCAGTGCAAATACAGGCCGAGATGTGTAATGAGATTTGTCATAATACGGAAGTTGCTGAAAAGGAAATCGGAAATATGCTGAATGCAGCCGGAAATGCGATAAATACTGTTAAAGAGGGATTTGAGTTGATTAAGGGGCTGGAGAGACAGTCTCAGATTGTAAGGAATGCCAGTGATGATACAGTGAGGAGTACCGGTGAGCTTACTAAAAAAATAGAAGAAGTTAAAGGAATAGCCAGTGTTATATTAAACATTTCCGGTCAGACAAATCTGTTGGCTTTAAATGCGAGTATAGAAGCAGCAAGGGCAGGAGAAGCAGGTAAAGGATTTGCTGTAGTGGCAGATGAAATCCGCCAGTTGTCAGAACAGACTAAGGAATCTGTTAATAAGATAACGGAAATAGTTAATGTGTTAAATGAATATGCTGCGGAAGCAGATAATAGTGTTGAGGATACAATAAAGAGTGTGGAAAAACAAAATGAGATGATAGTGGCAAGTCATAAAAAATTTATGGTAATCTCTGATGATGTAGGAGAGTTATCCGAATTGGTGAATAATACGGAAAATATAATGAAGGAAATTTTTGAGAAAACCAATATAATTTCGGATAATATAAGTCAGCTATCGGCGACCAGTGAGGAAGTATCTGCGAATGCTACTGATGGACTTGAAACCTCACTAAAAGCGGTAACAGGCATGAATGAATTTAATCATCTTCTGGAAGAATTATATAGTGTGGCAAAAGAATTAAAAGCTTCGGCTTTGGCAAAATAGATATTGGAACGTGGGAGAAATCCTGCGTTCTTTGCTTTTATTTAAACCTTTTAGTAAAATTGTTTTTCAGGTAAACATAAAAGGAGCTTTAAAAATATTTACAAATTGAGGGTGATGTGTTATATTCAGTTTAGGAAAAATCTGCATTTGTGGCGATAATAAGAACAATTACGGGAAAACCGGTCTGGAATTGTGAAGCAGTATAGCAAAGAAGGAGAACATAATGGAAAAAGAATATGATGAGTATGTGACATTTATGGTAACGACACGAGATGGTGAGCAGGTTGAAATGGCGGTTATGGATGAATTTGATTTTGAGGGCGAACATTATGTTGTCGGTGCATTAATAAAGGAAGATACCATTATTGATGATGGCCGCTATATTTACCGGAGTATACTTGAAAAGGATGGTTTCAGTGTAGAAAAGATTAAGCGGGAATTCGATTATAAGAGAATCGCAGAAGCATATATGGCTATTGAAGAATAATTAAACAAAGGAGAGTGTGCAATGAGCAGAGTAGATTTTGGAGCAAAGCCGGTTTTATTTCCGATGCCGGTGTTAATTATTGGAACATATGATGAGAATGGAGTACCGAATGCAATGAATGCTGCATGGGGCTCGATAACAGATTATGAAGAGATTTCGATAAGTCTGGCGGAGCATAAAACAACGGCAAACCTGGCACTTACCGGTGCGTTTACTGTAAGTATGGCAACCGAGGATATGGTGACAGCCTGTGATTATGTGGGCGTTGAGTCTGCTGGTAAGGTGCCGGACAAATTTGTGAAGGCAGGATTTCATGCAAGCAGAAGCAAGAATGTAAATGCGCCGCTTATTGACGAGCTTCCTATGGCACTTGAGTGTAAGGTTAAAAGCTTTGAAAATGGTATACTTGTAGGCAGGATTGTGAATGTTACGGCTGATGAGTCCGTGCTTACTGATGGCAAAATAGACCCGAAGAAGTTAAAACCTATTGCTTATGACCCGGTAAATAATACTTATATTTCACTTGGAGATGTAGTGGGTAAGGCATTTTCAGATGGTCTTAAATTGAAATAGAAGCTATATGGCAAAAAATTTACAAATACCGGTCACCTTTTTTAAAATATTTAGTATTATAAGTGAAGGAACACGATATGGAACATAGAGATTCATTAGAAAATTATAATGGGACAGAGCTTGAAGAAGCAGAGCTTCCTTGTGAGGTTACGGAGGAGGTTGTCCGCTTTTATTCACCTTTGGTATATCGTATTGCGCTCACGAGAACAAAGTCAACCGATGATGCTGAAGATATTTTTCAGGAGGTATTCTTAAAGCTTGTAGCTAATAAGAAGACATTTGACACGGAGGAGCACAGGAAAGCGTGGATAATAAGAGTAACAATTAATTGCTGCAATTCACATTTTGTAGCACCGTGGCATAAGAATGTTACTTCCATGGATGATGTTATGCTTGCACAGCTTCCGGAGGCTACGACAAATGATGAGTATGATTTATCGGACGAGCCTGATGTTTATGCACGTGTGTTAAAGCTTCCGCGCAATATGCGGGATGTCATATTATTGTTTTATTATGAAGATATGTCTGTTCGTGAGATTTCACAAATCTTACAGACCTCAGAGGCTAATATTAAGAAAAGACTGTCACGTGCAAGACAGAAGCTTAGGATTTATCTTGAGGATGAAGAAAGGAACGGTTCTTTATGAATAGGGCAGAATTAAAATCTTCGTTTAGTAAGATAGTACCTCCGGAAGAGCTTATTAAGGATACGCTTATTAAGATGGAGGAGCAGAAAAGAAAGGTGGATAAGCCGATATTATCATTTTTTAAGACTCCTTATTACAGGTATGCTGCAGTATTTTGTGCCATGTTTCTGGTTGTTGGAATAGGTATTGGCACTTTAATTAACCAGGCAGGAGATATCAGTGATTTTAAGGATAATTCAGGGAAAAGAAGCATTGGAAATACAGTTAATAAAGAAAATCCCGGTGTTGTAAGTCTTATGCTTGGCGAAGATACAGAAAATGTACAAGAGGCAGTATATGAGGTTGATGGAACGCTGGAAGCGTGCTACATTACTGCAATAACTGATAAAGAAAAATCAGAGGGTATTGTTGTCTGTGGCATTTTGGAAGTATCACATGCAAATCCTGAAGATAATATCAGTGCTAAGGTGTATTTTTATGACTATGATACTCTTAACATTCTTACAGGTGCAGTTGGTAAGGAGATAAGCTTAAGACTTTTACCTGAGACTGAGGATGTAAGGGCAGGATGGTGTGTAAGAGACTTTGCGGTTAAAGCATCAGAATAATTTTTAAAATTTTTAAAAATTATGGTCACCTTTTTTGGAATGTACGGTATTATAAGCAGAGGGATGGACAGCCCCTCGTAAAAAAATTAATTAAGAAAGAAAGTGAGATTTAAAATGAAGAAGATTTTTGCATTTGTTATTGCAACAGCAATGGCAGTAAGTATGATTGCATGTGGTTCAGGAGATAAGGATAATAATGAAACCACCATAACCGTGAACACAGAAATGACAACTACTAAAGAAGATACACAGGCAGGAAAGGAGTCAGTAATTGCTCCTGAGATAAGTGAGGATTCTATGGGAGGCAAGCTCTGGAATACATTCTTTACTGAGAAACAGGCTAATGCAGCCATTACTCCTGAGGAATTAGCTAATAAGCTTATTGAAAATCCGGTAATCCAGTTCGCACCGGGTACAATGGCTGTAGAGCCGGGATATCTTGCTGGTTTTAACACAGAGATAGGTGGCTTTGAAAAGGGTGCAGTTTATCAGCCTATGATGGGTTCAATTGCATTCGTGGGTTATGTTTTTGATTTGGCAGCTGATGCAGATGTTAATGCTTTTATTAAGACACTTGAGGATAATGCAAATATGCGTTGGCAGGTTTGTGTATCTGCGGATAAAATGGTGTCAGGTGCATATAATAATACTGTATTTTTCCTTATGTATCAGTCGGATCTTGCAGGAGAGGGACCGGCAGAAGATATGAATATGGAACCGGCAGTAATTATTGAACCTGTAGTTGAGGACGGAACCTGGGGCAAGAATCTTTGGGATACATTTGTGGCAGATATGGATGCAATGCCTGTAACATCAGCAGTTGATGAGGCATTTATGCTTTCAATGGCAGGTTCTATCACATTTACGGCAGGTTCTGCTGAGGTAATGGAAGGTTATCTTGCAGGTTTTGATGGAGAGATAACAGGTTTTAAGAGTGCAGGAATGTTCTGTCCTATGATTAGCTCAGAACCATTTGTAGGTTATGTATTTGAACTTGATGAAAGTGCAGATGTTAACGCATTTATGAGTATGTTAAGCTCTAAAGCTAATCCTAACTGGCAGGTTTGTGTAACAGCTGAACAGACAGTGGTAGGAGCATATAATAATAAAGTATTTTTCCTTATGTGTCCGAAGTCTAACCAGCCGGCAGCAGAAAAATAAAGCATATAACGGTTAAGTATAAAATGGGCACTTCATGGAGAGGTGCCCTTAGCAGTTATAGAAAAAGTTTAATAATGAACGGGGGATAGGCATGCTATTTTCAACAATCAGCTTTATTTATTACTTTTTGGCAGCAGTACTACTTATATACTTTATAGTGCCGTTTAAGTTTAAAAATTTTGTTCTGCTTATTGCAAGCTTATTTTTCTATTTTTACGGTGAACCGGTGTATACGTTACTAATGCTTGCAACTACGCTGTCAAGTTATATACATGGCCTTTTGATTGACAGATTTCGTGGCAGGGTCTGGTCTAAGGTTTTTATGTGGTCAAGCGTAATTACCAGTATTGGCGTACTTGGTTTTTTTAAATATTCGAACTTTTTTATAAGCAATGTAAATTCGATTTTTAATGCAGAGATAAAACTGCTCAATATAGCTCTGCCTATTGGTATAAGCTTTTATACCTTCCAGACATTAAGCTATACAATTGATGTATATCGTGGGGAAGCAAAGGTGCAGAAGAGCTTTATAAGACTTGCAACATATGTTTCGTTGTTTCCACAGCTTATTGCCGGACCGATTGTGCGTTATACTACAGTAGAGGAAGAGCTTTCAGACAGAACACATTCCTTTGAAAATTTCGGCTATGGTGCTACACGTTTTATGATAGGTCTTGCAAAGAAGGTGCTAATTGCAGATTCGCTTGGAACACTTGCAAGAACGATGCATGCGCTTGATGATGCATCAGTAGTTGGCTGGTGGATATATGCATTTTCGGTATCATTGCAGTTATACTTCGATTTTTCGGGTTACTCAGATATGGGAATAGGACTTGGAAGAATATTTGGATTTCATTTCCTTGAGAACTTTAATTATCCGTTTATATCAAAGAGTATCGCAGAATTTTGGAGAAGATGGCATATGTCACTTGGCACATGGTTCAGGGATTATGTTTATATTCCGCTTGGCGGCAACAGAGTACCGAAGCTTCGTTGGCTGTTTAATATTCTCGTGGTATGGTTTCTTACGGGCTTTTGGCATGGGGCAGACTGGACATTTATCGTGTGGGGACTTTTCTTTGCTGTATTTTTAGTACTTGAGAAGTTTTTCTTAAATAAGTTTTTTGCAAAGATACCAAAAATATTTTCACACATATATGTTGTAGTTGCCGTTATTATAAGCTTTGTAATATTTAGTGCTGATGGAATCGGCAATGCACTTTTGGATGTCGGAGGTATGTTCGGTGTTGGCGGCATTCCTTTCTGGTCAGCCAAGACAGGATATTATCTTTCAAGCTTTGCGGTGATAATTATTATAGCGATTATCGGAGCTACGCCGCTTCCAAAGAGTATTGTGCTTAAAATTAAAGAGACAAGGGTTGGTGCGCTTGTATGTGACATTCTTGAGCCGGTGCTTGTAGTAGTGCTGCTTCTGATTGTAACAGCATACTTTGTGGATGGCTCATTTAGTCCGTTTTTATATTTCAGATTCTAATTAAGGAGGGTTAAAATGCAGAGTAAAGTAAAAAATATTGTTGTTACCTGTGTATTTACAGCGTTTATAGCTTTTTTTACAATAATGTGTATAGTGTGCTATTTTAATCCGAAAGAGTCATCGGAGAGTGAAAGAAGACAGCTTGCACAGTTTCCTTCCGGTATTACATGGGAAGGAATTGTTAATAAAACGGTAATTGATAAATTTGAAGATTACACGGTGGATCAGTTTCCATTCAGGGAATTTTTCCGCTCCGTTAAAGCGAATTTCCAGCTTAATGTGCTCAGGCTTAAAGAAAATAATGGCCTTGCGCAGGAAAACGGCTATATTGCCAAGATAGAGCAGGATTTTACAGAGGCATTCGTGGATTATTCCATAGGAAGACTTGAATATGTATATGAGAAATATCTTAAGGATAACGGTGGTGACAAGTTTGTTGCAATTGTCCCCGATAAGAATTATTTCTTTGCAGAAAAATGGGGATATCCTTCTCCGGATTATGAAAAGCTTGTGGATAAAGTTACGACTGCGTTAAATGGTATGGAGTATATAGACCTTTTTACTGAGCTTGAGCTTGAGGATTATTACCGGACCGATACGCACTGGAGCCAGGATAGGATTGGTGCGGTTGTGGATAAGCTTGCGGCAGCGCTCGGCATCAGTGACCGTCTTTTGGGCAGCAATTATACAAAGAATGAACTGTATCCGTTTAAAGGCGTGTATTATGGTCAGAGTGCACTTAATCCAACACCGGATACCATAGTCTATCTCACGAATGAAATACTTGATGCATGTACGGTATATGATTATGAGACAAATCAGACATATTCAATTTACAATTTTGAAAAATTTGAAGGTCTGGATGCATATGATTTCTTCTTATCAGGTACGAAGGCACTTCTTCGTATAGATAATCCGAATGCAACAACGGATGAAGAGCTTATAATCTTCCGTGACTCATTTGGTTCAAGTATTACACCGCTTCTTGTGGAAGGCTATAAGAGCATATATCTTGTGGATATTCGTTATGTAGCGCCTGATTATCTTCCAAAGCTTATAGATTTTACAAATAAGGATGTGCTGTACATTTATAGTACGCTTGTGTTTAACAGTAAGTCGTTTAAGTAAATGTTATTCCGATATTATTGATATTGTTCCGTTAAAGTGGTATACTATATCTTAGATTGGAGGGATAGTCTATGTTTATGACAGTAAAACAGGCTTTTGAAAAATGGGGCATATCGAGTTTGAGGGCATTCATCCTTTTATTGACGGTAATGGCAGAACCGGAAGATTGCTTGTAAATCTTGAGTTGATGAAAGCAGGATTTCCACCTATCGACATTAAGTTTAAAGATAGAATTGCCTACTACAATGCATTTGATGAGTATCATGTAAAACATAATCTTTCCGCAATGGAAAATCTGTTTGCAGGATACGTCAATGCAAGGTTGGATATGTATTTAGATATGTTGCAGGATTAACCGACCTGCCTTTGAAAGAGGATAAGTATAATTTTATGGCGGTCAGATTTTGACCGCCATACTGAAGCAAAAAAGAATAATCGTCCAAGCCCTTAACTTTTCCTGGTATATGAGAGAATCGTATCATGCTCTGCAACTCTTGTCGGTTATTATATATATTTCTCTTTCCAACTCTGTTCGTAAGCAATCGCATTATCACTTATATCAGTATAATCAAAGTCAGTGGTCATTTTACCATCATCGGTAACTATCATAGTTAATACTGACCAGGTATTCTTTGCATCTAACTTTTTCCGTTCAGGGCTAACAGCTTTATCAATGCTCATAAATAATTTTATCAACTGAGATTTGTTGATTCCGCTTTGGCTAAAACAATCTGTAAATATACCCTGATTGTTACAGGTATAATACTTCATTGTATAGCTTTCTGCTGTATAGCCAACAAATAACACCATTTTCTTCCAACCAGTTGGGAGCATCGGCTGAAGAATATCAAATATCTTCTGAAAAATTTCATTATCCATACTTATTCCTCCTGACCGTTAGGAAATACCCTAACACTTTCTTCTTCATAAATAGAATATGTAGCCACAATAGCTTCAGGACGTCTTGAAGCACCATCATAAATTGCTTCTATCTTGATATATACTTCTTTTCCTGCCTTAACTTCTGTTGCTAATTCATTCTCGAAATTTTTAAAATCATTTCTGTTAATATTAGCATCCTGTGGAATCATATTCTCGAGTCCATTAGAACCGTCAAACTGGTCGCCTATCAAATGTCCCCTATCATCGCCTTCTTTTTGGTCACCTTTTCCGATAACTTCAATAGAATCCATTATTGGCAACCTGCTATCACGATCTTTCATGTGAAGCAATCCTTCTGCTGAGATTATTCTGCCTTGATTATCCGTTTTGTACTTATATCCATTTATTTCATATTCCGTATTTGATGCAAGATCATTTTCTACTCGATATAAATTTTCATTATCATCATAATAATAGGTCTCCGTATCAAATAGTTCGTTAACAAAATGCCTGGCTTCACCAACATTTCTTTCACCGTCAGGTTTGATATCTTTATAATTCTCAACTTCGGGCATATGATGAATTTCGTTAATATTCTTGTTTTCGGATAGTTCACACATTAATAAAGACCTCCTTCTGTCTTATAGATTTCAGTGAAACTGCATAATAAATTATTATACGACGAATCTCTGACTGACTGTTCATAAATTAACAAAGCCATCAAAAGATCAATCTGTCGTTTTGAGTAATTGTTAGGTGAAGGGGAAAGGTTATCAGCCACAGTATGAACCCAATCAACAATATTATTACATTCCCTTGCCTTGTTAATGGCAGGTTCTGCTTTGAAGAAGTCATATACCAGGTTGCGCAATGCCTTTACTGCTGTATCTTTTCCCGACTTTATGTAATCAATAAGATCACATTTTACAACAGTGTCAAGCTTTGATCTTAATGCTGCAGTCTTCAATTCCTGAATGTCTACTCTATCACCTTTTCTGTATATTTCTTTTTGCATAATGCAATCTAATAATGTTTTTTCAATAATATCATTATTGAGGCTTTCCGGTGCTGAATTTTTCAAAACAAAATCATCGTAAAAGTGTTCGCGTAAACCTTCATATTTATCAATCTTACATAGTATCGGTTCTAACCAATCACTTTGAGAAATGGCAGCAACCCCTTTTTCCAGTTTTGCCAATTCTGTAATCTGATTATCTGTCAAACCGGCTGCCTTTCCTACCAGCTCTCTATCTGAAAAGTCAGGTAGCTTCATTATTATTTTAGTATTAGTATTTCTAATTACAGACATATCTAATAATCTGGGAGATTGATCAGCAATAACAAAGCCTTCACCATATGTACGCATTTCTGCAATTGAATTTGCTAACATCTCTACTGATTTTCCGAGTAGGTTTGATCCTTCGCTCGATTGTTCTGTCGAAGTACGACGTAGCAAATTATGCGCCTCTTCAAGAACGGTGATATGTTTCAAATCGGAATTAAGTTCAGGATTACCGGCTCTCTGGTCCATTCTATGTTCCTGTAGCTTTAATACTAACAAGCCCATAATCAATGATTTTGTTTCTGTAGACCCCAACCTGCTTAAATCAACAATAACATTGCTGTCAAAAAGCTGTTCATCCGGTAAATCATCACTAGTGAAAATTAGTCCATTAATTCCATTTGTTAAAGACTTCAACCTGGTCACAAGTGATCCCGTGTAATCACCCTTATTATCGGCTGAATAATCACTTTCATCCAAAACAATCTTTATCTGTTTTACAACATCATTAAATGTTGGAAAAAGTTCAGAAGAAAATCTATTTTCTGAGGTTTCTAAATTCCAACCGGCCAAAATATAAGATCTTTCCACCGCATCTTTAAGTATAGCCGGCATTGCAGCATACATTGGCCAGCAAACATTGAATATTTCGATTATTCTATCCATATGCTCCAACACGTGGATGTTTGGCGGAAATCTAAACGGATTAATCCTTAATAACTCAATGTCTTTTAATTTCGGATTGGTTCCATAGGTCGTAACGCCTTTGTGTTTTCCAAGCACTTCTTTATATTCACCCTTAGCCGGTTCTATAACAAGAAATCCTATGCGTTCATCACCTAAACGTTCGAGCAACCTATAAATAGTATTTGATTTTCCCGAACCAGTTGAGCCGGTAATAAATGTATGCTTTGATAATTCCTCTTTTGATAAAGAAATTCTCTGTTCCGATATTTTCTTTCGCATATGATATCCACATCCAATATCTAAATCACGAGTATCGTCTAATAATGAATGAGGTTCTCTTCCAAAGGAGACCACATCGAGAACCGGCAGACCGCTTACTGATTTCCGTGGGAAATTTAATGCTTTTGCAAGTTCTTTACCAGAAAGTGGCGTTGTTGGTGTTACCAATGTCGGATACATTAACCATTCATCCTCTAAAGTAGTCTTCAATCCAAACACAGGATGTTGCAATTTTTGAATACTAGCCATAATTGTTTTAGCTGCTGAAGTATCAATATCTCCATCCCAAAAATTAACTGCTGACTTTGTAAGATATGATTTCTCTCCCTGTGTCAAAGCAAGATACATATGTGCTACATTATTTGCAATTACCGGACTATCTGAAATAATGTAAGAAGCAAATTCCCACATTCCCAAAGCCGAACTCTCTTCTATTCGTTTCAGCTGAGACTCAATTATTTCAAGAGTATGTTGCACTCCGTAATTGGTATATGTCTGAGTTAAGCTTTCATTTTTACCTACATTTGCGGTAACACTTGAAGATCTTGAAAAAGATACACCAAAATTTAGCGAAGCATTATAAACACTACTCATCATTTCACTATTAACAACAGAATGTGCCCCCGCACTTACTCCTAAATTAACGCCAAAATTTGCAGATGAATCAACTCCATCAGATTCTGTATAAGTATAACCGGTCTGCCAACTTGCATAAGGTGCCAAAGATGTATATAGTTGATACAATCGATTCTTACTCTCAAGCTGATCCTTAATTGGCTTTGCTAACAGTACAATTGTATATTCTTGTGACTCATCTTCCGGCACAATACCATCTAGTAATTTTTCCATGCTCTGGCTTATAAAATCTTCAGATTTCTCAGATGCAACATTGGAAACTATCGCAATTGATTTTACTTTTTCTTCGCTATGATGTCCCTGTTCTTCGAGCAAGCATTCCGGTATTCCAACTCCATAATCTCTATACTTAGAGTTAACTCCTTGTATATCTGCACCGGGAAAATTACCTTTTATTGCACACATAACACGTGAATAATACTTATCAGCGATTGCAGGTTCAGAATGTCTTTCATCTGTATTAACCACACCAATAGTTACTTGGCACTTATCTTTCGTTCTATGATATATCAATGCAATATTGCACTCTTCCTCACTAAGTACATGATAAACATTTACGAGCTTATCGAGACTTTGTTCTTCAGTATCTGTTACCCATTTTGTAATATCAAAAAAACGAATTCTGTTATCCTTATCAAAGTTTTCCATTGATACATCAACTGGCAAATATGCTTTGCTAAGCTGTTCCAAATAAGCTTGATAAACTTCAATGCCAATAGCACCCATATTTTTTTGAATAGTAGCCTGAACTTCCTCTCCACTCATGTCAGGTTTTTGACTTAAATATGCAGCTCTTTTAACTTCTATTTCCTGCAATTGCTTAGGACTTAAAGCTGAAAGTGTCGCAATCCCATCACCAGCCTTTTTTGCAGCAGACACAGCTTTACCAGCCCAAAACTGCTTGGTATTTGCTAAGATTCCCATACTGGTTCACCTACTTTCTTTTCTTTAATTTTAGACAAAATGATACGCACAAACATAAGATTCCGGCAATTGTTAAAAAAACTACATTTGAATTATTTTTTCTCATCAGCTAATCCTCTGCATTACGTTCTTTTAGTTTTTTGTTGATTATTTCTATTAACTCATTAACAACAGTATCAACATTCTTCAACTCTTCTTCTGTGAGCGATTTCCATAACTCCTCAATCGAATCAATAAAAGTGTAACCATAGAATGCAATCATCCTAGCAGCACGCTCATTTTTCTCAAGATCAGACATTATCACTGAAAAGCCGTCAGCTTTCTTTTGTTCGAATAAAGCTGTTATTTTTTTACTATACCCCATATCAATTGGGCTTAATAATCCGAAGAAATTATTCTTAAAATCTACCCCACTGTTTTTTGTAATTTTTTCTATACTGTCTTGAGACAACACTGTATTGTACATTTTACCAAGTTTTCTGAACATATTCATTATATTTCTATCTGTAACAAATGTATTAATAAGTGGTACCTTATCCCAAAAACCTTTTTGTGCAATACGAACATACGAGCAAATAATCTCTTCACACTCACTTCTTTTTGCAGACTGACTTGCTTTCTGAGCTGCAATAAATCCGCTCTTAATGAACGATGGTAGTAATTGTAATGTATTATTCACTAAGTCATCTAACCCGAATGCAGAAATAGGTGTAGACATTCCTTTACACTTCACAGGCAGTGCCAATACTTGCACTATCTTTATGTTATCCATTCCCATTGATGCATTAATCTTTTTTATTTCATTTTCAAATGAGTTAACTTCATCCTCATTTCCTGAACACTGTGTCAATACAATAATGAACGGTACACCTATTGAATGTAGTTCTTTTATAAATTCCAATTCAGCTCCTTGATACCTATTGCTTCCAGAATTAATACAATACCATATAGCATGAATACGGTCATATTGATCATTAGATTCAGCTTTTGACGCAATAGTAGCTTTAATTGATTTTATAGATTCTTTTGTTTTTTCAGAATCTAACTCCAAACCTACAGTGTCCCATATATGAATAGGGATATTCCCATTTTCATATTCGTCAATATGTTCTGTTACTGGTTTTCCACTTCCTGTTGCAGCCATTTCCGAACCAAAAACCGCATTAATCAATGTACTTTTTCCAGTTCCAGTAATTCCAGCAACCATAATATTCGCAACTGGCAAATCATCATTATTAATCCTTTCATCTAAATCTTTTTCTAAGTCTTCTTGTTGTTGGTTAAATTTCTGTTCTCCCGTAACATTTCCCATTCTTTTGTACCTCCTATTTTTTTAGTTTAGATAATTCCTCTTTAAGACGTTTCTTCATCAACTCGTTATTCGTTAATTCTCTATCAGAAGACAAATGTATTACACTAATCAGTGCTTTTAAATAGCTCTCTCCTATCGTATGAACATATGCCGAAGCTACCGCCGCACTTAATAACGGAACAACCATAAATGGAGTAGCTATTAGCCCAATAACTGCATCTGCAAATATTTCATCAGCAAAACTCTTCCCAGATTTGAATCCCGCTATGCTATTTAAGTCGGCAATCATTTTTATACACATCCCATGTATGATTGGAATACACCCTCCCGGAATAAAACCAATTTTCGTAGCCTTTGATTCATAATCACTAATAATTGTATTTCCTCTTATTTCTATGTTTTTTATACGTTCTTCTCGGTTTTTATCTAAGGAATCCAATTTTCTTTCAATGATATTTACTTTTAACGACTTATAGTAATTTATGCTTATTCTTATTAATTCTTGCAAACCATAGGCAGAAATAACTCCACCTCTAGTAGAATAGTCTTTAGCAAGAATCCTACATCTTGATACCTCAGGCAAATTCTTCCTGATTTGCTCTTCTAATTCCCCCTCTTCGTCAGAAAAACATTGAGTCAAAACAATAACAAAAGGTATTTCATAATCCATCGATAATTTACGGATCAAATCAAGTTCATATGATTCAAAACGACTACTTCTATTATTCACACAAAACCATACCAAATGAATAACATCATCGGATATCTTGGATTTTGTAGTTTCGATATGTTTCTTTATTTCTTCCAGTGTTTGATTCGTAATCGACTTGTCTATCTCTAATCCAACGGTATCATACATATTAATTTGGCATCCAATCATGCCATATTGTCCATCCTTTGTATCTCCAATTGGAAGCAACATCTTCTTTGAATAAACTTCATTTTTCTTTGTTATAGCTCGCCCAGTACCAGTTGGTGCCAAATCTTCATCTAACACAGCATTTATCAATGTACTTTTGCCGGATCCGGTTTTTCCCATAACAATCAAATCTATATTCTTCATCTATCGTCCTCCAAATACAAAAAGCGAAATATCCTCCAGGCCAAATGGCGCTATTGTTAATGGATTACCACTCGCATCTTTAAATCCAGTCTTATACTCTTTTGCTAAAGCTGGAACTATTTTCACCTGATTAGTAACCCTTTCAATCTCATCGATTGCTTCCTGAACATCCTCCTTATAGCACATAGTTAATACAATCATTACTTTTAATTCAGCGAAACCATCAGCTATTTTTCTAATAAGTTCCTTTTCAATCTCTTCAATTCTGCCAGTTGTTGCTGAAATGCAATAAATCACTGCTGAAAGACCTTCTTCTGACAATTTTTTTACAGTTTCAAATGCTCTATCTACATTGTCCTTGCCAAGGTCAATTCCCATTACTTCGAACCACTCTGCATGATTACACTCATCAGTGTACTTTACAAATTCCTTTTCTTTTGTCTTTGAATACTTAAAATCTTGTAAATCCTCAAGTCCCTCTATCAAAAATGTCTTACCTACGGATTTTTTTCCTACCACTGCAATTTTGGTTGTTCCTAATCGACAACTAATGTCTCTATCTGCAAATGAATCAGTAATTGTTTTTTGAATCAACTCAAAATTCTCAGCCGTTCCCTCAAATAAAATATCTACACCCTTATTTTTTCGATTATATATCTCATCAATTTCGCACAGTATTTCTAAAGAACGTTCACCAATTGATGTATTTGTAAAATCCCGCCTTGAAAGTGGAGAATTGCTGGAAAGGACATCCCATTCGCCAATTTCATTTCTAAAATAATATGACATTTTATTTGTATATGGATTACATACCACTCTTATTGCATTTCTCTGCATTGCTATATCCTCCATCATTCTATAACTTCAATATGATCTCCTTGGCTTCTTAACCACATATCAATTCCATCTCCGAAAACTTCAGCTGAAATTGTATAAACTCCATCTTCTTCAGAAATGATTTTTGCGGTAGGCAATCTATCCAAAATAGCCTCAACTGATTTTCCTAAATATTTAAACCGCACTTTTCTTGGTTTCCCGCCATACATAAACTGCACTCTTTTTCGAAATTCACCTTCCTGGAAACGATCTTTATATGGTATATAAAAGGTTTCATCTAATATTTTCAATTTCTTTATTCTGTCTATCCGATAAATGGTTGGGGATAAATCATTAATAATATTAAAATTCGCTTTTGTTTCGTCGTCATCAATAAATGCGGTCATATAAAAGTAATACTCTGAAAACATAATTGCAACAGGTTTAACTTTTCGATTGACAGTTGACTTGTCTTTTAACCGTTCATATGCTATTTCAATATATTGATGATTTTGAATCGCCTGTCCTATATCCCACATTTTGTCTATAAACACAGATTTGTGCTGAGGTTCAATATAATGAAATTCTTCATTTCTTATCAAATCCTTAATAAGTTTCTGATTTGTTTTTGGAACACAGTATTCAATAAGTTTATTAAGCATACCTGTCATTTCTGTTTTTGTAAATGCACGACTATCTAAAAGGATTTTGCATATAGCCAATATTTCGCTATTGCTGAACTTTAATTGATATATTTGTTCAAGATGATAACCTTTAATCTGTCTGTCATAGATTACAGAATTAATGATGCCTGAATCAGATGGCGCCTGCTCCATAAATTTCCTAATATCATCAATATCCCTTTGAATGCTTCGCTCATTAACATTATAGTTCACTGCTTCTTCTGCTTTGTATACTATTGAACCATTTACTAATTTTGTATAAATACCCAAAATTCTTTCTATTTTATCCGCACCGGCTCTTTCGGGAAACAAGCAACTTCCTCCTTTCCAAAATAAAATAAATATGTTATACTCTTATAAGATAGAGAATGGGTAGTTGCCCGTTCCTTCCTATATCAATATAATATCAAAATACAATGACAATATCTGTCGTGATAAGACAATTTCTTTCTTTTTTCTAAAGCTTTGCAGGTACATCAGGCTGCCTGTAGCCAGGTATTGTAATGATGTATTTTGTCATTTAAGAATATTATAGCAGTAAAGAATGCATATTTCTTGTGCTGATAGCATAATGGCAGATTTTTGTGTAATTTTGTAATTAAATTTTATATTTTGTGCATGATTAAAAGCAGAGCGGATTTTCCCGCATGCACTTAAGTCAGTTAAGGAGAAGATTCTATGGAAATTTCCATGGTAAAGATTTCAGTGGAAGATATAGATATAATAGAGGTAATGTCAGATTCTCCCAAGGCAAAGGTATGTCTTGCATTGCTTAAGGGGAGTGATAAGCTGGTTGTTTTTAAGGAGATTAACTGTACGGGAATTGAGTATTTATATAAAAAAGTAGCAGAGTCTGACGCAGAGTATTTTCCAAAGATTTACTATATATGGGAAAGTGACGGCAGGACGATGCTTATAGAGGAGTATATATCAGGTGTGACACTTCTTGATATAATTAACGGAAGAAAGCTTTCCGAGGATGAGTTTTCAGATTATGCGGTAAAGCTTTGTCAGGCACTTGGTACGCTCCATCATATGGAACCGCCGATTATTTACAGGGATTTAAAGCCTGATAATATTATTATCATGGAGAATAAGAATGTTAAGCTTATAGATTTTGATGCGGCGCGCGAATATAATGAAGAGTATAGCAGGGATACGGTTATTATGGGTACCAGGGGCTATGCTTCACCGGAACAGTATGGATTTTCTCAGACAGATG
>CAZBHM010000027.1:0-18654 GCA_964491975.1 uncultured Lachnospiraceae bacterium | reverse complement strand
GTTTTTTATAGAACTTTCGGGTTGGTTTATATACTGTTCAATTATCAAGGTTCATTCTTTGTCGTTTGCTGTCGTTTCCAACAGCTCATTCATTATATCATATCTTTTCGAACTTGTCAAGCACTTTTTTAACTTTTTTTATTTTCTTTTTTTCAAAGTTGTATACTCTCTCAAGCGACGAAAGTTAGTATACCACTAAAATTGTCGTTTGTCAACATGTTTTTTGTTTTTTTTTAATTTTTTTAATTTTATATGTAAATTCAACAATCTAAAGCATTATCCCTGCATGCAAAGCTTGTAATGGCAACACATGCAGGGATTTAAATCTGAATGCCTTATTTTCTTTTTTTCTTAAACACAACCGTTGCCACTATGGCACATACAATTGCCACCGCAGCAATTGAAGCAGCTACAATCATCACATTTCCACTGCTTTCATTCTCCTCAGGACTATGTAACACACCTTCCGTCACATCCGTAGCAGCAGCTGTACTCTCCAATTCACTTCCGCCTTCGTTTTCTACATCCGGCTTTTCGCCAGTTATCTCAATATAATAATCATAAGCTCCTGTAAATTCAAGCAAAGTATTACCAGCTTTTTCTGCCGGAACTGTCTTAATAAGTCTTCCCTCACCTGACGACTTATTCCCAAGATAAAGATTAACCCAGCAGGCGTTTATCATACTGTCACTGTCTGTCACTTCAATGTCAAGATTAATTTCAGCCACTTCCGAAGCTTTCACATTTTTGCCATTGATGCTGCAGACTATACCATTACCTGCATTAAACCTAAGCTCAACATCCTTATCAGCTATTGTTTCCAGAACCTTTGCCGGAATAGTTTTAGCATCATTTAAATCAATTTCAATACATACATATTTGTCTTCTGATTCTGCTATCTTTTTAGATATGTATGCTCTTATAAGATTCCAGCCCTTCTTATTATCCATGCCCGTAATTTCTGGTATGGCACCAGCCTCGTCATATACCATATCCGTATTTATTTCATCATAATAAACACCATTAACATCCTTCATTGCAAGGAGCTTATGCACAGCTTCTAGCGCTTCTATAACAGTAAGCGTTTCGCCATCCTTCACAACAGTGCTGCCTTGCATGACAGCACTTGTATCAGATGAGGCTTCATCAAAAGCTGCGGCAGAAACATTCTTTTCTCTTACAATTGCCGGCTCTATTGTAAGTACGGTTTCCGCATTAACATACTCTGAATTATACAAATCGGTAAATGCACCTTCCTCAAGCACAAGACTTGCATTTTCTTCAAGTGCAAGCACTTTGCCCTTGTCGCTTACAAAATCGCTGTATTTAAATGATGCCACCTTGTTAGAACCCCAGATAACCGAGGCTTTAACATTTGCAGTATACACGGTTCCGTCTGACGTTGTAATTGTAACGCGTGAATCTTTTTTATCCGCCACCGAAAATGCTACCTCTTTATCAAACATAAGCTTAATATAGGTATCTGTAGCTTCCGCAGCAACAAGTGGTCCTGAAATTTTTCTTTCATCACGTATTCCGCCATCATTATGCCATGCCTTATAAACCTCTGCATCATGTATTGTAATAACACCTGTGTTTCCTTCCTCAACAGTCTGCTCATACACTCCGCCCATACCGGTAGAAACAAGTGTTAACGGCACATACAGCATATCATTTATAATTTTAACAGTTTCATTATGATTGGCATAATCAGAGAAGGAATAACCACCACTCTTTTCAGCAATCCTATGTTTTCCTGATTTAACATCAATATTTAATAATCCCGATGCCGCCTTAAACGGATACTCGACTACAGCATATGTACCGGTCACTTCATGTATTTTGTAGCCCAGATACTCTGCCGCCGGAACAAATGGTATCATAATGTGATTCTCACCTTTGACTGCTTCATACTCCTTAATACTTCCATCTTCACCATAAAGTCTTAATATATATGTACGCTCTTTAGTTTCTTCCCTTGAAGCTTCCTCTTCATATGAATAGTCTCCTGTGGCAAAACCGGGTGCTGCAAGCTCATTAAGATATTCTTCTATCCATGTATAGCCGGATGGTGCCATGTTATTCCCATCCTTTGCATCATCAGGATTTAAACCGTTTTTTATCTCCCACGCATCAGGCATACCGTCTTTATCCCTGTCAGGTCTGTACCACTCCGAAGTCTCATCATTTACATTTGCCTGCGGCCTGTTATTAATAAATTCCTGTGTAAAGCACTCGCCCTCTTCATTCGAGCTTTCTGCATTATTTAATAAAATCTTTCCAGTCTGATTCTTTACACCTGCAATAATTTCCGTATCTATATCATCATGAAATAATACGGTGCTTCCATCCTGATTATGATAAATAGAAGAGCCGGCAAAATTAAGTACTTTATAATATGCTTCCTCTGCCGTATCCACATATTCAAGTTCAGGCATATTCATACGGTTCTTAACAAGCACTAACGGAGTTTCCCTGCCAAATGTCGTCCTGTCAAGGTAGTCTGAAGCTGACTGAACCGGTGCAATCATATCAATACCGGTATTTACCCCGTCTAATATACCATTTTTATTCGAGTCGATAAGATTTCCGGCCAGATGCAGGAAATATTTGCCATTACTTCTCATTACCGCATATTCAGGATAAACAGTATCAAGTCCTGCAATAAAGTAGTTATTCACTATATTGGCCCATGCATTGCCGGCAGAATTACCGCCTGCAACAAACGAATACTGTCCCCAGTTGTAAAGCACGTTATTGGTAAAATCCATAATTCCTTTGGCTTTTGGATTACGGTCATTCTGGTTTCCCAAAAGGCAGTGATGTATCGTTTCTGAGTTCCATTCCTGAAGACCACCCATTGAATGTGTTCTTACTCCATTGGTCATAAGCGACCACTGTATTGTAAGATTGGATGTATTTCTTGCTGAACACACCTCATCACTTCCATATGCAAAAGAGCAATGGTCAATCATAATATTTTTGCTTGCCTGAACAAAAAATGAATCATCCTTCGAAGTAGCCTGTCCGTGTCGGAAGTGCACATATCGTATAATCACATTTTCTGCACCTTTAAGGTAAAAATTACCGCCGGTAAATGTAATACCCTCTCCCGGTGCCGTCTGTCCGGCAATTGTTACATTTTTGATGCTTTTAGAATACACACTTTTATTGGCAAGTGATATTGTTCCCGAAACGTCAAAAACTATAATTCTTGCTTCATCTGTCCTGCCTCCATTATTAATGGCTTCTGCAAAGGAGCCTTCGCCGGAATCATTCAGATTAGTCACATGTATAACCTTGCCGCCGCGGCCACCCGTTACATACTTTGCATATCCGTCAGCACCGGGAAATGCCGGCAAATCTGACATTGGTTCGAGTACCTCTACAAGATGTTCATAAGAATCCACCTGCGCAGGAAGTCCTTCTTCATACATCATATCCGCTTTTACCTGTGCAGTCGTACCCGAAATCAGGGCAGCGCAAAGCGCAATTGCTGCTATATTTTTAATTTTTCTGATTTTCATGTCTATTCCTCCTAAATGGTCATGGCTTAACTGTTACGTCAAATATCTTTGCAGCATAATCATCAGGCAAAGTAGTCTGGTCAATCGCAGCTATTCGTGATACCATGTAAATAAAATCATCTTTTGTAATTGCACTGCCTATTCCGTAAATTTTCTTTTCTATCCTGCTTGCCTTTGTTTCAAGACTAAGCTGAAAAGCTGCTATTACGTAATCGCTATACCACTTGTCATAAAGAACATCTTCTCTGCTTATTATAGTATCCGTATAAGTAGTTTCCACCTCAAACATATTAACAAGAATTGCCGTAAGCTCCTCCGTTGTTATCATACGGTCTTTATTACTTAGTACATTTTCTATACTTGCAAGGCTTTCCTGCCCTTTAAAAAATCCTCTGTCATACATGGCCTTAAGCCCTGTATTAATATTTTCTTCACTGTCAAAGGATAACTCTGTCTTAACCGCACCCGTGGTTTCTTGTGGTACAACAAGCTTGATATCCTTACTTAGCTCTACCTTATCACCATCCGCATTCTTGGCCTTGGCAGTCACCGTAAGAATAATCTCAAGCTCTTTATCCTTTGCAGGTATAACGGTCAGTATCCTGTCATTAAGTTTAGCATAAGAAGAATCCACGCTCCAGCTAAGCTTTACTCCATCCTCACTCTCTAAAGGAAGCTTTATCTGCCTTTTATTAAGAGTTATGCTGTTATCATCCTCAAGAATAACCATTTTGTTATTGACAAAGCTTACAAGCCATGCCTCAATATAATCAAGTGCCGCATTATGATTAACCTTTACATTAAAGCTCACACTCTGTTTTTCATCAGAAGAAGGTGTAATTATAACAGGAACACTTGCGCCCTCCCTGCTACTGTCAAACTCAATATCATATTTTGTAATCGTCCGTGTTACTTCTTTTGTACTTCCATCTGCAAACGTATAAACATATGTACCGCTGATGCAAAGTCCGCTTTCATTTAAACTGTCACCGACATTATACTCAAGCTTAAGCGGCAGTGAAACAAGCTTAAGCTCACCAAGTCTTCTTGTCACACCGTCACCTATTGCCTCAAAATACATATCATCATAATAATTTGTTCCCCCGGCGTTATATAACTCTATGGCTGCCACATCAAAAACTGAAGCATTTGCAGATGCAGAACCTGTAGCCGTAGGTGCCGTTGTGCTTTTTAAATAAATATTTTCATCATATTCGGCAAATTTAGTCCATACGCCAGATGCATAATTGTCAGTTGTCCACACAACAGCATCAAAAACAAGATGCCCGGCTTCCTTTGCCGCATCCAGGTCAATATCCACCTCTGCTTTCGCCCACTGTTTTACGGGAAGTCCCGAAAACCTTCCTGCCATGGCACCCTCGTTACCGCTTGTCTGTCTGTTAATATATAAATTAAGATTCGAGCTGCCATATTGTGCAATATCTATCATCGGTTCCCCCTCACTGTTAAGAATCCTCATAAACAGTGAAGCCTTGCTTGTCGCTGTTGTTAAAAAAACTGTTTCAAAATGAACCTTTCCTGATGTAATCACATTGTCAAGTGTCTTAACTGCAACAGCTCCCTTATCAAGTTTAAGCTTATTACCTTCATTGCTTATATCATTGGCACTTATGCTGCCGCCGGAAATGCTTACCTTGTCTCCTTTAAATCCTATCTGTTCCATATCTGTTTCTTCAGAATATTCAAATGAGATATATCCTTCCGAAGCCTTAAGTCTTGTTGTTCCCTGCAAAGCTCCCGATATGCCCGCTGCCATAATACATGCAAGTGCCAGGATAATTCCAGACTTCCTTAGCAAATGTTTTTTCTTCATTAATTCTTCCTCCCATGCTTCTGTTTATGAATTGCCGTACAAATGCACTTCATATTATACAGCTTATTTTTTAATAAAACAAGGGGCTAAAAAGCCCCTTGAAATATTGTGTTATTTAATTTTGGCACCTGTCAAATCAACTCTGAAGCCGTCAGGTGTTACAGTATTCATAAGACACTGACCATCTGCATTAAAATAGTACTCATTCATGCCTATAGTCTTCCAGCCGGTTACCACCGAGCCATCCATTTCCATATAATACCAGTTACCATTAATCATATTCCATCCGGTACACATTGCGCCATTCTGGTCAAGATAGTACCATGCACCATCTATCGTAATCCAGCCGGTACACATTGCACCATTCTGATCAAGGTAATACCAAAGGCCCGTCTTTGAATCCTTGAGCCACTGGTCATGGAGCATATCTCCATTTTCAGCATCCATGAAATACCAGAGTTTTGAGCTTGGTGACTGTACCCACTCAGTTGACATACTGCCATTTTCCTTCATGTAATACCACTTTCCATCCTTATCTTCAACCCATCCGAGTTCAAGCTTGCCTTCATTACCAAAGTAGTACCACTGACCGTATACCATCTGCCAGCCTTCTCTTCCCTGCCAACGGTTTTCTACCCTTTCACGATTATCTGCTGCTTCCTGCTTCTTAATCTCTTCTTCTGTTTTGGGAGATGTTACTTCATCATCATCATCTTCGTCATCTGCCACAATATCACCGGTATCAATCATATCATAATCTGCTGCATTGATATCCTTCATTGCCATAAGCCTGTATAATGCTTCAAGTGCCTCACGAAGAGTTACCTCCGTACCCTTCTCAAATGTAAGAGAATCCTCTCCTGCGTTTATTTTTATTTCAGAAAGTCCCTCTTTATGCGCTGCCAGTGCGGCTGTCTGTGCCTCAAGGTCGATATCAGAAGAGCCTGCTTTGTTTACAAGCTTCTCATTACGATAATCTGCAAATGCGCCTTCATCAAGAGCTACTGTTGCCTTAACCGGTGCCTTAAGAGCATTGCCTGCCGTATCCTTAAGGTCTTCATACTTAAATAATGCAACCTTATTAGAACCCCATACATCTGCCTTTGAAGCATCTGCCGTATATGTAACTCCATCAACCGTAACATTTAACTTCGCTTTTGTATCCTTAACTAAAGCTGCTTCCTTATCAAATAAAAGCTTAATGCCATCATCACATACAGCTGCCGTGAATGAAGGACCTGATGTTTTTCGTGTATTACGCATACTGCTTCCTGTATGCCACTCCTTGTAGTATTCAGCATCATACACAGTTAACACGCCTACGTTGCCTTCCTCAACATTCTGCTCATAAACAGCACTCATACCCAGTGGTATAAGATTAACAGGTACATATAACATATCATTATATGTTACTACCGTCTCATTACATGAAGCATAACTTGAGAAGTTCTTATATGAACCATCTCCGGTTCTTACAGTAATAATTCCTGCAAGAGTATCAATATTTAACAAATCACTATCTAGTGCAAACGGATATTCTACCGAAACTGAAGCCGGTGTCACCTCAAGCATGTTAAAACCAAGGTACTCTGCAATCGGTGCAAATGGAACAAGCACCTGATTTACACCATTGATGCACTCATACTCAGTTGTCTCACCATTAACGCCAGCAAGACGGAGCACATATTTTCTCTCTTCACGTGCCTTATCAGCCGAAGCTTCCTCTTCTGCCTGATAATCAGCCTCCGGAAAGCCCGGTGCAGCAAGCTCGTTTAAATATTCCTCAATCCATGTATAACCTGAAGGTGCTATCGCATTTCTATCCTCTGCATCCTCAGGATTAAGACCATGAGCCTTCTCCCATGTATCCGGCATTCCATCCTGATCGCTATCAGGTCTGTACCACTCTGAATCAGGGTCATTTACATTGTAAGACGGAAGATTCTTAATAAACTCCTGCGTAAAGTATTCGCCATCCGCATTATGACTTTCAGCATTATGTAAAAGAATCTTACCTGTCTGCTCTTTAACACCCGTTAAAATTTCTGTATCAATGTCATCATGGAAAAGCTTTGTTGTTCCATCGGTATTGTTATATACAGAAGCACCTGAATAATTCACTACCTTGTAATATGCAGTCTCAGCTGAATCAACCGTTGAGAGCTCAGGCATATTCATACGGTTCTTAACAAGCACTACCGGAGGATTACCATCCTCCTCAAAAGTAATTCTGTCAAGATACTTTGTACCGCTCTGCGCAGGCTCAATCATATCGATACCTGTATTAACACCATCCAGTACACCATTCTTGTCAGAGTCAATAAGGTTGCCTGCAAGATACAGAAAATACTTACCGTTACCTCTTACCACTGCATAGTCAGGATGCTTGGTATCAAGTCCTGCTATAAAATAGTTATTAACAACATTACCCCATGCATTACCGTCTGAGTTACCACCGGCAACATATGCATAATCACCCCAGTTATAAACTACGTTATTGGTAAAATCCATAATACCTTTAACCTTCGGGTTACGGTCATTCTGGTTACCAAGGAGTGAGTGGTGAATGGTCTGTGAATTCCATTCCTGTAAACCGCCCATTGAATGTGTTCTTACGCCACTTGTCATAATTGACCACTGGATTGTAAGATTTGATGTATTACGTGCTGAACAGCTTTCATCACTGCCGTATTCAAACGAACAATGGTCAATCATAATATTCTTGCTTGCCTGAATATAAAACGAATCATCCTTTGCCGTAGCCTGGCCATGTCTGAACTTAATATATCTTATGATTACATTCTCTGCATTTTTAAGATAAAAGTTCTCATCAGTAAGTGTAATACCTTCTCCGGGTGCCGTCTGTCCGGCAATGGTAACATTCTTTACATTGGTCATCTGATAAATAACCTTGCCTGCAAGTGAAATGGTACCTGATACATCGAATACGATTATTCTTGGCTCATCTCTGTCACCATTATTATCAAGTGCGGCCGTAAGTGAACCCGGACCATCACTGTTAAGATTTGTAACATGAATTACTTTTCCGCCGCGTCCACCTGTAATATACTTAGCATAACCTTCTGCTCCCGGGAATGCAGGAAGCTCTGACATGGGTTCTAAAACCTCTACCAGATGCTCGGAGGAGTCCTCCTGAGCAGGGAGACCCTGCTCATAGATGACTTCTGCCTTAACCGGTAATGCTGTAGTAGCTAACATTGCAGCGCTTAATATTACCGCAAAAATTTTCTTATTCTTCAAGACAAATTGCTCCTCTCTGTTAACTTCTAATCAAACATCTTATCTGCATAATCAGAAGGAAGGTCAGTCTCATCAACTGCCACCATTCTCTTAATCATATAGAGAATGTCCTCTTCAGTAAGGTTATCACCTATACCAAAGTTTTCCTTGCCAAGTCTGCTTTCCTCAGTCTCTACGCTTAACTGGAAGGCTGCGATTACATAATCAATGTACCATGCATCATAGTCAATATCATCTCTGTTAATCTCAGTATCCGTATATGTTGTATCGACCTCAAAAAGATTGATAAGCATTGCAACAAATTCTTCTACTGTTATCTTTCCGTTTAACTTAGATAAAATCGTAGATACACCGTTAAGTCTTTCCTGATCTTTGAAAAGACCAAGCTCTGCCATTTCCTTAACTGCCTTTGTCATATCCGCCTTCTGGCTAAGTGAAATCGAAGGCTCCTTGGACTGGGATGCTTTAGGAAGCTTAAATGTAACTGACTTCTTAACAGTAACATCCCTGCCATCTGCATTCTTTACAACCATGCTTACGGTAATAACTGCCTCTGTTGCCTTCTCTGTTGAAGGTGTAACTGTCATGATTCTGTTTTCAATTGTTACGTTGTCAGAATCAGCAGCATAAGAGAGTTTAATATCATCTTTATTGGCGTATGGCAATTTAATCTGTCTCTTATTAAGAGCTATATCGTTATTCTTAAGAAGAGTAACAAGCTCATTATTAATATAATCTACAATATATGCCTCGATACCCGTCAAAGCCGTGCTTGCAACAACCTTCACATAGAATGTTACCGTATTGTCACCAACTGTAATAACCACAGGTACGCTGTCGCCAATTGTTCTGTTATTAAATTCAACTGTATAATCAGTAATCTCTCTCTGTCTGGTCTCTGTTGTACCATCCTTAAATGTGTACTTGTAGTTACCTACAATTGAAAGACCTGCTGCATCGAAATTATCACCCTCAACATATTCCTTCTTAATCGGCTCTGAAACAACCTCTATGCTTTCAAGTACCTTAGTAGTTCCTTCGCCAATTGCTTCAAAGAACATATCATCATAATAGTTATATGAACTTGCTGCATTATAAAGCTCTATGGAAGCTATGTCAAACACTGCTGCATCGCTTGATGCTGAACCTGTCGTTGTAGGTGCCATTTCACTATTTAAGTAAAGTGTCTCATCAAACTTTGCAAATTCTGTCCAGTTGCCGCTTGCATAATCATCTGTAGTCCATACTGTCGCATCAAATACAAGATGTCCTGCTGCCCAGGAAGCATCTAAGTCAATGTCAACTGAAAGCTTAGCCCAGTTCTTAACCGGAAGTCCTTTAAATGCACCTGCCATCGCACCTGTCGTACCGCTTGTATTCTTATCAATATACATATTAAGATTACCGCTTCCGTACTGTGCAAAATCAAGCATCGGCTTACCTTCGCTGTTAAGGATTCTTAAGAACAATGAAGCCTTACTTGTAGCCAGTGTCATAAATGCTGTTTCAAAATGTACCGTACCTTTAGTAAATGCAGTGTCAAACGTCTTGGTTGCCGTACCCTTTGAAACAGTGATTCTGTTAGATACGTTTGATTTATCATCTGCACTGATTTCACCATCTGTTACACTTAAATTGCTGCCTGAAAATCCGATAATTGCTGCCGAAGCATCATCAATATACTCAAACGACTCATAAGAACCATCTGACTTCGGAACAACCTTTACGCTGTATTCCTTAGTAAACTTGCTGTCACCATCTGTAACGATAATCTTTACAACCGCATTATCTGATACCTTACTAAAATCATACTCTGTATCAAAATCAGTAATAACTGCCGTCTTAATCTCAGGAGTTCTGCCATCTGAGTAGGTTATCTCATATGTACCTGTAATCTCAAGACCTGATGTATTAAGCTTAGAACCTACAGAGAATTTTGTAACCGCTGCCGGCTTTGTTATTTCAATACTCTTAAGCGTTCTTGTTGATGTTACAACATCACCTATACCAGTGCCATCATTAAAGAAAATATCATCCACATATGATGTAGCAGCCGACTGGAATTCAATTGAACCTACACTAAAGCTTGTAAGAGTACTTGTTGCAGCACCATTTGCAAAACCAAAGTTAGCTGCCGAAGCGTATGTATTATCCTGCGTAAATACACCTGCATCCTTCCATGTATCATCAGTATATTTATCCTTATAAGCCAATGTCATTGTGAAATGCAGCACTCCCGTTGCATTAGACTTATCAAGGTCAATCTCTATAACTGACTTAACCCACTTATTTTTAACTGATGCAATTAATTTCTGGAACGGACTTCCGGTTGTATCAAGTTCCTTATAAAGGTTATAGTTGCCTGATGTCTGCTGTGCAACACTTATTAAGCCGTTGCCTTCTGCATCAAGGATTCTGTACGAATAAACACTGCCATTCTGGTAAGCAACATGTTCAAATGTAATCTTGCCTGAGCTTATTGCTTTGCTAAGCTTCTTAGAAGCCGTACCTGATGTAACAGCAAGCTTATTGGTAATATTTTCTCCCTTCTCACTGTCAACGACCTCAAATGAACCATTCTCCGTCACGGTAAATCCGAGTGATTCAACAGAGCTGTCATCAACATAATAGAATGACTGTCTGTCCCCTGCATCTACAACTTTTACTACAAAGCTGCCGTTAAATTTACCATATGTAATTGTAATAACAATTCCTTCTGCTGCCACGCTTGAATCGAACTTAGAAGTATCTACCGTAAAACCATCAGGTAATATCTTCTTTGTACCATTATTGTATAAAGCTGTAACAATAAGACCGTCTAAATTAAGCTCCTCACCTACTATATATGTAACCTTATCAGGTGATGTAACCTCAATGCCGGTAACCTCAACATCCTCGTCAGCAATAGCCTTAACTACATTAAGTGTAGGAACCGGAACAATCATTAAGTCCGTATCATAACCAATGTAGAAGCCTGCATCAGGTGACTGGTTGTATGCTGAACCATTACAAGCCATCTGCGCACGGTATGTCGGGTCATGCATAAGTGTGTATAAACGGTAATCCATTGTTTCTGTTGAAGTATAAATACGAATTGCCGTATTATCTTCAGTTCTAAACGCAAGCTCTTCTCTCCAGTCACCAAACATATCTGCCTGGAAAGCAGCATTTGCTTTAGTTGTATTATTTGTTCTGCAGCCATCAAAGCTTACATTAATCTGCTTCTGATTAGCATAATCCCATGTACCAACATAAGGAACTGAATTTGAATTATCTACAAACTCTCTTCCCATATCACCGTTAAACCATGCCATATGATTTACTGATGAAGGTCTCTTCGCAATTATATTACCAAATGCATCTCTAAGACCTGCAAGTGTTTCACTATTTTCGTCTTTAATTGTACTCCATGTTTCAACACCTTCATGAGCAGGGTCAATATCACCGGCTGCTCCACGGCCAACATCCTGACTTGCTCCAACATAGTAAATATAATTACCTGTTGCGCCGTCATGCATTTCAACTGCATCATTGGTTTTTTCTTCATGTACCATGAATATTTCAAGACCAGGATTCTTAAGGTTCATATCCGTAACACGAAGTGCATCGCCATGTCCGCCATAGCCCTTGCCATTTAAGCCCTTAAGACTATACATTACCTTACCATCATGGTCAATCGTTGCTGCACCATAGATGATTTCCTGACATCCGTCACCATCCACATCTGCAACTGTAAAGCTATGAGCACCCTGACCATACAAATCGGCGTTCTCTTCATCATTTGAATCACATATCCACTGTGTAACAATCTTCTTATCAGCTACAGTATATGCAACTACTACTGCTCTTGTATAATATCCGCGTGCAAAAATTGCCGAAATATGCTCTCCATCAAGATAAGCCGCACCTGAAAGGAAACGCTCACTTCTTCCGCCATAACTATCTCCCCATGAGGAAACCGAACCACGCTCAGGTATATAATCTATATTGTCGAGTACCTTACCTGTTTCACCATCAAACAATGTCAAATACTCATTTCCTGTAATAATACCCCTTTCGCCTCTGTAATCAGCTGTTGCATCACCTATAACATTGCCCATGCCATCTACTGTTCCGTCAGAAGTTCTCATCATAACCTCTGCCTTACCGTCACCGTCAAGGTCTGCTACTACAGGCTGTGTATAATGTGCGCCCGCTCTTACATTAATGCCAAGATTAATTCTCCAGAGACGGGTACCATCTAACTTGTAACAGTCAATATATACCGGAGATGTATATCCGCTCTGTGAATTATCGCATGATAAACCATTCCATTTAACGATAATCTCATACACACCATCCCCGTCAACATCACCTACATATGTATCATTAGCTGCATATGTATATGTTCCGTTAGCCTTATCCTCATCTGATAAAATATTTTCACTCACATACCAGTCGCTGTCATAATAATTTGACTTAATGTAATCCTTAGTAAGCTTATCATCATAATAAGCTTCTGGAGCTTCAATCGGCACTTCAAGGTAATCTGTGCTCTGTACTGCCACTTCACCGCACTTTTCTCCCTCTTTGCCATCAATAACAGCACTTACTGCATACTTAGATGCCTCTGTTCCGTCTACATCAAGGAAGCTTGTATTCTCTGTTGCCTCAAATGTACGGACAGGCTTGCCGTCACGGTAAAGAATGTATGAAGCCTTGGCTGCATACTCATCACCAAGAAGTCTCCAGCCTAAGTATACTCCACCGTCAATCTTTATTGCAACAAGTCCTCTGTCAAGGTATTCTGCCTGAACCTCAAAGTTCTTAACAATATCAGCCTTAACACATTCTGTTGCCTCAGATTTTCCACCTGCACCGACAGCCACTACCTTAAAGTAACGCTCAACATGTGTCGGAAGCTCATATACAAAGCTTGTTGTTGAACTCTTGCCTACATATGCATAGCCGTCAAGTCCGCTAAGATCTGTTCTGTTTCTGTCTGACCAGTAAATCTCATAATATGCTGCATTCTCTGATGCATCCCATGTAAGTGTAGTCTGATAATCTCCAACCTCTGAAACCTTAAGGTTAGTCGGAGCCTTAGGTGCACCTGCCGTTGAAAATGCAATATCTGTCGCCTGTGACTTACCGCCAAGTCCTACTGCAACAATTCTAAAATACATGTCTGCATGGCCTTCAATATCACATACATATGTATTCTCTGTAATCTTTTTAATTAATTTGTAGCCTGAAATATCAGGTGTTTCTGAGCCCTTAGCCACAGCATAAACTTCATAATACATTGCATTCTCTGATGCATCCCATGTAAGTATGGTTGCATTCTTATCCATGTCTGCAATCTTAAAGTTATCCGGTGTTGCCGGTGCATTTACACTGCTGTCAACTATTGCGATTTCTGCCTCATTAGAAGCAATTGTCTCAAGACCCTTTGCACTGATGCCTCTTACAAAATATGTATAGTTCTCAACACAGTCTACATTGGTATCCTTAAATGCTGTGGCTGTCATGCCTTCAAGTGTTCCAATGCATTCTGTCACGCCCTCATGTGTACGATATACATTATATCCCACACAGCCGGGTACCTGATTCCATGTCACATTTACTGCTATGCCGTCTGTAGTATCAAGAACTGCCTTCACTCCTGCCGGAGCCATGACGTTAGATATAACAATACCACTTACTCTGGCATTGCTGTCAGCAGTTGTAACTATGTTCATCTGACCGTCAGCTACCATAACATTTGCAATTTCAATAACCGCAAAAGGATTGGTTGCTTTACTTAAAGTAACTGTACCAGTGTACTTATCTTCAATTTTAACAGTGGTTGTATTAGAATTTACCGTACCTACAATAATCATTACATTATAAGTACCATTCGCAATATCAACATCAAAGCTGCCCTTTGCATTGCCAAAAAGAACATAATCGTTATAAACATCCTTAGGAATGCTTACATATGCCCCATTTGCCTTAGGACTTTCGCCACGTCCCTGCAAAGCAGTTACGGTAGTATTAAAGCCATAACCCTTTTCTGCCGAATATCCATAGTCTGCAAGACCATATTTTTTTCCGCTTTTCTTATTTACGAAAATACCTGTCCAGCCGTCAGCTGTATTTGTACCTTCAATATTAAAATCAAAATTGTACTCAACCGGTGTAAACACTGACGGGTCAATAACAGCTATATTAAATGTTGCTGTATATTCACCATATATAACTGTAATAGTCTGACTCTCAACAGCTTTAGCTGAATCAAAACCTTCAACCTTGATTAGTTCACTGTTTTCAAGTACCTTAGTCTTACCATTCTCATATACAAGGCTTACAACCATGCCTGACCAGTCTGCTTTTTCTCCAATCTGGTACTGAACCTTATTTGGTACTGTTGTAATCTTAATACCTGTTACCTTAGGCTCTTTAACTGTTACTTCAAAAGTTGTTGTAACTTTTTCACCTGTTTCATTCTTATCAACAGCCGTAATCGTCACTGTAGCCTTGCCTGCCGCTGTAGCATCAAGTAAACCTACAGTATATTCAGATGTTTCAAGAAGAGCTGTCTTTCCATTACTGTATGTAGCAGTAACTTCAATTCCTGTCGCATCAAGCTCTGTGTCTCCCACAAAGTACTCTGTCTTCGTTGGAAGCTTCGTAACTTCAATCGATACAATTTTAGCATCAAGAATCGCAACATCGAATGTTGCTTTTATGTCTTCATGATTATTACGTGTGAGTGTAATCGTGTTACTTCCCGACTTGCTGCTGTCAAAGCCTGTTATGGCATATTTAGCCTTTATATAAGCCGTATCGCTTATATCCTTAGTGCTGTTATCGCTGTATTTTTCAGTAATCACAAGTCCTGTAAGGTCAAGAGTTTCTGCACCGGGCATGTACTCTTTGGTATCAGGCAGTGTAGTCACAGTAACGCCTGTAAGAGCAATGTCATCTACGTCTGTTGCCGCAACGAACATGTTGTCAAAATAGTTACCATCTGCATTTGATGCGAACTCAACTGCTCCAACGCTAAACGCAGTAAGTGCTGATGTTGCACAACCGTTTTCATGCTTGATTTCCTGATAATCAGTTGCCGTTACAGTATCAACGAATGTCCATTCCTTGGAATAGTCATCCTTATGGTAAACCTTCGTCTCAAACTGTAACACACCAAGCTCATTAGATTTGTCAAGGTCAATTATTGTCTCAAGACGAACCCAGTACTTCTGGTTAGATTTTGCAACTGTCTTATAATCTTTGCCACTCTGCGCATATACCTTAGTATCTACTGTATAACTGTCTTCCTCATAAATATTGGTATTGCCGAACTGACCAAATAATATGAGTGAGTTGCCGTCCTTATCAAGAATATTATAAAAACCTGACTTTGAGCTACCATTAAATTCTGTATAAAGCTTTACCTTTCCTGTGGTTATCGCCGTATCAGAAAGTTTCTTCGTGATAACCGAGTTCTTATCCATCTTAAGCTTACTGCCTGAATGTCCTTCCACTGTTTTACTACTGATTGATGCAGTACCGCTTACTGTAGCATTCATGTCATCAACGGATGTAACTGCATCATCAAACTCAAATACATCCACATAATAAGCACCGACTGACGGCGCAGCAGATACATTAATATCAAATGTTGCCGTAACGCTGCCTGCTGTTACAGTAATCGTCTGCTTACCCGTCTGTGTAAAATCAGGTGCACTTACCGTATACTCATCAGCCGTAAGATTCTTTGTTGAATCATCACTATATACAGCCCTTACAACAAGGCCTGTAAGGTCTAACTCTGTATCAGTTGTTTTGTAATCAGTCTTATCAGGAGCTGTTACCGTGATAGAGGTAAGCTTAGCTGTTTCTTCCTCCACACTTGGCAGACTCCAAAGGCCAAAATCACCAATCCATCTTGGATTTGTATCAGATTTAACTGTTATTTTTGCAATATCATATGGATGGTCTTTACTTCCATCTATATCCTGATTTGTAAGACCATTATCATAACCTTTATCCTTTTTAATCAAATCATCCGGTGTAACAACAGAGCCTGCTTCTATCCACTTAGCAGTATCATAAGCGTTCTGTGCATTCTGCTGCACTGCCGATACCTTATACTGAAGTATTCTTTTACCGTCTTCATTATAGACTTCATCATTAAAGTAAAATTCTACCCTGATTTTTGTCCAGAGATTATAACCTGTACCGGTCAAATCAGCTGACTGTGCAATTGCCTTTGCTTCATTACCATCTTTATCTGAAATTATTAATTTATATGAAGCTTTAGAATCTTTTACTTTAGAACTCTTGTTAGAAATTGAAAGCACAAGTTCTCCTGCTGAATTGTAAAATTTCACCACTTCTACACTTTTACTTGCAGGAAGCATCTCCAGCTCGAAAATGAGTGTATCGCTGTCAATTGTTTCCTTATTATAAATCGTTACTGCTGTTCCTGCTTTATCAAACTTTAATGCATTGGTTTTCTTTGAATATGTATTTAAATTAAAACCACCAGGTGCCTCCGTAGCTGTCTCGCAGTCAAATACATAAACCTTCTTTCCACCTACCGGAACCACATCCACATTAAATGTAGTCATAACGGCAGGGCTTTCTGTTGAGGCAACAGTTGCCACAGCCGTTCCCAGCGCACTTGTATCAAGAGAAACCTCATACTTATCACTGCTAAGGTTCTCCTTACTGTCATCCGAGTATGTAGCCGTTACAAGCATATCACTTGTGTCGGGTTCCTTGCCCTGTTCCACCGTAGTCGGTGCTCCTGCTACAGATATCGCTTTCAATGTTTTAGTACCACCATCGATTGCCGGACCTGAAGCATTATCCGCTGCAAATACCCGGATTTGTCCTAACGGTATTGCCGATAAAATCATTGCCATCGAAAGAAGCACTGATAGTATCTTTTTACTCTTAGAACGAATTTTTTCCATGAACTTTCCCTCCTGTCATTTTGTTACCATTTGTTCAAAACCACAACCAGAGCCATGGCTAACCCTGTATGCACAGACATTTCTGCATAACATTTTCTCTATTTTATCATTTTCGACAATAATTTTCGTGATAAGATAGTTGTTTTGTATATTTTGCCTATACACTGTTTACATTTTACCAAAATAAATAGTTGTTTTTCATTGCTTGTCTTGTCCCATGGATTGCAAATATTGTCTATATTACACAATAAAAAAAGCGGCCAAAGCCGCTTTTTTCACTTACTGCAACACTATATGTTTTGGTACTCCGTCAATCATAAACGGATATAATTCAGCCTGAATAAGTGGACGGGCATATCTTATAAAATCATCCGTTACCCAGTAATTTTCTTTGTCAATCCACTCAATAGGAACTTTCTTTTCGAGATTTGCAATCTTTTGTACATCATGCACACCTGTTACACAGATATATGGCTCTGAAGATTTTCTCACAAGCGTAATCATCTTGCCTGTATCCCCCTCTGCCGCTGCATTAAATGCAGATGCTCCAACCTGAAATGCCTCCGTCATATCCACACGTGCCATAATATGTGCTGCACATCTCTGGATCGTACTAAATTCCACCGCTCTCGTCTTACATTTAAGATCAAGTGCAAGCTTATCGGCCAGACATCGTCCCGCACCTGTGAGTGCCATATGTCCGAAAGCATCAACCTGTGTATTTTCCGTAACCAGTTCACAAAGATATCTGCCGTCTGCAAGCTTTGCTCCCTCTGATATGGCAATAACAACACTCTTCTTGGTCTTTTGCAGTCCGGCCGCTCTCTCCACAACCTCATCAAGGTCAACCGGGTGCTCCGGAAGCAGGATAAAATCAGGGCCCGGACAATCCTCTCCCCTTGAAAGTGCGGCAGCAGCCGTAAGCCAGCCTGCATTTCTTCCCATGATTTCAAGAACAGTTACACTCGTATTATCATATACAAGACTATCTCTTACAATCTCTTTAAAGGTTGAAGCAATAAATTTAGCTGCACTTCCATAGCCCGGTGTATGGTCAGTAACTGCAAGGTCATTATCAATGGTCTTAGGT
>CAZBHM010000026.1:0-18984 GCA_964491975.1 uncultured Lachnospiraceae bacterium | reverse complement strand
CATTATTCCGAACTTGGCGTGATACCATGTAAGGCCTCCCTGGAAAAACACGGTATAAGGTGGCTTTATCGGGCCGTCTGCACTTAGTTCTATTGATGAGCCCTGAATAAATGCGCCTGCTGCCATAATAACCTGTGAATCATAGCCGGGCATATCCCATGGTTCAGGCTCAACATAGCTGTCAACAGGTGCAGCTGCCTGAATACCCTTACAAAATGCGATAACCCCCTCAGGGCTTCCAAAATCTATTGCCTGAATAATGTCATGTCTTGATTCCGTAGAATCAGGAACGACATGGTATCCAAGCTTTTCATAAATAACAGCGGCAAAAACAGCACCCTTAAGAGCACCGGCCGTTACTGTCGGTGCAAGGAAAAAGCCTTGGTAAAATGACTGGTTAAGACCGAGTGTAGCACCCACCTCTTTGCCAAGTCCAGGTGCATTAAGTCTGTAAGCACATCTTTCAATACAATCAGCTCTTCCTGCTATATATCCGCCGATGGGTGCAAGACCACCGCCCGGATTCTTTATAAGTGAACCTACAATCATGTCTGCTCCTACATCTGAAGGTTCAACGGTTTCGACAAATTCACCATAGCAGTTGTCTACCATACATATAACGTCAGGCTTAATGTCTTTTATAAATTTTATAAGCTCACCAATTCTTTTTACTGAAAGTGTCGGGCGGGTTGCATAGCCCTTCGAACGCTGGATTGTTACAAGCTTTGTTTTAGAATTGATGGCTTTTTTAATGTTTTCATAGTCAAATGAACCATCAGGAAGTAAATCAGTCTGATTATAACTTATACCGTATTCCTTGAGGGAGCCTATACTCTCACGGATGCCGATTACCTCCTCAAGAGTGTCATACGGCTTGCCAACAGGTGAATAAAGCTCATCCCCCGGACGAAGATTGGCAGAAAGAGCGATTGCAAGTGCATGTGTTCCGCAGGTAACCTGGGGACGTACAAGAGCTGCTTCTGTATGGAATGTATCTGCGTACACCTGTTCTAATGTATCGCGACCTAAATCGTTGTAGCCGTAACCTGAAGATGCTGCAAAATGCACATCACTTACCTTATTCTTCTGCATTGCATGTAGTACCTTCATCTGATTGTATTCGGCAACCTTGTCAATTTCCTCAAAACGTTCTTTTAATGAGTTCTCTGCTTCTTTACAAAAATCATATACCTGCTTGCTTATACCAAGTGTTTTATAATTCTGTTCTATCATATTATTCATCGTACTATTCCTTTTTCATTTAATATTTTTAACATTTCCTTAAGTATAAGGTCACTATCAGAACTGAATTCCTGCTTATTTAAGAAAATGACTTCTTTCTCTCTGTTAAACCAGGTAAGCTGTCTCTTTGCGAAATGTCTTGTATCACGTTTTATAATGTACACAGCCTCATTTAGTGTCATCTCACCGGCAAGAAAGGCAGCTATCTCTTTATATCCAAGCCCCTGCATTGATACAAGTTCCCGGTCATAGCCTTTATCCAGCAGCATTTTAACCTCATCGACGAGCCCCTCACTAAGCATCCTGTCAACCCGTAAATCGATTCTGTCATATAATGTCTGACGGTCATCATTAAGCACAAAATATGCAAAATTATATGGAGACTCGTTTTCACGCTGTTCTTCATTATGTGCTGAGAGCTTCTGCCCTGTTTCATGAAAATATTCAAGTGCCCGGATTACCCTTTTCTGATTGTTGGCATGTACTGTTTTGGCGTATTCAGGATCTGTTTCACAAAGCATGGAATAAACATACTCTGCGCCCTTTTCCTTTGACAGCTTATAAAGTTTACTGCGGTATGCTGTATCACCGGTATGTTCCGTAAAATTAATATCATACAGCACTGACTGGATATAAAAACCGGTGCCGCCCACGATTATGGGGATTTTTCCATCAGCTCGTATTTGTGCCATGTATTTTTGGGCAAGCTTCTGAAATACGGTCACATTAAATTCTTCATCCGGCTCTATTTCATCAATCAGGTAATGTTTAATTCCCTGCATCTCTTCCTTAAGAATCTTGGCCGAGCCTATATCCATGTACTTATATACCTGGATGGAGTCAGCGCTTATAATTTCTCCATTTACTGCTTTGGCAAGCTTAATGGATGTATCTGTCTTACCGACGGCCGTAGGCCCGGTGAGAATGATTAAAGGTTCTTTCATTTATACTATCCTCTTAAATTTTTTTTCAAGCTCAAACCTGCTCATGGAAATAATGGTAGGTCTTCCATGCGGACAGTTATATGGATTATCAAGAGTAAGAAGCTCATCAATAAGAGTTTCTATCTCGGGCATGGAAAGCCGGTGGTTGCCTTTTACTGCAGCCTTACATGACATGGATGCTATTTTTGATAAAATCATCTCATTGTCTGTTGTTTTTATGTCATCAGCAAGTGTATCAAGCATATCCAGAAACAAATCTGCATTAGAAAGTCCGAATAAATTATCCGGAAGTGCATAAAGAGCATATTCTTTTCCACCAAAATGCTCAATTTCGAATCCGATTTTTTTAAAAAATGCAAGATTCTTAATAAGATACTCCTCTTCGTGCATTGAAAGCGATACTATAAGAGGGGGAGAAATCTGCTGCGAAGTATACTCTCTTGTTTCAATTGCTTTAAGTGTACGTTCATAAAGAACTTTCTCATGTGCCGCATGCTGGTCAATTATAAAAAGTGAATCATTATATTCTATAAGCCAGTAGGTATCAAAAAGCTGACCAATAATGCGATGTTTTTTTCGCGCTTCCTTTGAAAGAAGCTTGTCATCAAAAAGCGTAAGCTGTTCTCCACCTGCCTTGTATCCGCTTTCTTCTTCTATGATGGAGACTGATTTCTGCCGTAAAACCGTTGCTTCTTTTATGGGCAGCTCTTTCGCTTTTACAGGTAATGAAGTTTCTTTAATCCGCATTTTTTCAAACAGTTCAGGTTCACGCACTTCTGCCTGCTTCGGCAATTTATTATCGGGCCGTGGAATGTCAGGCCGTGGATTATTTGGTCGTGGACCGGGAGTAACTGCTGAATCGGGAACTGATACCCTTGGAATCATTTCCTTTTGTTCAAATGCTCCACGAACAGACTGCATTATAAGCTGATATATCTCTTCAGCGTTACGGAAACGCAGCTCCATCTTTGAAGGATGTACATTAACATCCAAAAGCAGAGGATTTATTTTTATCTGCAATATTGTAAGCGGATATTTATGCTGCATAAGGTGTCCGTGATATCCGTCCTCTATTGCCTTTGAAATAAGGTTGCTCTTAATATATCTGCCATTTATGAAATAATTCTCATAAGCGCGATTGCCACGGGCTGCTGCAGGCTTTCCGATAAAGCCGGCAACTGATACATCCATTGAGGTAAATTCAACAGGCATCAGTTCACTGGTGACTTCTCTTCCATAAACAGAATATACTGCATCCTTAAGATTTCCATTACCGTTAGTGTGAAGTCTGGTCTGGCCGTTATTTATAAAACGTACCGATACTTCAGGATGTGAAAGTGCAAGCTTTTCAACAACATCGGCAATATATCCGGCTTCCGTGACAGGAGTCTTTAAAAATTTTCTTCTTACCGGAGTATTATAAAAAAGATTTCTTACAAGAAATGTTGTACCCTCAGGGGCACCGATTTCTTCAAAAGCTTTCTCTTTACCGCCTTCAATCTGATACCTTGAGCCGTTAAGCACAAAAGCCGGCTTCGTAATAAGTTCAACCTGCGCAACCGCTGCTATACTCGAAAGAGCTTCGCCACGAAATCCAAGCGACGAAACGGTTGCCAGGTCTTCTATAGATTTAATTTTACTGGTAGAATGTCTGAGAAATGCAAGCGGTATCTGCTCTTTCTCAAATCCGCAGCCGTTATCTGTTATACGGATAAGGGAAATTCCACCTTCTTTAATTTCAACCGTAACTGCAGTGGCTCCGGCATCAATTGCATTCTCAAGTAATTCCTTAACAACGGACTGAGGCCGGTCTATAACTTCACCGGCCGCAATTTTATTAATGGTTTCCTGATCTAAAACCTGAATTTGTGGCATATATCATGCACCCCTACCATCTGTTCTTTAATTTGCTCTGGAGCTGGTACAATGTGTTAAGTGCCTCTTTGGGTGTAAGGTTATCAACATCAAGCTCCTTAAGCTCTTTTATTATATCATCATCTTTTACTGTGTCAAAAAGAGACATCTGCTCTAAGTCTACTTCATCAAGCTTTCGTTCATGCTTTTTCCTTCTGCCACCTGCGATGTCCTTAACGCTTTCTGTAATATCAGCATTTATAAGCTCTTCAACTATCTCTTTCGCACGCGTTATAACGGTATCTGGAACACCTGCAAGCTTTGCTACCTGTATGCCATAGCTTTTGTCAGCTCCACCTTTAATGATTTTACGAAGAAATACGATATTGTCGCCCTGTTCCTTTACTGCGATACAGTAATTATTGACTCCGCTAAGCTTGCCTTCAAGCTCTGTAAGCTCATGGTAATGTGTGGCAAAGAGTGTCTTGGCACCAAGAAGCTTTGTGTTGCTTATATGCTCCACAACCGCCCAGGCAATACTAAGTCCATCAAACGTGCTTGTACCACGACCGATTTCATCAAGAATCAAAAGGCTGTCTGACGTGGCATTACGAAGAATGTTTGCAACCTCCGTCATTTCAACCATAAATGTACTCTGGCCGGAAGCAAGGTCATCTGAGGCACCTACACGTGTAAATATTCTGTCACAGATACCTATATTGGCCTGACTTGCAGGAACAAAGCTTCCAATCTGAGCCATAAGAACAATGAGCGCAACCTGCCGCATATACGTTGATTTACCGGCCATATTAGGTCCTGTAATTATATTAATACGATTTGAAGAATTGTCAAGTCCCGTATCATTGGCAACAAACATGTCATTAGGTATCATTTTCTCAACAACCGGGTGTCTTCCGTTCTTAATTTCAATGATTCCTTTTTCATTAATTTTAGGCCGCACATAATTATTATGTTCAGCAACACTTGCCAAAGATACCATAACATCAAGCTTAGCGACTGCCTTCGCCGTACTCTGGATACGTATAACTTCTTTGGCAATTCGGTCTCTGATTTCGCTGTATAAGTCATATTCAAGCGAAAAAAGTCTGTCTTCTGCCCCAAGAATTATGTCTTCAAGCTCTTTAAGCTCAGCTGTGCTGTAACGCTCTGCATTGGTAAGTGTCTGTTTGCGTATAAAATAATCCGGAACCATGTCTTTGAAAGAATTGGTTACCTCAAAATAATAACCGAATACTTTATTAAACTTTATTTTAAGACTTTTAATTCCGGTTTTTTCACGTTCCTTCGCTTCCAAATTGGCAAGCCATGTTTTGCCATCAGACTTTGCACTTCTTAAACGGTCAATTTCATCATTAAAGCCATTTTTTATTATACCGCCCTCTTTCAGGGTAATGGGGGGTTCTTCATCTATGGCATTAGTTATTAATTCATGCAAATCATCAAGAGTATCTATATCGTCATGGATGCCGGCAAGAAAGCTGCCCTCAAAGCCTTCAAGCAGATATTTTATATGAGGAAGCATTTCAATTGATGAATTAAAAGCTATCAAATCTCTTGGATTAGCTGATTTGTAGCTTATTTTACTGATAAGTCTTTCAAGGTCATAAATCGGATTAAGATATTCACGTAACTCTTCACGTGTAATAAGCTGCTTATTAAGTTCTTCAATACAATCCTGCCTCTCGAGAATTTCTGCTTTATTGATAAGCGGCTGCTCAATAAAAGTTCTTAACATTCTTCCACCCATGGCAGTTTTAGTCTTATCAAGTACCCAGAGAAGTGAACCTCGCTTCTGCTTTTCACGAAGGGTTTCAAGAAGCTCAAGATTACGGCGGGTAGCTGTATCGAGAATCATGTATTTTCCAGTCTGATATGGCACAATTCTTGTAAGATGGCTCAATGAATTTTTCTGTGTTTCAAGCAGATACTTAAGAAGTGAACCGGCGGCAATTACACCGGCGGCATCGTAATCTGCTATACCAAGTCCGGAAAGATCCATGACATTAAAATGCTCACGAAGAGCTTTTCTGCATGATTCATCGTCAAAATACCAGCTGTCAAGTGACGATATAGAGATATTAAGCCTGTTCTTTAAGTCATCAATATCTGCCCCACTCATATAAAATGCATCATTGCAGATAATTTCAGATGGGCAGAATTTATTGATTTCATCATACAGGGTTTTGATTTCATCAACCTCTGTAACAAAATAGTCACCGGTAGAAATATCAGCTGTTGATATACCATAGCATCTGCTGCTTACATAAACTATGGACATAAGGTAATTGTTTCTTGTTTCTTCAAGTGCACTGCTGTTTATATTAGTACCCGGAGTAACGATGCGGACAACCTCACGCTTTACAATACCTTTAGTTAATTTAGGATCCTCGACCTGCTCACATATAGCTACTTTATAACCTTTTTTTACAAGTCTGTTAAGATAATTGTCTACAGCATGATAAGGAACGCCACACATGGGTGCGCGTTCCTCGGTGCCGCAGCTTTTACCTGTAAGGGTAATTTCAAGCTCACGGGATGCCGTTATGGCATCCTCGTAAAACATTTCATAAAAATCACCCAGACGATAAAATAATATGCAATCTTTATACTGTTCTTTTGTGTCCAGATACTGCTGCATCATGGGCGTTACCTGTTGTGCCAAAGTAAATACCTCACTTTACTTAGATGTTACAGTAACAGGGAATGAGTAGTGCGAAGTAGCACCATCAACTATTGCTGCAATTTTAAATTTGTACTTAGTTCCTGCCGAAGAGGTATTAAATGTATATGTATAGGTTCCGACCGGAAGCTCTGCAATCTTAGCATAAGAACCAAAGCCCTCATCACAATATAATTCATAGCCTTCTATCGGGTTACCATATGTTCCGTCATTTGCCTCAGTAAAGCTTATTTCAATTTTACCTTCCAAGGCTTCAGCAGTAACCACGCTTGTACGAAGCCCTTCTGTAAGGGAATAGCTTAAATGTGCCGGCTGGTTATATCCTACATTCTGCCATGCAACACCAAGTCTGTAAACATCATCTTCCAAAAGACAAGGGATAACATAGCTTGTAGGAATTGTTGACATATAAATACGTACAACTGAGTTGTCAGCACTTGCTCTTGAAACAATTTCCTCTCTCCAGTCACCGATAATGTCAGCTACAAGACCAAGATTACCCTTGGTATCATTGTTTGTGAGAATCTGAGAGCTATGGAATATTTCAACATTTGCCCCTGTTTCGTAATTCCAGTTAGTAATGGTTGTGTACAAAGGATAACGTCCGTCAGTACCCGCATGGAAACTGTGATCCTGAAGCTCTGAAAGTAAGTCTCCATCCCAAAGTATATCAAAGTTAATGCTTGGACGGTTGCCTGTTAAAATAATATCATTATCTATGGTTGACTGTGATGAGTGTACGTTGCCATCCGCAGCTGACCAAAACTCAGCACCGATATATCTTGGATCAATATCGGCAGTAAGACCACGGCCGTTATCTTTGCCAACCCACTTACCATATAGGGTTGCGCCTGTTTCTGCATCACGCATGTCAACGACATACTTAACGCCTGAATCTTCGTGTACCTGAAATACCTCAAGACCTTCATTTTCCTCAACAAAATCGCCTACATGGATTGCATCACCATGACCAAGTCTTGTGGAATATAAGGGAGTACCATCATTATCCATTACCATTGAGCCGAAAATAATTTCGTCCTTGCCATCATTATCTACATCGGCAACACTTAAGTTATGGTTTCCCTGTCCCATATATTCAGGCTGGATTTCTGCCTTATATGCTCTTACAATAATCTCTTTAATATCATCGGCATCTAATGTAGAACGCTCAACGCTGTAATTTGTACAATAATTGGTAATTGCTGATTCATATTTTTCAATAACCTGCTCACCATAATTGGCATTAAACTCATCAAGAAGTGCATTTATAATATCTTCTGAATTATATGTCCACTGAATCTGAAGCTTGCCGTCTACAAGCTGATATGCCGTCATTGCAGTTTTTGCATAATAACCGCGTGTAAATACCATACTTGGCTTTTCGCCGTCAAGATAAGCTACGCATGCAAGAAAACGGTCTGAACGGTTGCCGCCGCCATCTCCCCATTCAGTAATGGTTCCGCGCCCCGGTGTATAATCAACGGTATCGATAATTTCACCGGTATCACCTCTGAAAATTGTAAGATATTCAGGGCCATCAAGAATCATACCGGTTATATTACGGTAATCATTCTCATTTTTGCCAACTTTATTTGTTAAAATATCTTCAGAACGGCACGCTCCGACATGTCCTGTGTATACAAGCTCACCATTCTCACACTTATAAGCAGTTGTACCATCGGCTGTTTTTACTCCCAGCTCTGCAATGCCGTCACCGTCCATATCCCATACAAGATACTGCACATAATGAGCACCTGAACGGATATTAGGGCCAAGGTCAATCCGCCACATCTGTGTTACCGCACCTGTTGTAAAATCAACATCATATGCATCAAGATATGTGTAACCGGTAACAACACCGCCCGTATTATCCTGCTGGTTGCTTGGCTTCCATGCTACAATAAGTTCAAGCTGTCCATCATTATCAAGGTCTGCCACTGAAAGGTCATTAGCATAATATGTACAATCCTTTTTCATCGGAAGAAGCATGTCAGCAGGCTTATTAAGATGAAGCTCAAGATAATAATTCTCCCATACAGCAGTATCAAGTGCCTTAAGGCCAAGCACTTCATCAGATGAGCCTACAACCTTGTATATATCTCCATACTTTCCGTTCTCATCAATAAGATTTGTGACTTTAACATCATCAGCAACAAGCTCACCATTACGATATACATCAAAGGTTACATTCTCAGGATCTTCTTCAAATGCTCTCCAGCTAAGATATACACCTTTTTCATATTCATTGCCCTGTGCATCAGTGGCTGTTTTGTTAATTTCAGCACCTTTATCTCCGGCAAGGTCAATGCCAATAACAGCCCTGTCAGTAAGCTTCTCGGAAGGCTGCCGTGTGATGTCTGAAGTAACCTCTGAAATCGCCACATCGGACAATGTACTGTTTAAAAATGTATCACTGCCGGCTGAATCTTCCTGCAAAAACTCTCCACGTACATTGTTAACATACAGACTGTCTGTAAAATAATCTGCACCTGCAGTAATTGCCTGTACTTTATAATACCATGGAATATTGGTACTAACATTAGCATCGGCATCACAGTATGTTGTATCTGTCGTAATTGAAATAAGATCATACCCCTTAAATGCCTTATAGTCTTCAGCATACTGAGTACGGTATACGGCATATGCCGTTGCATTCTTAACAGTGTCCCATTTTAATGTTATCTTATGATTTTCACTTGATGTTACTACAAGGTTCGAAGGTGCCGAAAGCATCTCGGGTCCGGTCGTTGTAGTTTCAGGCAAAGTTGTAACAGCCGGTGTTGTAGTATCGTCAACAGGGTTATCCTTTGTACAACCAAAGCTGCCAAATGCAAGCGCACCTGCCATAATAAAGCTCGCGGCTCTTTTACTGTACTTATAGATTTTCATGGTAATTCTCCATTCTTATAAAAATATGGTCTGTGTAAACAAAAATTTAATTTTTAAAGCTGTGAATTGGAGCCGGTATGCGGCCGCCTCTGTTAACAAAAGCCTCACATGACTTCTGATTAACCGGCATTACGGGAGCGTATCCAAGCAGACCGCCAAATTCAACTGTATCTCCGACATCTTTTCCAATTACGGGGATAACACGCACAGCTGTAGTCTTCTGATTAATCATTCCGATGGCTGCCTCATCAGCAATAATGCCTGAAATGGTACTTGCTGTAGTATTGCCCGGAATTGCGATCATGTCAAGACCTACAGAACATACACAAGTCATGGCTTCAAGCTTCTCAAGGGTAAGTGCCCCACATGCGGCCGCTGCAATCATTCCATTGTCTTCGCTGACAGGAATAAAGGCACCGCTTAATCCGCCTACATAAGAAGAAGCCATTACACCGCCCTTTTTAACCTGGTCATTAAGAAGAGCAAGAGCAGCCGTAGTTCCGGGAGCGCCAACCATCTCAAGTCCGATTTCCTCTAATATTTCTGCAACGCTGTCACCAACTGCCGGCGTGGGGGCAAGTGATAAATCAATAATGCCAAAGGGAATACCAAGCCTCTTGCTTGCTTCCTGTGCAACAAGCTGTCCTACACGTGTAATCTTAAAAGCTGTTTTTTTGATGGTTTCACAGAGAACCTCAAAATTTTCACCGCGAATCTGTTCAAGAGCATATTTGACAACACCTGGACCGCTTACACCAACATTTATAACAGCATCAGGCTCAGTTACACCGTGGAATGCACCTGCCATAAATGGATTATCATCAGGCGCATTACAGAATACAACCAACTTCGCACAGCCAAGAGAATCTCTTTCCTTAGTGTACTCTGCGGTTTTTAGGACTATCTCACCCATAAGCTTTATTGCATCCATATTCATTCCGGTTTTTGTCGAACCTACATTAACAGAACTGCATACACGCTCAGTTACCGCAAGAGCCTCAGGTATTGAACGGATAAGGTTCTCTTCAGCAGTTGTCATGCCCTTTGATACAAGAGCCGAATAACCGCCTATAAAATTAACGCCTACTGTATGCGCTGCCTTATCAAGAGTTTTTGCAATGGTAACAAAATCCTCAGGCTTTTTGCATGCAGCTCCTCCGACAAGTGCAATGGGTGTAACCGAAATACGCTTATTAACAATGGGAATACCTATCTCACGTTCGATTTCGTTACCTGTTGCAACCAAATTCTTTGCAGTCCTTGTAATCTTATCATATATATTTTTATTAAGCGTTTCAAGGTCCTCACTTATGCAGTCAAGAAGACTTATACCAAGCGTAATGGTACGCACATCAAGGTGCTCACGCTCAATCATTTTGTTGGTTTCATCTACCTCAAAAAAATTAATCATGAAATTCCCTCCCGGTTAAATACGATGCATTTTCTGAAAAATGTCTTCACTCTGCATTTTAATCATAAGTCCCATATCCCTGCCAAGCTCTTCAAGCTCTTTGGCAAGGTCAGCAAATGCCTTTGATGAAGCCTGTATGTCAGTAATCATCATCATGTTAAAGTAATCTTTAACGATTGTCTGGGAAATATCAAGGATATTAACCTTGTTGTCTGCAAGATATGTACATACTCTTGCTATGATACCGATAGTATCTTTACCTACTACTGTAATTATAGTTTTCTTCATTGGAATTACCTCCTAAATTCATACTATTTAAATATAAGCTTAATAGCTTAAAATGTCAACCAAAACATGCCATTGCCCCTACAATTCAATCATATTCATCGGACAGTCGCGCTTTGCAACCTGCATGTTAAATTCATTTACGCTATAATTGCTGCCGCTTGTGAGAATCTCAAGTTTTACGGTTTCAAAAGCCAGTGCTTCATAGTTATTTTCTTTACTAAGATGGCCAAGTAATATGTGTGACATATTATCATTTAAAATCTGCCCGAGAAGCCTACCCGAAGCTTCATTTGACAAATGTCCCCTGTCACTTAAAATACGCTGCTTTAACGGATAAGGATACGAACCGGTCTGAAGCATTCTTACATCGTGATTGGCTTCAAGAAGTACTGCATTTAAGCAGGAAAGGTTATTAATTATGTATTCATCATAATAGCCCATGTCAGTAGCAACCGCAACTGTCTTTACACTTCCTTTAAATCTATATGCCACAGGATTGGCCGCATCATGTGAAATACTGAAAGGATGTACGGTAATCCCGCCAAGAGCGATAGGTGAATCCGGCTCTATCTCGTGATAAAGCTCATCATCTACGACTCCGAGTGATGTGCTTTTTTTAATTTGTATTATGGTCTCACGGGTTGCATAAATTGGTATATGGTGCTTCCTTGAAATTACGCCAAGTCCGCTTATATGGTCTGAATGCTCATGTGTTATGAAAATACCATTCAAGTCCTTTGCAGTAAGATTTTCACTGTTAAGAGCCGTTTCAATTCTTTTAAAGCTTATTCCGGCATCTACAAGAAAATGTGTATCACCCTCTCCTATATAAATGCAATTGCCACTTGACCCGCTGGCGATACTATATAAACGCATAGTCATTGTTCTCCGTAGTATATTTGTTAAATATTAAGTGTCGAAAGCTGTTTTGCTTCAAGTCTTTCAATGTAATGTTTAAGCTCAGTGTATTCTTCACCATCAAGACAGGGATTGGATGTGATAAGTTCCCTGGCACTGTCCGCTGCCTCTTTAAGAAGCTTGGCATCAGCAAAGATGTCCGCTATCTGAAAAATCATGTCACCGCTTTGTCTTACTCCCAGTAAATCACCCGGACCCCTTAAACGTAAATCCTCTTCCGCTATATAGAATCCGTCATTTGATTTTACAAGGATACCAAGCCGTTTTGCTGCGTCAGGTTTGTCAGAGGAGTTGATAAATATGCAGTAGGACTGGGCGTTTCCGCGTCCGACACGCCCGCGCAGCTGATGAAGCTGGGCAAGTCCGAAGCGTTCTGCATTCTCTACCATCATAACCGTTGCATTTGGCACATTTATGCCTACCTCTATAACGGTTGTCGATACAAGTACCTGAATATTATTAGCGGCAAACTCATCCATAATGGCATTCTTTTCCTTTGGGTTCATTCTGCCGTGGAGAAATTCAACATTTATGTCTGAAGCTAAAACCGCCTTAAGCTCAACAGTATATTTTTCAACGCTTTCAGCTTCTATTTCTTCATTCTCATCAACCATGGGACAGATTATATAACACTGGTGTCCGGCATGTACTTCATTTTCTATAAAGCGGTATGCTTTAGGCCTGTATGAAGTATCCACAACACAGTTTTTAATGGGCAGTCTGCCCGCTGGAAGCTCATCAATTATTGAAATATCAAGGTCACCATACAAAATAATTGCAAGCGTTCTTGGAATCGGAGTGGCACTCATTACAAGTACATGGGCATTGTAATGAGTTTCCACACCGCCCTTTTTCATAAGAGTTTCTCGCTGTCTTACCCCAAAACGATGCTGCTCATCAGTTATTACAAGTGCAAGTTTATCATATACCACCTTGTCCTGAAAAAGGGCATGCGTGCCGATTATTATATCTGCTTCATGCCGGGCTATCTTTTCATAAGCAGTACGCTTTTCCTTTGCCGTCATCGAGCCGGTAAGCAGTATCACATTAAGCTTTATATCATTAGCTTCAAAAAGTGCTGTAACTGATTCATAATGCTGTGTGGCAAGCACCTCTGTCGGTGCCATAAGCGCACCCTGATAACCTGACATGGCAACCTCATAAAGCGCAAGCACTGCAAGAATAGTCTTACCGGAGCCTACATCTCCCTGTACAAGTCTGTTCATCAGATATGGTGAATGCAAATCCTTTCTGATTTCAGCAAGTGCCCGTTGCTGCGCACCGGTAAGCTTAAAAGGCAGTCTGTCAATAAGCCTGTCTGCCACACTCTTATCCCTTATTTCATAAGGATTAGTAAGATTAAGGGTGTTATCTTTCCTTATTGCGAGCATGGCTACGAAGGTGAAAAACTCATTGAATACAAGGCGCTGTCTTGCCTTGGTCATATCTTCGGCACTTCTTGGAAAATGTATATTAGCGATAGCATAATTAATATCCGCAAGACCATGTTTTTGCTTTACAGATATGGGAATGTAGTCCTTTTGTTCAACTCTCTTCTCAAGCAGATTTTTTACGATTTTTGTAACAGTCTTATTAGACAGACCTGCCGTAAGCGGGTAAATAGGCTGAAATACTCCCACAAGCTTATTATATTCGTCCTCCTTATACATAACCGGCTGCTCCATGGAAAATAATGCCCCTTTACGAACAATGCGGCCCCTTAATGTCAGATGAAATCCGGTACGGAGCGTTTTTTGTAAAAAAGGCATGTTAAACCACGTAATCTCCATAATGCCGCTCTCATCCTTTATTCTTGTGGATGTGACAGAAAGATTCCGGATTTTTTTGGTTTTAGGAGTATCCATGACCTTGCCTGAAACAGTATATATTTCTCCGGCAGCCGTAATATCTGCTATCGGAGTCAGCGGTTTAAATACGTCATATGCTCTCGGATAATAATTTAGCAAATCAGTTTCTGTGAATATACCAAGCTTGTTAAAAAGCTTTTCGGTTTTTTCGCCGACACCCTTGACATTTCGAATCGGATTATCCAAAAAATCCCTCACTTTCCGAAAAAAGGTACCCCTTAAGGGATACCCTTTTACTTACTCTACTGATAAAATATAATAGTAAATCGGCTGACCGCCATATTGAAGTTCAATATCACAGTCAGGATAGCTTTCGCTCACTCTGTCAAGAAGTGCATTCGCATCTTCCTCGCTTACATCAGCACCATAATATATACTGATAAGCTCTGCATCTTCATCCATCATTTTCACGATGGTATCATATGCAGTATCAGAAATATCCTGACCAACCGTAAGAATGGTCTTATCACCAAGACCCATAATATCATTTTCTTTAATTTCTACGTCATCAATCATTGTATTACGTACCGCATACGTAATCTGACCTGTTTTTACATTCCCTATTGCTTCTGTAAGTGCCTGAAGATTCTCCTCCGGATTCTCTGGAGATGAATTAATCATGGCTGTAATTCCCTGAGGAATTGTCTTTGTAGGAACAACAAGAATCTTCTTATCTTCTACCAGGTATGTCGCCTGCTGTGCTGCAAGAATTATATTTGAATTGTTAGGCAGAATGTAAACCGTATCTGCATTTACATGATTTATCGCATCAAGCATATCCTCAGTACTCGGATTCATGGTCTGGCCGCCTTCAATTACATAGTCTGCACCAAGTCCCTTAAATATTTCCGCAAGTCCATCACCTGCCGCAACTGCTATATATCCGACTTCTTTACGTAAAGAAGGGGCTTCTGCTGCCGACAAATCTGCTTTCTTCTGTGCTGCAGCCTGCTTTTCGGCATCCTTGATAAGCTTCTCATGATGCTCCTCACGCATGTTGTCAATTTTCATGCTTGTGAGTGAGCCGTAAGTAAGGGCGCGCTGGATTGCAAGACCCGGGTCGTTGGTATGAACGTGAACCTTAACAATCTCATCATCAGACACAACCACTATCGAATCACCGATAGATTCAAGATAAGCCTTAAATTCTATCTCTGTTCCGAGATTATACTCCTTCTCAAGCATAATAATAAATTCAGTACAGTATCCAAATTTTATGTCTGATTCTTCAGATGATGAAAACTTGACCGTACCTCCTGTGCTGTTCTCAAATGTAAGATCAAGCTCTTTGCCAAGAAATGCATCATAAGCACCCTTAAGCACCTGCATAAGTCCCTGACCGCCGGAGTCAACAACTCCCGCCTGTTTCAATACCGGAAGCATATCCGGAGTTCTTGAAAGGACCTCATCGGCATAAGCAATAACCTCATTCATAAATTCGGAAATATCCACAACACCGGCGGCTGCAAGCTCCATTGCTTTATCTGCCGCACCTTTGGCAACGGTAAGAATAGTACCCTCCTTCGGCTTCATAACGGCTCTATACGCTGTTTCGGTTGCATGCTGGCATGCATTTGCAAGGATTGCTGTATCAATCTTGTCATACTGTGCTATTATTTTGGTAAAACCTCTGAAAAGCTGCGACAAAATAACACCTGAATTACCTCTTGCACCTCTTAATGAGCCGGATTTAATTGCTTTTGACAGTTCCTCCATCGTAGGCTTTTCAATGGCACTTACTTCTCTCGCTGCTGAAAGAATCGTAAGTGTCATGTTAGTACCTGTATCACCATCCGGTACAGGAAAAACATTAAGCTCATTAATCCATTCCTTCTTTGCTTCAAGATTCTTTGCACCTGCCAAAAACATCTTCTGAAGCATTTTTGCATCTATTGTATTTGTATTTGCTGCTGACACAATCACTTCCTCCTATTAGTCGATAATTCGAACGCCTTCTACGAATATGTTAATTTTTGAAACTTCCAGTCCTGTGAAGGCCTCAACTTTATACTTAACATTCTGAATCAGATTATCAGCAACAGCAGATATGCTGACACCATATGCAACGATTACATGAAAATCAAGCTGAACACTGTTTCCATCAATAACTACATTAATACCTCGGGTAATGCTGTCATTCCTAAGAAGTTTTGAAAATCCGTCCTTCATGTTAATGGCAGCCATGCCGACAATACCAAAACACTCCACGGCAACAGTTCCGGCATACTTTGCAATAACAGAAGCTTCTATGGTTACTCCACCCTGTTCTCTATCTATATACCCTTTCATAGTGCTACCTCCTAAAAAACGTAATTAAACACAACAGTTCAGTCATACTCTGCAAAAGCTGGATAATCATGCTTGCATGGCTGAACTTTTACAATCAAACAGGCTAACTGATTATGTCATAGTTAACCTACTCACTATATTTTAACCGATAATTGCAAAAAAAGCAATATTTATTTCTCTTGTTTGTCTCATCTCTTGATTATAAAAAGAAAATAATGTATAATGGCAAGGTATTAGCTTTACTTTAATCGAGAATATACTCAGAAAGGTACTATTTATGATATTAGCATGCAACAACATTTCAAAAGCATTTGTTGAGAATACAGTTTTACAGAATATTTCATTTCATGTTGAAGAGCGTGAACGTGCTGCCATCATCGGTGTAAACGGTGCCGGTAAATCAACCTTGCTTAAAATAATAATGAAAGAAATCCTGCCTGACGAGGGCGAGGTTATTATTGCAAAGAATAAGACAATCGGCTATCTTGCGCAGCACCAGAATCTTGACAGCAGCAATACCATTTATGAAGAGCTTCTGTCTGTAAAGGAAGATATTATACGTATGGAAAGACGTATGCGTACCATGGAAGAAGACATGAAGCATCTTGAAGGCGACAGACTTTCAGAGCTTATGGATGCCTACACCAGACTCACACACGAATTCGAGCTTAACAACGGTTACGCATATAAAAGCGAGGTTGTCGGTGTACTTAAGGGACTTGGTTTTACCGAGGATGAATTTACCAAGAGTGTCAATGCTCTTTCCGGTGGTCAGAAAACACGAATCTCTCTTGGTAAGCTTCTGCTCACAAAGCCGGACATTATTTTACTTGATGAACCAACCAACCATCTTGACATGGATTCAATCATGTGGCTTGAAAATTATCTTTTAAATTATGACGGCTGTGTAATCATCGTTGCCCATGACAGATATTTTCTTAACAGAATCGTTACCAAGGTAATTGAAATTGAACATTCAAAGGCAACGGTTTATATGGGAAATTATTCGGATTACGCCGAGAAAAAGCAGATGCTTAGGGATGCACTTTTAAAGCAGTATTATAATCAGCAGCGTGAAATTAAGCATCAGGAAGAGGTTATTGAAAAATTACGTTCATTTAATCGTGAAAAATCAATTAAACGTGCCGAATCACGTGAAAAAATGCTTAACAAAATCGAGGTTATCGAAAAGCCTGTTACACATGAGGCAAAAATGCATTTTTCACTTGAACCGAGAATATTAAGCGGTAACGATGTTCTTACGGTAGAAGGTCTTAAAAAATCGTTTGGCAATAATACTCTTTTTGAAAATCTGGATTTTGAGATAAAGCGTGGGGAACGTGTGGCGATAATTGGAAAGAACGGTACCGGCAAAACCACTATATTAAAGATTGTTAATGATATAATCGGGGCCGATGCCGGTAAAATAAAGCTCGGCTCCAAGGTTCATATTGGCTATTATGACCAGGAGCATAATGTACTTGATAAATCCAAGACTGTTTTTGATGAGATATCAGATGCCTACCCTGCCCTTACCAATACAGAGATAAGAAATGTACTCGCAGCATTTTTGTTTACAAATGATGATGTATTTAAGCGGATAGGCGACCTTAGCGGCGGTGAACGCGGACGCGTTTCACTTGCGAAGCTTATGCTTTCAGAAGCTAACTTTATTATTCTTGATGAGCCAACCAACCACCTTGACATTGCTTCCAAAGAAATTTTAGAGGAGGCACTCTCTAATTATACAGGTACGGTTTTATTCGTATCACATGACAGATACTTTATCAATAGGACAGCTACAAGAATACTTGATTTATGTAACAACACTCTCGTTAATTATATCGGCAACTATGATTATTACATTGAAAAACGAGAAGAATTTACAAAAATAAGTACACTGGCAGCAGCACCTGATATAAGCACCTCTGCCGCCAGAACAGATGTCATTTCAGACTCAAAAGCTGACTGGCAGGCAAAAAAGGAAGAACAGGCGAGAATACGTAAGCGTGAGAATGACATAAAGAAGCTTGAAGATGCCATCGAAAAGCTTGAAACACGCAATGAAGAAATAGATGCCCTTCTTACCATGGAAGACATTTACACCAATGTATCGAAGCTTATGGAGCTTAACAAAGAGAAAAGCGAGCTTGAGGCAAAGCTTGAGGAACTCCTTGAGAAATGGAGCGAGCTCAGTGAATAAATCATCTATTTATGATACGGCTCATTGTTAAGTATTCTGTATGCCCTATAAATCTGCTCAAACATTATTACTCTCATAAGCTGATGTGGAAATGTCATTTTCGAAAAGCTTAAAAGATAATCCGAACGCTTTTTGACAGCCTTTGAAAGTCCGAGCGAACCGCCTATGATTAGTACAATATGACTGGTTCCCCTTACGGCGAGTTCATTGAGCTTCTTTGAAAATTCAACCGAATCGAGCGTATTCCCTTCAATAGCAAGTGAAATCACATATGAATTATCACTGATTTTAGAAAGGATGCGCTCGCCTTCTTTTTCGCGAATCTGCTCTTCCTCTGTATAAGAGGATGAAAAGACACCTGATAATGCCTCTTATAC
>CAZBHM010000025.1:0-19422 GCA_964491975.1 uncultured Lachnospiraceae bacterium | reverse complement strand
CAATTGCATACTGTTCCTCTGTCTTTAACATAACCGACACCATGCCGCCATCGGGTGTAAACTTAAAGGCATTGGAAAAAAGATTATTCCACACAAGATTTAAAAGCTCTCTGTCACTTCTTACCATTACATTTTCTTCTATATCCGTATCAATTTCTATGTTCTTCTTTTCCCAGACTGTTTCATACGAAAGCATACACTCACAAAGCTGCTCGCCAAGGTCATATTCCTCGGCTTTAGGATAAATCTGCTGCTTTTCAAGCCGGTTAAGCTTAAGAATATTGGTCATCATATCTGCCAGCCGGCGTGAAGCATCCGTGACACCCTTTGCATATTCAATCCTCGTTTTATCATCAAGCACCGGTGCCTGTAAAAGTGTTCCGTAATTCTGCATGACTGAAAGAGGTGTTTTCATCTCATGGGACACATTGGCTATAAAATCAGTCCGCAGTGTTTCAACACCCGAGAGCTCTTCCGTCATCATATTAAAGCAATCTATAATTTCGTTAAACTTTTCATCAGCTCCAAATCGGTTCACGGGTGCTATCCGCACACTAAAATCACCATTAACAACCTTACCTGCAGCCTGTGCTATGCGCTTTGTAATCTTTCCTGTAGTAAATCTTCTTCGCAGTGCATCTATCACTGTAAACAGCACGCTCAAAAAAACAACATTCCCAAAGGTAAACTTTGCCGCCATATTTAAGTTATCACCCGTAAGAATAATATCAAGCGTTTCTGCCAGTACCGAAACAAACAGCATGGTTGTACAGCTTACCATAAATGCCGTCAGCGCAAAGAATACCACATACCGGTATATGGCATGAAGCATCCTGCCCCACATATCTGCTGCATTTTTCACTTTAACACCGCCTTATATCCAAGTCCGTGAACAGTCACTATTTCAAAATCGCTGCATTCCGAAAGCTTTCCTCTTAACTTTGTCATATAAACATCCACGGCTCTTGGCGCAGTTTCCGTCCCCGCATCCCAGAACTCATCCATAAGCTGGGTTCTCGTAAAAGTCTTTTTCGGATACGAAAGAAGCTTATAAAGAATACTGAATTCTCTGTTGGTCATGGGTATTTCTTCATCGCAAAGATAAGCCGTATGCTCATCAGCATCCATTACAAAGCTGCCGATTACAAGCTTTCTGTCAGTTGCAATCCTGGCGCGTCTTAAAAGCGCACCAATTCTTAAAAACAGCTCATCCAGATCAATCGGCTTTACCATGTAATCATCCACGCCAATCCTGAAGCCTCTCTGCTTGGAAGCCATGTCATCTCTTGCCGTCATAAAAAGAATCGGTATGTTTTCATTAAGCTCACGCACACTTTTTGCAAATTCAAAGCCATCAATCTCAGGCATCATTACATCTGATACAATCAGGTCAAATACATTTTCTTCCAGTGCATCGTAAGCCGTAGCCGCACCAAGACACCCGGTTGCCTCGTATCCACTGTGATTCAAAAAAGAACACACCGTTTTATTTAATTCCCTGTCATCTTCCACTACTAATACCTTAAACATCAGATTTCCTCCGATACATAAAAATTACATATTATATTATAGCATGAAAATGTTAAAGTTTTGTTTCTATTTTTCAGCAGACCTGTATTTTCTGATTTCATCTACAGCATTGGCGCAAATATTCTTACCACTGCGCGGACAAATCTTTGCAGCAGACTTATTTTTAAACACTTATCCGTTATCTCTATACTCTTTGCCAAAGTGTCCTCCATATCCTTTTTAAGCATATTAACAGCTTCACAGCCGTACATCCACACTCCATTTTCAAAATGATGTACGAGGCTTCGGTAATCCAGATTAATTGTCCCAATCATCGCATATTCATCATCCACAAGATAACTTTTGGCATGAATAAATCCGGGTTCATACTCATATATCTTCACTCCCGCTGCCATAAGCCTGTAATAAAAGCTTTTGGTCATTCCTGACACCAGCTTCTTATCGGGAATGTGCGGAACAATAATCCTTACATCAATGCCTTTAAGTGCTGCATTCTCAATGGAAGTACACAAGTCATTATCTATAATAAGATAGGGCGAAGTCATCCATGCATATTTTGTTGCGCCTGAAAGCATGTTCTGAATTACACTCTTTCCAACTCTGTGACTGCAAATTGGGTGCGGGCCATCTCCAAACGGAATCAGATACCCCTGTTCCGTAATTGCCTTCTGAGGCGGATATAAATCATCTGCCGTCTTTGGCAGCCTTCTCATATTGATACCAAAATCAACACAAAACAGCTTCGTAAGCTCCCATACTGCTTCTCCTTCAAGCCTTATTCCGGTATCCTTCCAATGCCCAAACTTCACAACCTCGTTAATATATTCATCCGCAATATTTACACCGCCTGTATATCCTATTTTTCCATCAATCACCATTATTTTTCTATGGCTGCGGTTATTAAACTCACTGTCAGCATTTCCCTTTAACCTTGAAAAAGGCACCGCCTCTATTCCATATTTTCGTAAGGTTCTGTAATAATCTCCCGGCAGTGTCATCATACAGCCGATATCATCATACAAAACCCTTACATTGACACCCTTTGCTGCTTTTTCCTTTAAAATATCGAGAATCGAGTTCCAGAACTTTCCTTCTTCAATAATAAAATACTCCATGTAAATAAATTTTTCTGCCCTCTCAAGGTCTGACAGCATCCGCTTATGCATATCCTCACCAAGAGGAAAGTATTCCTGCCTTGTATTGGTAAATAGGTGCGTATCTGCAATATTGCACAGCATTTTTGCCTGTGTGGCCGCCACCGGATTTTCCTTCTTAAGTCTGAGAAACAGCTCTTCATCATCCTTACTGTAAGTATTGCTCTTTAATTTATCAAGTCTTTTTATAAATCTTTTTTGTAATTTTCTTGAATAAAACATAAAATACAGCATAAATCCGGCTATCGGGACAATAAGCACCAAAAGTAGCCACGGTATCTTGTAATCCGGATTATCATCCGATGCAATTATCCGTATAACGCAGGAAATCTCCGTTGCAAATGCCGCCAGATAAAAATACGGAACATAAACACACATCACTGTCACTATTCCAATTACCGCAGCTACCTCAAACAGTGTAATAAGTACTGCAATAATATAACGCACCGGAATATACTCAATCTCTTTTTTAACAGTCTTTTGCTCTACATTATATGTAATCGTTTTCTTCATAACCCACCTCACAAAATGCAGCTGCGAGATACCGTAAAGCACCCCGCCTGCAACATAATCTTTAATAATGTTTATTATTTAGCTGTTCATAATCTTATCACTAAGCTCCATAATCCTGCCTGAATACTTTTTTCTGCGTGAAGAAAGTATTGCCTTATAAAGCGGATAATTAATTATTGCCATAACCATACCCACAATTCCGATTACAATTCCCGGAACCATAGCATTCTCCATGCCTATCTTAGATGCAACATCTGTCATGACAAGACTCATGCCGCTTCCCATAATAATTGCCCCAATGCTTCCAAATATGTATGCAAATACATTTGCCGGACGTTTTACTTTCGTGTCAAGCTCCTTTAACTCATCAAGCTGTGTATGCTCCTTCTCAGTATACTGTGTGCGGATTTTCTCTACTAAAAATTCTTTATCATTCTTATTCATAATATGTTCCTCTCTTTCTTATCTGTCTGCTTTCTCTGAAAGTCTCTTCTTAGCTTCACTAACTGTCTCGCCTTCTTTTGTAAAAAGCTTTTCAACACACTTATCACTCACCTTATTAAAGCCATCGACAGCACCCTTTTCGATTTTCTTATATCCATCAACAACGCTGTCTTCAATCTTCTTATAACCACCAACAACCACATTTTCAATTTTCTTATAGCCGTCTGTAACAGCCTCTGCAATTTTTTCATTAACCTCTGCTAACTTTGACATTTGTTTTTCTCCGTTTCTCAACTTTGTGACATCATTATAAAAAGAATTTGTTTGTGAGGTTTTTAAGATTTGTTAAAGAAATGTTAATTTTGGGATTTTTCTTATTAAAAATAAATTTGTAGCAAAGTCTATAGATACACTATAGCTGAATGTGAGCCATAACATAACAAAAGTGCGGACATTTTTCTGAATTAGCTATTTAAACCATCCAAAAAATGTCCGCACTCCTATGCATCTGTTAATTAACTTTTTTTATTGATTAGTGGCCCTGCCAAGAGTAATATCTATCTCCTGCTCAATGTACTGACGATTTTCCATGTATGCAATCGTAATCTTTACAGTCTCTCCAGCCTTATAATACTGGAGCAGGGATTTAAGCTCCTCTACTGAACCGACCTTCTGACCGTCAAACTTAGTAATAATGTCAAATTTCTGAATACCTGCTGCTTCTGCCGCACTTCCTTCTTCAACATACTGAACGCTGATTCCCACCGGAGTTCCGTATCTTTGCTGCGCTTCACTGTCAACGGCATAGCCACTGATACCAATATATCCTCTGTCCTTCTCATCAACAAGCTCTCTTGTTTCACGGTTCATAAGCTCATTAATTATGTCAATAACTGATGAAATAGGTATTGCATATCCCATACCCTCAACACCTGTAGCACTGCTTTTGGCGGAGTTGATTCCTACAACCTCGCCGCTTGTATTAATAAGTGCTCCACCGCTGTTGCCCTTATTAATAGCTGCATCTGTCTGAATCATATTTTCAAACACAACTTCATCAACAGTAATGCTTCTTCCAAGTGCACTGATTCCGCCCTGGGTTACTGACTGACCAAGACCAAGTGCGTTACCAACTGCAATTACTCTCTCTCCAAGTCTCAAAGTATCTGAATTACCAAGCTTTGCAACCCTTATCTTTGAAATAGTATCATCGCTTATATCAGCAGTATTTACTGCAAGCACTGCTATATCAATGTCAGGCGCAGTTCCCTTTACGACAGCTGAAACAATTGAATCATCTATAAACTGTATCGACACACCTTTGTTGTCTTCTATTACATGATTATTGGTTACAATAAGAATCTCACTGTCACTCTGGCCTATAATTATTCCTGAGCCGCTTGACTCGTATTCTTGCGTACCCATTGGAAAATATCCCATATAATACTGCTCTGAAACTATTTTACTTGTAACTGATACTACCGCCGGCATAACTGCATCAACTGCATCAGCCGCATCCATTACAATCGCCTCACCACTTCCTGAAGTACTGCTTACAACTGCTGAAATTTGGAGTCTGGTATCTCTGTCAACCGTGTTATTCTGACTGTCCGGAAATAATGCCTTAAGTCCGCAGTTAATGCCATAAGCCGCTGCTCCTGCAACTATTCCAAAACAAAGTGCTCCTGCAAGCAGACCTGCAAACCTGCCAAAACGTTTTTTCTTCTTAACGGGCTTCTTATCCGCATTAAAAGTATTTGTGCTGTACGCGCTGGTTGTAAAATTAGGATTGTCATAAAATCTTGTGGCATTATTACTTCCGGTATCGCTGCCCTGTCCGGAAGAATCTGTGCTTTTTACCTCTTCAGTGACTTCATTGGTTTCTTTAGAGTCATTCTCCGCATTAAAAATGCTATTATTGTCTGTATCACCGTACATATTCTAAAATCTCCTTTCAAGATACTGTTTATCCTTTTAATGATGTTAGTTTATCAACGAATTGTGTTTAAACTGTGATAAATATATTAATAAAATTTGAAAGCTTAACACATACATTTATTGACACCTTTTTAAAAATGGTTTATTCTATATAAGTAATATGCCAACGGCTATAGAATACATTTTGTGAGGTAACATATGAAGAATTATAAATCAATCAGATATTTGTTTACAGCAGCAGCTGCTGCTGTCTGCTCACTTGCAATACTTTGCTCGTTTCAGGGCTGTAAAAAAGACAACACCGGTAATAATAAATACACTAACGGATACACTGGTGATACAACCACTCTCCCATCCTCCGTTTTTTCAGGGAATGATATCTTAACCGGTACTACCTCTTCCCTTCCTGCACCTGATTTTGATTTGCCTAAGCTTATAGCTGATAATATCGACATTAAGGCAGGCGAGGCAATTGACTATATTGCCAATCTCACAATAGAGGGTGCAGGCGATACTGACATCACAGAAATTAATGTCAACACGGCAGCTGTCCGCCCGCAGGTTCCCGGGCTTTACAAAGCAGTTTACACTGTTATTTACCGCGGTTACCCCGTTACCAAAACAATCGTCGTTAACGTAACTGCCGCTGCTGCACCGGATGATTCAACAAGCACAACATTCACCTCTGCTTTAGCAGGTGAGTCACTTGGCAGCATGCCCATAACCCTTTCATCCGGCGAGATTTGCCTTATTCCATGTACAACTGAGCACTTTATAGTAGAAACAGGCTCTGTTGAGACATACTCCAAAACAAATGGTGAAACTTACCGTACATCGATATTAAGAGCCACCTTTAACGATGGTGAAATTATTGATTTAGAAACTGTCTATACACGTGCCATAAATAATTAAAATAAAAAGTGAGAACTGCTGTCGTTTCAAATTCTGCAATTCTCACTTTTTATTTATTCTGCCGGTACTTCTTTATAAGCCCTGCTGCCGCCTGCAAGCATGGAGCACTTTCTGTCATATACAAATTCTTCACCGGTAAGAGTAGTCGCATATCCACCGGCCTCTCTTACAATAAGCGCACCTGCCGCATAATCCCACGGTGACAGTGCAAATTCAAAATATGCCTCTGCCCTGCCCGCCGCTATACTGCAAAGGTCAAGCGCCGCAGAACCGCTTCTTCTTATATCAAGCGATGCATCAAACAGCTTTCTCACATATGCAAAGGTTCTGTCGGCAAGATGTCTGCTGTATGGTGATGTCCCCACCAGCACAATTCCTTCCTTAAGCGGCTTGTCAGATACATGTATGGGCTTCTCATTAAGCCATGCACCCTCTCCCTTCTTTGCTGAAAACATTTCACAAAGATAAGGATTGTATACTACACCGATATACGGCTTTCCATCCTTTAAAAGTCCGACTGAAATTGCACTCATTCTGTAATCTTTGATAAAATTGGTGGTTCCGTCAATCGGGTCAACTATAAATGCATAACCGGTATCCGTCAAATCATGCTTTTCTTCCTCTTCACCTATAAAATGTGCATCCGGAATAATCACTCTTAGCCTCTTAAACAATTCATCCTGAACCATTTTATCATATTTTGTTACAAAATTTGCAGCGCCCTCCTTCTTTTCAATACCATTATCAATGTCATGTGCCGTAAGAATTATGTCCGCACATTCCTTAACGGCTTCTATTATCGCGCTTCTTATATCCATTGTCCTTCACCTCATCAATATGCATTTTTATTGATAAATCCTTTAAATACAGTAAGTATCAATATCTTAATGTCAAGACTTAACGTCCAGTTCTCAATATAGTACAAATCGCACTCTATACGCTTCTTTATGGAAGTGTCACCACGATAACCGTTAACCTGAGCCCAACCTGTCATTCCGGGCCTGACCTGATGCTTAACCATATATCGCGGAATTACTTCTTTAAATTTTTCCACAAACAAAGGTCTCTCCGGTCTTGGTCCTATAAGGCTCATCTCACCCTTAAGAACATTAAAAAGCTGTGGAAGCTCATCAATGCTTGTCTTTCTTATAAGCTTACCTATAGGTGTAACTCGCGAATCATTCTTCTTAGTCCATGCGTGCTTCTCATCCTGCTCGCGCTGAAGCTCCATTGAACGGAATTTGTACATTTTAAAGGGTCTGTTATGAAGCCCCACTCTTTCCTGCGTAAATATAATCGGTCCCTTAGATGTAGTCTTTATCATAATGGCAGTAGCAAGCATTAGTGGCGAAAACGCAATTAATGCTGCAGAACCAACTACAATATCAAAGACTCTTTTTATTATCTGATTACCGGGATTTGTAAGCGGTACATGTCGTATGTTAATAACCGGAAGCCCCTGAAAATCCTCTGTATACGGTCTTGTAGGAATAATATTGTTATAATCCGGCACGAACTTGGTATGCACACCGGATTTTTCGCACTGCGTTACGATATTTTCAAGATAATCGTACTCAGAAAGTCCAAGTGTAATCACTATCTCGTCAAGCTCATTTGCTGAAAGAATGTCTCCCAGCATTGAAAGTGTCCCCAGCACCGGAACTCCTCTGTAGTCTGCACCTACCGTATGCAGATTGTCCAGTATTCCGTGAATTTTATAACCAAGCTCCGGGTTATCATACATTCTGTCAATATACCCTTCAGCCGCACGACTGTAGCCTATAAGCATCACATGCTTAAGATTGTAATCATTAGAACGATATCTCTCCAGAATATAGCGGATGAAGTATCTCATCGCTTCATCAAACACAATGTTGATTCCAAAGAAAAAAAACAACATCTGCTTAGAAAAGTGATTCCACTCTATAATGAAAAGCACAACTATAAACACAAATATTCCAAGCGTATTGGCTTTAATAAGATTAAATAATTCCTCCCGCCTTCTCATCATGCGCTTTGATGTATAAAGCCTGAATACCGCATAAAGTACAAGATAAAATGGCACAACAATTACAAGCGAAAGAAGATAATACTTAAACGCAAGGCCTTCCTCTACCTCTGGAAACAGCGGCGACATTATTCTTATATAATATGCCAATAAATATGAGAGTATAATTACAACTGCATCTAATACAACATGTACTCTGTTAAAAATCTGCTGGTTAGTTTTTATCACCTTAGTACACCTCTTTATCTGTGACACTTTCTCCTTATAAGCTCATATACATATACAAACGTGCCACAAATTAATTCCCATTCTATCTTAATATAATTACCAATATGCTTTATTTTAAAAGGTACCTTTGCGCAATTTCTGCCACAGGTAGTTATCCCATCAGCAAGTCCCTTAAGGTAGGTTTTCCCAAAACCCCTTTTTACAAAAAACAGCCATTTTATAAAAAACCCGGCAATAAGGGCAGGGGCATTAATTACAAGCTGTAAAAGCGGCATATTCTTATAGAGAAGATAAATACTGTTTCTTGCTGAAAGCGACACCTTAAAGTCATTATACTTTGAGCCGCTCGAGCCGCTTCCCACATGATACACCCTTGCTTTAGGGCAATAGACATTCCTGTAACCATATATCTTCGCCCTGTAACCTATATCTATATCCTCAAGATACGCGAAATGCTTCTCATCAAAATATCCTATTTCTTCAAATATGCTCTTACGATATATTGCCGCACCTGCACATGCTGAAAATACATTAAGAGACTTAGTATAGTATCTTTCATGTCTGCCGACACCTTTCTGATACTGCCAGCCGACTATACTATAACCGTCTCCTGCATCATCCATTATATCCCTGTTTACAAAATTTAACATTTTGCTGCTTACTGAAAATATGTCCTCCGAAGTATCTATAGCCTTATAGAGCATCTCAACAAACTCCGGCAAAACCTCTGTGTCATTATTAAGCAGTATCACATATGGCGTATCCGAAAGCTTAATACCGACATTAACTGCATGGTCAAAGCCTGTATTTTCCCCCATACAGACAACCTCTGCCCATGGATAGTTTGTCCTTATAAAAGGCACACTCTCATCCGTAGAACCGTTATCTATGACCAAGGTCCTTACTTTCTTCATGGTCTGGCATTCCAGTGCGCTAAGACAGTCCCTAAGAAACCTAAGTCCATTATAATTAGGAATTATTACCGTTACCTTCACTTACGAACGCTCCTTTCAACCGGAATCCACAGCATAACAAATCTAAGCATATTTACAATAAGGCTTCCTGCTGCAAAACCAGGTGCGCCGTAAAGATATGCCCCCAGAACACCTGCCACAATATAGCAGACTGAATATATAACCTCCACCCATACCTGAAGGCTGTATGGGCAAAGCCGTATTGCAAGCATATTTATAATACTACAGCTATAATAAACGATTAATGCCAGATTAGCAATATCCACAAATCTTAAAACTGAATTGTAAGAATTGGGAAATAATATCAACATCATAATTCTTGCTCCGGGAATCCCTGCCACAAAAAACAGTCCTATTGCTGCAAACGAAAGACAGACAACCCGCCTTACCATTTTGGTATTAAGCTCTATCGTACCCTTTGAAATATTACTAAGAAGCACCGATGTTATTGGCGGAATAACTATCGCCACAAGCTTACCATAATAGGTTGCGTTAAAATACTGTCCTGCAAGCTCACTTCCCGCAAAAAATTCCAGAATAAACCTGTCAGAATATATAAGCACATAGCTTATAAGATACGAGAACGTAAGCGTGGCGATATTTTTAACAGTTACTTTAAACTCATTGCTTAGTCTTCTTCCTGCCTTAAATGCATTGCCACATATTGCCGCAAAAATGACTGCCGCACCCTCTCCGCAAAGAAAAATGATGCACCATGACATACCTGACACATAAAGTCCAAAACCTATAATATATCCTATGGAACAAATTACAGAGGACAGCAGTATTTTTTTGTAATTAATTTGTATACGAAACATACACTCCGTATACAGCCTTAACATCATAAGCACACCGATGCCGGCATACATTATGCGTTCCACAATTCCCATATTCCGCGCAAAAATTCCCGATACAAGTATCACAAAACCAATGGCACATTCCAAAGCTGCCACAAGCCTGTAATCTGCAGCGCATTCGTTATCCGTATCCTGATTAAGCACTCTTATATGGTTAAGCGCCTCTCCACAGCCAAACGCAAAGACCTGCAGATATCCGAGAAGTACCACAAATTCGCCATATGCCGAATCTCCCATGCGCCTGTTCATAAGAGAATATATCACAAAATTAACAACAAAATAGAATATACACTTTGCGCCTATGGACAGCACTCCATCCTGCACCATTTTATTCTTTAGAAGATTTACTATCCTCGTCTTCAAAATTAATACGCTCCTCTTCCACAACCAGCGGTCTCTTCATCACTCGTGAATTAATTGATAAAATGTATTCGCCCATAAGTCCGATAAAAAATAACTGTACCGAACCAAGTAAGAACATACCTATAAGCATCGGAGCCATGCCTGCACTGAATCTGTCCCAGTACATAAGCTTCATTACAAGGTAAACGATGGCAATAATAACACTTATAAAGCCGCATATACCACCAAAGAGTGTCGCAAGCCTTAAGCCCACCTTGGTATATGATGTAATACTTAGCATAGCACCGTCGTACAATCTGTAAAAATTATTGCTTGTCTTGCCTGCACGCCTTTTGGGCTGCTCATATTCGATATCTTTTCTCCTAAAACCAAGCTCTGCCACTATTCCCCTCAAAAAAGGAGTCGGGTCATCAAGCTCCTTAAGGACTTCCAGAAACTTGCGGTCATAAAGACCAAAGCCTGTAAAATGCTCAATCTGTTCCACATCTGAAAGCTTTTTAATAAGCTTATAATAACAGGTTCTGAGGAAATACATAAATCTGCTTTCCTTACTGCTTGTCTTAATTCCTGATACAATCCTGTAACCATTTTCCCATTCCCTAACAAAATCAGGAATAAGCTCTACCGGGTCCTGAAAATCACATGCCACAAGCACGGCACAGTCACCGGTTGCCTGCAAAAGCCCATAATACGGCGACTTAAACTGACCAAAGTTCTTGGCATTAAAAATCGCCTTGACCCTGCTGTTTTCTGCGCATATTCCACGAAGAAGAACCCTTGTATTATCCCTTGAGTCATTGTCGATAAATATAAGCTCATAATCGTAAGCCGTAAGCTTCTTTTCAAAAAGATTCTTAATAGCTTCACTCATTGGTACAACATTTTCTTCTTCATTATAACATGGTACTACAATACTAATCTTTTTCATATAATTGTCCTCTTGCCCAATCTACTGTTTTACGTATTCCATCTTCAAAAGAAGTTTCCGGCACAAAACCCGTATCTTTTGTAAGATTATCTATATCCGCACAAAGATACATAACCTGTCCCTCATTATATTCTCTTTCCCCTATGCCAATCTTGGCTGACGGATTAACTGCATCCCTTATAAGCTCTATATATTCTCTAAGTCTGCGCACTCTGCCGCTGCCAAGCGGATAAATGCTTCCATCCACTCCCCGCTCTGCCATTGCCCTAAGTGCGCGCGCTGCATCCTCTGCATAAAGATAATCCCAAAGCTGTTCTCCTTTTGTGTATACCGGCCTTTCTCCTTTAAGAAGACTTATAATCCCTGACATGACCATGGTATTTTTACCGTCTCCCGGTCCATATACACTAAGAATACGCGCCCATTCGTGACGTATGCCAAGGCTCTTACACATGGCACGGCTGTCAATGCCCGCCTTAAGCTTGCCTCTGCCATATTCATTCTCAGGATGTACCGCAAGTCTGTCCGAAAGCTTTACTCCGTCCTTAACCCTGCCATACTCAGCCTGTGAACCGGCTCCGACAAAAACTGAAGCACCAGTCTTATATGCAAGCCACACCGCAGAAAGTGTATTATCCACATTAACGCCCTGAATTTTGGCATCATTCCTTGCACAGCCAAAGGTTCCTTCCCAGCCAAGGTGAAAAAATACATCTGCATCCTTACCATCAAATGTTTTATTTATGACTTCTGCCGCTTCATCGCTTCCCAGATTTGACAAATTATTCAGCACAATATGAAGCTTTTGATGCAGATTTTCCCTGATTACAAAATCTTCCATCTCAGACCTGAAGCTGTCAAGTCTGCCGGAATCAGGTCTGACAATGCACAAAACCTCATATTCGTTCTTCAAAAGCTCTTTGGTAAGGGCCATGCCAATCATACCGGTAGCTCCAGTTAAAATTGCTCTTTTCATATCTTCCTCCACAATGATTACTGCTTATTTTCATCAACCATGGGTATAATCATAATCTCCTCAAGTTCCTTCCTTGGCAGAAATGGTGCCAAATCCTCAAGCGGTGCAGAAACAAGCGTTCCATCCTCAAGTCGTTTAGTCGCCGACTTTGGTTCAAATTTCTGCGTGGTATTAACAAACACTTCGCAAATAAGCGGTCCTTTTTCAGAAAGCACCTTACAAATAACATCTGAAAGCTCCGTGTTATCCATAATCTTATAGTAAGGATAACCATATGCTACACTAAGCTTTGACATATCAGGGAAACTCAAATCCCCACTGTCATTTCCGATACCGACAAGCGGTTCCCCGAAGAAATTCTTCTGGGTCTGTCTAATTGAATGATATCCTTCATTATTTATAATAAAAATTTTGATAGGCAGTCTGTGATGAATAATCGTCTGCAACTCCTGAATATTCATCTGTATACTTCCGTCACCTGTTACAAGAATGATTTCTTCATCATAGCAGGACTCTGTAACAGGTGATTCTCCATCCATTCTTGCAAAGCAGGCACCAATTGCCGCCGGCAAATCATAACCCATCGAAGCAATTGCAGAATTAATTATAAAACGCTGCCCTTCCTTAATTATATATCCATGGCTCCCAACTACACACGCAGAACCATTTCCGACAACCGTAATCTGTCCTTTACGAAGTCTGCTGCTAAGAGCCCCTATAAATGCATAAACATTAACCTTATCCTTATCCATAAAGTGTTTCTTAGTAATAACCGGATACTTCTTCTTCCACTCATTACATATGTCAATCCACTCATTAAACTTCTGCCCTAAATAATTTTCTTTAGAAAGTTCTTCATCCATACGCCAGAGGAAATCCCCTGCATCTGCATGTATGGCAAGGTCAACATGAAGTGTCGGCTTCTTTAACTCTTCTGCATCTGCATCAACCATAATCACCTTAGCTTCCCTTGCCCATGTTGTATAATTGTAGCCAACCTGTCTTATACTCAAGCGGTTGCCGACTGCAAGCACAAGGTCACTGTTCTGCACTGCAAAATTACCGGGGCGGTCCCCCATAATGCCTCCTCTGCCTGCATAAAGCCTGTTAACATCCTCCATGGCATCGATACTGTTCCACCCTGTAACTACCGGAATATTAAGCCTGTCTGCCACCCTCTTAAATATCTCAAACGCTCCCGCAATCCTTATACCATTACCTGCGTAAAATACAGGACGTTTGGCATTCTTTATAAGCTTAATAACCTCAGCCACAGTATTACTATCTACCTTTGGCGGACATGCTTCATCACACTCTGCCGGATCAAAGCCTGTAAGCTCATCCTCTTCAATGTATGCCGCCTGCACATTAAGAGGTATATCAAGCCAGCATGGTCCCGGTCTTCCGTGCGTTGCAAGGTAAAGTGCCTTTTCAAGGCAATATCTTATCCTTTTCGGGTCAATAACCATCTCGCAATACTTTGTCATACTGGAAACAGCCTTAGTGATATCAAATTCCTGATCTCCCATGGCACGGATATTAAGTCCTGTACTTCTTGCAGTCGTATCATAACGAACCTGCCCGGAAAGCACCAGCATCGGTATGGAATCAAGATATCCTCCCGCCACGCCTGTAAGCGCATTTATTCCTCCCGGTCCTGTCGTAACACAAAGTGCCGCTATTCTGTTATGGATTCTTGCATAGCTTTCTGCAGCAATTGCACATGCCTGTTCATGATGATTATAAGTACATTTAATTTCCCTATGATGTCCAAGCGCATCATTAAGGTGCATTGCGCCGCCGCCTGTTACCGTAAAAACACGATTTATATTATTATCAGCCAGAAATGTGGCAACATATTCCACGACCTTTTTCACAAAAAACACTTCCTTTCAAGCACTGTTTTGTAGTATATTAAAGCAGATAGTAAAAATATAATCTGCGCCTAAGTCCAGTTATACTTTTACATTGTACTAAAAAAAGCGGGAAAGTGCAATCTATAAATAGTACTTTTCACAAACATTACCAGTAATACATACTTTTTCTTTGTGAAAACCTATCTTTAGGTGACACTTACCGTATCACACAAAAAGAAAGGATGATAAACATGCCAAAAATGCACGACCTTCCAAAGGGCATAACCCTTAGGAAAGATGGGCGTTATCAGGCAAGCTACTATTATAATGGTACCCGCAAATACCTTTATGATTTTGACCTTAACGCCCTTGAAATCAAACTAAGAAACATCCGGTACGAGATTGACCATGGTATTTTTACCAAACCGGAAAAAATTCGTTTAAATGACTGGTTTGAAACCTGGATAAACGAATACAAGATTTTTGAACTGAAAAAAGGAACCATCGAGAATTACAAACGCAACTACCGCCTTTATATAAACCCCTATATAGGTAACTGCTATGTAAAGGAAATACGTGCCGAGCACATCCAAAAGTTCTACAACGATCTTATGCGTGCCGGTTACTCTTATGGTGTAATCAATCTGTGTGCAGGAATACTTTCCGGAATGTTCACGCAGCTTATGCGCAATGACATAATAATGAAAAATCCGGTCAAGCTGGCTAATATTCCAAAAAAGCCAAAAAGAACTGAAAGGCGTGTACTAAGTGTTGAAGAGCAGGAACTTTTCTTAAAATATTCCGAAAGCAGCAACTTCCATGACTTTTACGCACTGGCTCTTGCAACCGGACTAAGAATCGGAGAGCTTACTGCCCTTACCTGGAATGATATAGACCTTAATGAAGAATTTCTCACGGTCACCGGAACACTCAAATATTTTAAAGACACCGGATTTTACAAGGATACACCCAAATCCGATGCCGGCAATCGTACTGTACCACTTATTCCAAGCATATGCACAATGCTAAAAAAGCTTAAACGTGCACAAAACAAAGCACGACTTGCAGCAGGTCCTAAATGGGCACCCGTTGCCGGACTTGAAAATCTAGTTTTTACCAATAAATATGGTAAACCATTAAAAAAACGTACAATTGCTTATGATATTGACAGCATTACAGAAACTATTAACAACACTGAACAAAGCATTCCACATTTTGATAAATTTTCGCCACACACTTTAAGACATACTTTTGCCACCAGGGCACTCGAGAATGGCATACCGCCAAAGGTTGTTCAGGAAATTCTCGGACACAGCAGTATAACTATGACTTTAGACTTATATACACATGTACTTCCTAAGACAAAGAGCTCAGAAATTATGAAAATTGCTAATCTTTTCTAAGGTGTACGCACCGATGTCAATGCTAACGAAAACTAATTAATTTTATATAAATAACGCGCATATTTAACGCTCCTTTACCGTACTTAAAAAATATCGCTCTCAAATACAACTGTATTGCAATTAGATATTTCAAGTACAATTAAAGGAGCGTGTATTAATGAGAAAACTTAATAAAATCGCAGTTACTTTAGCTTCCGCAGCCATACTTGCACTTGGAATGACAGGTACTGTAATGGCAGGCGGAGACACAGTAATTGGAGAATGGAGCGGCAGCAATGATGATGGCTGGACCGCAACTGACATCGAAGGAAATGACATCAAAAGAGGCTGGGCCGTTTCAAAAAGCGGAGTATGGTACTACTTTGATAACGGCATGATGGTCGCAGATGAATTTATCACTTACAAGGGAGAAACATATTACCTTGGTGAGGAAGGTGCAATGCATACAGGCTGGATTGAATTTGACAAGGAATCCGGTGTAGACGTTGAACTTAATCAGACACTTGTTGACGGCAACAATGTATTTGGCAAAGATACTGCTTATGAAGATTCAGTATGGATGTACTTTAATTCAAACGGCACTGCCGTTGAGGATGAATGGTTTATGGATAACGGCGGTCTTTGGTATTACTTTGATGATTATTTCATGATTTGTGATACCTATGCGACAAAAATTGACGGTGACCTTTACGGCTTTAGCGGTCACGGCAATATGCATGTAGGCTGGGTACCGTTAAAGAAAACTGTTTCTGAAGGCGAAGGCCCTTCAGCCTCAACAACAATCAAAGAAATTGGCTGGGTTTATTATAATACCTCAGGAAAAATGGCTGAAGAAGGCTGGAACAAAATAAACAACCAGTGGACCTATTTCGTTGTTGCTAATTCAGTTGACACTGATACTTCAACAGACGGTATACAGGCACCTTATACTTCAAGTGGCAGAGGTACTTTCATGGTATCTGACACATATGTTAATGACTACTTCCTTGATTATGATGGTTTCCTTGTAGGCTCAGGCGAAATTACTTTTGCAAAGAATTATACTTTTCATGCATCATTAGAGGATTTTAAAGCCGGAAAGACAACGAAGCTTTCAGAATCAAAGACTATCTTCTTTGAGGAAGGACTTCGTACTGTAGGACCTATTAATGATTCTTACTATTATGCACCTGATGTTAATAGCATTTATCAGATTGAGGGTGATTTAGACAGACTTCAGACTGTTTATAATACTGTTAACGTTAAGGGCGATTTTAAGGCAGAGAAGCTTTACAATACCTTCTATGTAGATGAAAACAACAACGTATACTACTACGACCTTGATGGCAAAATGCTTAAAAACGATGTTATGGACTTCGGTGGCCTTATGGTAGCTTTCAATTCAGCAGGTAAAGCTATTACCACACAGGGTAAGACAAAAGTTAATGGAACTTACTATAACTTCAACTCCGAAAATGGATATATTAAGATTTCAGAGAACTTAATTATCTACGGAGCAACAAAATAATTTGAAATATTATATGACAAATGTCTAATTGAATACTTTTAAAAGGCTTCTTTCGTTTCGACGGCAGAAGCCTTTTTTTGCAGATGTAAAAAGGATGTAAAAACGACTTTTTTCGTCAAAATTTTTTCAGTATGTTTTTTCTATTTTACATCCATCTTACATCCGGTTTACATCTATATTTTTCCAACAAAAAACGCGTTAATATGCGCTTTTTCGACACTTTGCAGGTATTTAGTGGAAAATACAACTGTATTGCAATTAGACATTTCAAAAAATATTTTAAAGGAGAGTGCGTTATGAAAAAGACGACAAAGCTTTTATTAGTTTTAGCAGCAGTTGTTGCTATGACTATCGGTGCAGTAAGCACAGTTATGGCTGCTGACATGCCTGTTATTGACGTTTCAACATGGGAATGTACAGATGGCTGGTACGCAAAAGATACAGATGGTAATCAGATTAAATCAGGCTGGGCAGTTGACCCTTACGGACGTTATTATTACTTTTCAAGCAGTAAAGCTCTTGAAAATACCTTCATCACATGGAAGGGTGAAATTTACTACTTTGGTTATGACTGCATCATGTGTGAAGGCTGGGTTAAGTTCACACCTGATAATGCTGTAGTTTGTGAGGCTGATAATGACGGTTTGGTTGATAGCAAAGCAATCCTTAACGGTGATTCGGATAATGCATACGGTAATGTTGTATGGTGCTATTTTACGCAGGGTGGTGCTGCAGCACGTAATGAATGGGTTGATGTAGACGGTCTTTGGTATTACTTTGAAGATATTATCATGATTTGTGATACTTATTCATATTATGTTTCTGCAGATAAAAGGACTTATGGCTTCAGCGGTAACGGTAACATGCATGTAGGCTGGATTAAGGCAGCCGGAGCAAAATATGCAGAAACACCTTATGAGGGTTCAAATTCATTCTGGGTATATTACTACAACAATGGTACAATCGCAGAAGAGGGATGGAACAAGATTGACGGAGAATGGTACTACTTTATCGATTCAGAAACCGGCTTAAAGGTTGACACACAGTGTGGAGTTAAAGCAGGAACAGCCGTACTTCTTACAAACTATTTTGGTAAAGTTAGTAAGGGTGCAGATAACGGCACTGCAGTATATTATTTTGACGACAATGGTGTAATGCAGACAGGTGCAGTAACAATTGCAAAGAATAAATATGTTACAACCTCAATCACTGCTTTTCTTAACCTTGAAACTACTACAAGAGGTTACTTTTTAAGAAATACTTCAAGCACATCAGAGTTATGTTTCACAAGTGCAGGTGCATTAAGGACAAACTATGTATCAGGCTTAACATATTACGGCGGTAATTCAAGTGCAGCTTATTATTTGTCTAAAGATTATTCCGTAAATGATACTGTAATTGAAACAAACGCCGCAACAACTATATTTGACGGTCAGAAGTTATATAATGCATTCAGAATCAACGGTGGATATGTTTACTACTTTGATGCTAACGGTGAAATGGTTAAAAATGATGTTGTTACTTTCGGTGCTGTTACAATTGCATTTGACGGCAACGGTAGAGCAATTATAAAGGATGCTACTAACGGTTATACTTATGCAGCAGGCAGATACTATTACTTTGGTAGTGAATTTGGTACTGTAACAGTTGGTGGCATTACAATCAACGGATGTTCAGTTAAGAAGGCTTCATCAACGCCAACAGCATCAGGTAGTGCAATAAGCGTTAACTAAGTTTAACTAAATAAGAAATTCTAATTGCAGAAAAGGACTATCCTCCGTGGGTAGTCCTTTTTTGCAGGTGAATTTTCAATAATAATACTTTATAATAT
>CAZBHM010000024.1:0-19547 GCA_964491975.1 uncultured Lachnospiraceae bacterium | reverse complement strand
ACAGCTGTACACGATGTACACCACTCTCATACTTAAGCTTGGAATACGCTCCCTGTCCTGTAATCATAAATATACATTCCTTAAATCCGCCAATACCATTTTCACTAATGTTAAGCGGCTCGACCTTCCAGCGGTTAGCCTCTGCATACTTGGCATACATACGATAAATCTCAGCTGCAAATAACGCTGCCTCATCACCGCCTGCACCACCTCTTATTTCAACAATAACATTCTTGTCATCATTAGGATCCTTAGGGAGCAAAAGTATCTTAAGTTTGTCCTCAAGTTCTTCTACCTGATTTTTGGCAGTGCTAAGTTCCTCCTTAAGCATCTCCCTCATATCCTCATCACTTTCCTCTTCGAGCATCATAAGACTGTCCTCAATGGTAGCCTTGGCATTCTTATATTCCTGATAAGCCTCTACGATAGGTGCAAGGTCACTCTGCTCTTTCATGAGTTTTCTGAATCTTGTCTGGTCATTAGTTACGTCTGGGCTGTTAAGCTCCTCCATAAGCTCTGAATATCTAAACAGCAAATCCTCCAATTTATCAAACATTTCTATTCCTCCTAAATATTACTTCGTTTAGCAATACACACTCTGTCAAGTCCTGCGAGGTCACATACCGAGTCTATCTCATCATAGCCGGCCTCATCAAAAAGTTGGCATACTGCTTCCTTCTGATTATATCCGATTTCAAAAATCAGATATCCGCCCGGCTTTAAATATTCTTTCGCCTCACTGATTATCTTTCTGTAAAATACAAGTCCGTCCACTCCGCCGTCAAGTGCAATTCTTGGTTCATGCTCCCTAACCTCCGGCATAAGCCCTTCAATTACTCCGCTCTCGATGTACGGCGGATTAGATACTATCATATCGTATCGCTCTTTACTTACGTTCTCAAACAAATTACTTTTAACAAAATTTACAGAAGCTTCATTCCTTTTTGCATTAGTTTCTGCAACTTTTAATGCCTCTGCTGACACATCCACACCGACAGCCGCAGACAGCTTTACACACTTTGCAAGGCTTATGATAATACAACCGGAGCCTGTACACATATCAAGCACCGAAGCTCCTTCCCTGAGCCTTTTTAAAGCCTCTTCCACAAGACACTCTGTATCCTGCCTCGGAATAAGCACATGCTCATTAACCATGAACTCAAAACCCATAAACTCCTGCGTTCCAATAATCTGCTGGAGCGGGACGTGCTTTGCCCTCTGTTCAAGCATTGCCCTGTACTTATCCAGTGCTTCATCGCTTACCACGGTATCCGGATATGTAAGATACAAAAATCTTGTACATCCACATGCTTTCTCAAGAAGCAGCCATGCATCAGTTTCATACTCACAGGTGACTTTGCAAAGCGCATTCCTGCCTTCTAAATATAGCTCTGAAAGTGTCATTGTTCATCACCGTCAACAAACTCAAAATCCTCTTTGGCTCTTAATGCCTTAAGCTCATCATCATCTATATAGCCATTCTTATAAAGGTACTCTTTCCAGTCAAATACAGCCTCAACTGATTTAATTGCAACCTCTATCATCTCATCATCAGGCTCTCTCGTCGTAAGCTTCTGTAAAAGAAGTCCCGGAGCACTTAAAATATTCACAAAAATGTTGTCGAATCTGCCGGCAAGTCTTATTAACTCATAAGATATACCTGCCACAACAGGAAGCAGAATAACCCTAAGTACTACTCTTAACACAGGATTTGGTGTCCGTATAAACATAAAGAAAATAATACTTACGAGCATTACTATAAGTAAAAAGCTCGTGCCGCAGCGTTTATGCTGTTTTGAGGACCTGCGCACATTCGCAACCGTTAAAGGCTTGCCTCGCTCTATACAGTTAATACACTTATGCTCTGCGCCATGATATTTAAAAAGTCTTTTTATATCATCCATAAGCGTTATAAGACACACATATCCTACAAAAATGGGAATTCTGATTATACCTTCCACAACAGCCATTACCGCAGCTGATTCAATAAACCTGCCGAGCAGACTGCTTATAAAATAAGGCAGAATCATAAATAATGCTATGGCAAACACTATAGAACATGCCATTGTAATATACATGACAACATCCATCGCCTTGTCTTTAAAAAGCTTCTCCATTGCCTTATCGGTCCTGGTAGGCTTAACCTCTTCTTCTTCATAAAAGCTTGCCGAAAACATAAGGGTTTTAAGTCCCATAACAAGCGAATCTATAAAATTAAACACACCTCTTATAAACGGAATCTTACTAATCTTTTTGGTTGAAAAACCCCCGCAGTTATTAACCTGCACTTCTATATCATTATCAGGCTTTCTTACAGCTACCGCATATTTATCCCCGGCGCGCATCATAACGCCTTCAATAACAGCCTGACCGCCTATACCTGAATATTTCTTCTTCAATTTTGCCATATTACCCTCCAAATTTCTGACAGCAAAAATTTTACAGTTTATTCTAAACAAAAATAGGTTGAGATATCTAACCCCAACCTTATCTTCTTGCACTATTACTAGTTAGCACTGATACCGTACTTCTTGTTAAATCTGTCTACACGACCACGAGCCTGTGAAGCCTTCTGCTGACCTGTGTAGAATGAATGGCACTTGGAACAGATTTCTACGTGGATTTCTGACTTTGTAGAACCAACTACGAACTCATTACCGCAGTTACATGTTACCTTTGCCTGATAATAATTAGGATGTATTCCTTCTCTCATGTTTTTCACCTCTTCACTAAATTATGCGAACGGAATAGCCATACTCCGTTCCTACCTCATAAACAGCTTTTTAAGTATAACACATTATTTATTTTATTGCAAGCATTATTTCCATTTTTTTTGTAACAGCCTCATTTATCCTTCTTCAAACATGTTTTTTGTCTCAAGATTGGTGATGGCAAGTTCATATATACATTCTGTTGTCTCTTTGTGCTTCCTTTCACGCCCCGGCACCTTAAGATAACCACTTGCAAGAAGCAGACTCCACACTGCTCCATTCTTCGTGCTAAGTCTGTTATACACTATATGTTCATCTATTTTCGACTTAATGGTCCCACCTTTAACAAGTATCTCAAAGTTTTCTTTAATCTCATTGTCCCCTTCTCTTATAAGGGCATTAGAACTTGAAGCTGCCCAGTAATCAAGACACTCCCTCTTACCAAGAAAATTTATGATTGACCAAGGGTTATAAATGTCCTTATGATTCCCAAACACAAATCCATCATACCAACGTCCGACTTCATCCACCTTATCAGAGAGTCCAAATTCAGAAAGTGCCGAAATTACTTCTGCCTCGGTAAATCCGAATGCTGTTGCATATTTATCGGATGTGGTGGTTATCACTTCAAGATTATTAAGCTCTGAAAATATCAACTCCTTGCTGACTCTTGTGATACCCGTCATAATTCCCCTTTCGAGCCATGGATTGGTCTTAAATGTGGAATTAAAAAGACTTCTCGTAAACGTAACAAGCTCATCCCAGAAGCCGTTAACATACGCTTCCTGTATCGGTATATCATACTCATCAAGAATGATTATTACTTTACCCCCCTTCATATTCCATGATACAATACTACTGCTTAACATATCATAAGGATACCAAAATTCATCCACAATTACAAGCTTTGGCAAAAAAAGGCTGACGGTTAATCCCCAAAATCAACCGCCAGCCCCATCTGCTGTTTATTTAATTACGAAAGCTTCTGACAACCCAAAACTGTTTTCTTACACATTTATATTAATATTTGTTGTTGCCTTTGTCAATACTTCTCTTACTGCACCCGGTCCTTTAATTAATTCCTCAAAAATTCCGATAATTTTCTCTGCAAGCCCTATCTCATTTAAGTCCACTGCAAATACATCCTTACGTCCAAGAAGCTTAACCACACTTTCTTTATCAGCTGTGGTTAATGCTGTTCCTAATTTAACGTTCTTAACATAAGCCTGTAATTCCTCCAGCAAAGGATCCGGACTTGGTGAAAATTCCCTGCCCTCATCATCAACACCGCAAAGATATCTTAAGTATCCTGCAATAACAAGCGGAATTGCCTCAAGTTCTTCCATTGCAAGACCTCTTTCCTTATAAGCCTTAAGTGTCTCGCCAAATCTTATTGGAAGCTTCTGTGAAGTATCTGTGGCAATACGCTGTGGTGCATCAGGCATAAAAGGATTCGGAAGTCTCTTATAAAAGACCTCGTCTATAAAAATCCCCGGACTTATTATTCCCGGGTCTACAACCACCGGAAGTCCCTCAATATAGCCCAGACGATATACAAGCTTCTTCAAATCCTCATCCTTCATTTCTTCACATATAAGTGTATGCGAAAGAAGACATCCGTAAATCGCAAGTGCCGTATGAAGCGGATTAAGACATGTACATACCTTCATCTTTTCAATTTTGTCTACAGTTTCCCTGTCTGTAAAATATATTCCGCCAAGCTCTAACGGTGGTCTGCCGTTAGGGAAGCTGTTCTCTATTACAAGATACTGAACCTCTTCAGCATTAACAAATGCTGATGTATATGTATTTCTTGAAGTAATGATAAGCTCTCCATCCTCGAAGCCATCCTCTTTAAGCATTTCCTGTACCTTAGAATCCGGTCTTGGTGTAATCTTATCAATCATGCTCCATGGGAATGATACCTTACCGGAATTTTCAAGGTAATCAACAAAATCTTCTGATACCTTGCCTTCCTCTGCCCACTGCCTTGCATAGCCAGTCACAACTGCCTTTAATCTGTCACCATTATGGGAACAGTTATCCATGCTCACCATTGCAACCGGATACGCACCTGCTTCAAATCTCTTAAGCAGAAGCTTTGTTGTTTTCTCCATAATACCATTCTTAAAGAAACCATAACCCTTCTCAGTTATCGTGTAGCTGACCATCTGAAGTGATGGTGCTGCAAAAATCTCACAAAGTTTCTTCCACTCTGGCGACTCCTCATCATCCACAACCGCCAGAGCATCAACAACACTCCCGATAACAGACTTATCAATCGAACCGTCTGCCTTAAGCGTAACCAGAAGACTCAGCGAATCATACGGCTTATATGCTCTGTCTATAATCTCGTAATCAAAGCCCTCGCCTACAATAATACCCTTGTTATATGCCCCTTTATTAAGAATATTCTGCAATACTGCCGCCGGAAATGCCCTGAAAATATTACCTGCGCCAAAATGCACCCATGTCGGCTCTTCAAGTGTTGCTTTTCTTAATGCTTTTCTGTCATAGCATGGAAGCTGATATCCTTTAGCTTCAAATTCTTTCCTTACACTAACATCATTTAACTCATTAAGTTTCATTATAATGTCCTCACACGATAAATAATAAAATCTCTGACTTTGGTGCCGGAGCTATAAAATCCGGCACTTCTTCCACAAACATATTCTAACACAAATACATTCTTTAGTCCACTTATTTTACGGTAAGTTTATAAATAAAGATATTATTATCAAGCTCAGTATTTACACCGCGTATATAAGACAGTACCGTATTAATCTCCATGCAAAATTCTCCGTTGTGAAGCTCAGGTTCACCATTCATAAGATTTTCCTCACCATTTACAATAAGCGGTGGCTGTCCTACCGTGGCAGTGATAGTCTCCTCACCACATGTAAGTGTAAGACTGCCTGCTGTCTCATCATATGAATATACAAACAGCTCCGGCCTGATTGACAAAAGATGTTCAAGCACCGGAATCACCGGTCCGAAAATTCCAGTCTGCTCATATACCTTGTTGCTTCCCTTGAAATCGACCTCACGACCATTAATAATAACCTTATAATAATTGCGTGTATCGAATTTGTTTCTGCAAAGCACTTCATTAGTAGCCATAAGTGCGTCATACGGTGACTCTTTAACACTATCAGATATCTTCTCCCTGCCATAAAGCTGAGGCATTGTGGTGCTTATATCCTTCATGCAAGAAACCTTCACAGACTCAATTGTTATGCTTTCTTCCGGAAGTCCCTGCATTCTTGCTTTAAGCACAATCTGTCCGGCATTTGTTGTTGAACGTACAAATACTCTGTTATTACCACATTCAGCATATACATGCATCTTATGTATTACACTGTCATCCTTTCCGTAACCATTAAACCTGCCACTGTTATAGCCACCAAGAAATTTTGCTTCACCCTCTATCGAAAAATCGATTTTCTCATAGCAAAGCGGACATATTCTACCTTCATTATCAACAACCTCTACATCGAAAAATGCAACGTCTGCACCATCGGCCATAAGTCCACATGCTCCTGTAACCGGTCTTAATATAAGCTTTGCCGGTTCACCTACAGTATCTATATGTCTTCTTAATATTTCATTTCCGTCTATATCATATGCAACGGCCTCAAGCTTTCCGGACTTTGTTACGTCAACCCCTTCAAAGGCATATATAAACGAGCGTTCAGGAGTAGTGTTAACTCCCATTGAGAGACCATTTACAAAAAGCTCAACACCTGCCACAAACGCATTACCGATGACATAGACCGTTTTATTCTTTGGATTACGATATGCATGCTCTCCCGTCGGAACCCAGGCATTACCGTCAAATTCAAGCTTATCATAACGATAAGTATCCTCTCTTTCCTCCGGATAATTAAAGTGTCCCACTATCATCATATCAGGCTTGGGATTCTGTAAAGTTCTGAATACATAAAAGTTCTGCTTTGGAACTCTTACGGCATCCACTCTGCCGCTCATTCTTGCATTTTCCGTAGCAGCCTGACGGCCATGCTGCGCAGAATCAGTCCAGCAAAGAGCTGCCGCTGCTGAATAAAAGTTTTTGCCTGAAGCTCCGCCGATACGGTCATTAAAAAATTCATGGTAGCTTCCTGCTGCCGCAAGTGCAAAATCCTCTGCCGTCTGGTCCCACATGTCTCCGCCCATCTGCTTTTTGCCATGCTTTCCAAGCCAGCGGTTTTTATAATCATAATCAGGCGGTGAAAAATCATCCCACACTCTTCTTGGTGCTTCATCCCTTAAATACTCCGTTTCCACTATAGGCATAAGCACAGACTCGAATCTTCCCGCATAACGGTTAAGCATTGTTCCAACAAACTCTGCTTCCTCGACTACCTCCGGTGTGCATATGGTTCTGCAACCCATATATCTTCCGCCTGATGGGTCAAGCTTTCTTTTAAGCAGTGTCATTTCACGCATATGTTCTTTGCTTACAGCGTTATTACCTGTCTCCCAGAAAATAATGGAAGGGTTATTTCTGTAATAAATAATTACATCCCTCATAAGCTCAACACGCTGGTCCCACTGTCTTCCATACACGTGTCTTTCCTTATCACCGGCCGGCTGTACACACACAATACCATAACGATCACAGGAGCGTATATCTGCCGGACATGCCGCAACATGCATCCATCTTATAAAATTGGCATTGCTTTCCTTTATAAGCTCTGCATCAAAATCCTTAAGCCAGTCAGGTGCCACGCCAACAGCTGCCCATTCATTTGTTGAACGCTGCGCATACCCTGTAAGCCATACATATTTATCATTTATAAAAAGTCCTCTGTCCTTATCGTAGCTTACCTTTCTAAAGCCTGTCTGAATTTTCACAGTATCCTTCTCTTCGCCATTTACCACAAGTGTAACATATACATCATACAAATATGGGTCATAATCGCACCAGAAACGAAGGTCTGACACCCTGGCCCCGGCAGTAAGCTTATGTACATTTTCAGATGCGGTAACAGTTGGAAGCACCTTATTCTCCTCCTCAACTGCCACATATTTATTTTTTCCGGCATCCCACACATACGCGTCCCCGGGTGTTATTGTAAGCGGCGGCACATCTTCTTTTTTAGCCGGAACTCCTTCCACAACCTTCTCCGAAGCAAATTCCGCTATCTTCTCTCCATTATGATTAATAAGCTCTACAAGCAATGATACATCAGCCGGTGCATCACCCTCATTCTTAATCTCAGCCTCAACATTAATTACTGCCTCTTTGCCGGCAATATCAAAGTCTGTCGCATACACATACACACCCTTTGTCATAAGATTGGAATATACCGGAAGTGTAAGATACACGGGATTTTTGATATGCAGCCATACATTCTTTGTAATACCGCCAAATGATGGGTTAAAATCATTACAGTTCCAAAGATACCCGGTACCCTGTCTTTCTTCGGAAATAACCGTATTTTCCGTAAGCTTTACACTATAATATCCGGGCATAACATCCGGCTTATTGGGAGTCTCGGCAGCACACTCATTAATATTTCTGGAAGAAGTATTATCAGTTGCAATTGCAATAAGATTAGTTTCTTTAAAGCTTACATAAGCCGTTATATCCAAAGCAAACGGTGCAACACCATTCTCCGAAAAGCCTGCCATATTTCCATTTACATAAACATATGCCGTCTGACGTATTCCCTCAAACTCAATTATTACTTTACTTCCCTCATCCTCTTTGTTAAGCACAAAATTCTTCCGATAAAAAGAAAATGTCCTGTCATACTCACTTCCATGGTCGGCTATTCTGCTCACAAAAGCATCCTCATCATTAAAGGTATGCGGAAGGCTCACTTCTTTCCAGTCGCTGCACACATATTCCTTTTCATAAAAATATCTTCCATTAATATCCTTATGACTTTCCAATGCTTTATCTAGCGGAAATGCATCCGCTTTTTTAAAAATCCATTCATAATTAAAATTATATTTAGGCAATTTACTTAACATAATACACCTTCCTTTACGTTCTTTGAATGCTTTTATCTTAACATTTTGACTTTTCAGATTCAATAGTATATAATACAATCAGTACTGATTTATTCCACAGAAAAGAGGTGCCCTTATGCGCGTAACGCAGATTGGCTGCAACAGTCTTCACAACCCTAAATTTATCATGAACCGTCCAAATGGAAATACAAGCTTTCTTCTTCTGTACGTTAAATCCCCGGCTGTATTTGAGTTTAATAACAATACAATTATAACCGAAGCCAACCAGCTGATTGTTTTTGATATTGGTTTTCCATACAGGTATTCCGCATACAAAACTAATTACATAAACGACTGGATTTATTTTAACGGATGTGATAAAAGCTTTTTAGACTCTATCGGTCTTCCTCTTAATACACTGATTCATGTACAGGACACCGATTTCGTAACTGATACTATAAAGAAGATTCTGTTTGAATTTAATTCCAACAATATTAAGCGTAAACAGACTATATCCCTGCTTCTGCATACTCTATTGCTGAAAGCGAGTGAATTTTATGACAATATACAAAAAAATCACACGCCTTCCCCTTATTCACAACGCCTAATCCAGCTTAAAAATGACATATTTGCTTCGCCAGCCTTCAAATGGACCGTCGAACATATGGCCGGGGATTTGAATATAAGTACCACATATTTGCAACGTTTATATAAGGAGATGTTTAACACTACCCCCATCGAGGATGTCATTAAAAGCAGACTTCATTACGCAACTGATCTGCTTAATAACGAGCAGCTTACAATTAGTGAAGTAGCCCGCCTGTGCGGTTATAATAATGATGTACATTTTATGCGCCAGTTTAAAAAATGTTTTAATCTTACCCCATCCGAATACAGACGCACCAATAAAGGCTCAGATATATACACTAACTAGCCAAGTCCTTTTTATACAAAATGCACGCTCCCTGCTAAAGGTAAGCGTGCATTTTTGCATATATAGGTTTTAATTTTTAGTTCTTAGAAGCCTCGTATGCTGCATTAATTTCATTAATGTAATCCTGGCCGCCTGCTTCTAACCATGTCTGAAGCTGGGCATCGAGACCTACCTCATCAATATTGCCAAGAATAAAATCAAGAATTGCCTTCTCTATCATATCATCAAGCTCTGCACCCTTCTTAACATATGTCTCAGATGTAAAGCCTGCACCATAGTTAGCGATTGTATACTGCTCATTTTCAACCTTAATTGCATTCTCTGCATTTCTAATATCAGAGTTGAGTGAAGGATCTGTTACGAGAATCTTTGCTGCCTCTTCTGCATTATGCCAGAAACCGAGCATCTGATTATAACCATCTCTGTATGATGCTGTGCTGATACCCATGGCACTCTTCTCATCACTTGTATATCTGACACCATAACCATTTGCATCAATGTAATGATCCTTGCCTTCAAGTCCAAACTGAACAAGATTAACAACATACGCATCATTAACGTCATTTAAAAACTGAAGTGCCTTAAGAAGTTCAGCCTCTGTAGGAGCCAGTGCCTTTGTAACAGCTACATATCCATTATAACCTGCCGTAGGAAGTACATTATAACCATGTGTACCATCTTCTACTGCACCAAAGTATGTAAATCTTGCATCAGGATAGTTTCCCGGAGCAGTCTCTGAACCGTTCATGGCTTCCTGTGACTTTCTTGTCGTATCAGCAACCTGAATCTGAATACCTGCGATATTATTTCTAAAAATTTCCTTCTCTGCCTTACCTGCGCCTAAAGAATTCCAGCCTTCATTAATGAGACCCTCAGAATTCCACTTCTGAAATTCTTTAAGAGCTGTCTTAAACTCATCCTGCATTGCGTAGTATTCAAGCTTGCCATTCTCATCAAAGCCCCATACATTATGAACACCAAACCAAGGGAACATAATATCCCACTGTCCTGACCAACTGTCAAGTCCGAAACCATATGTATCATTCTTACCATTGCCATCCGGGTCATTATTAGTAAATGCAACAGCCATCTCATAGAGGTCATTAATTGTCTCCGGATGACCGAGACCTAACCTGTCAGCCCAGTCTGAACGGTATGAACATGCATTACGTCCAAGATTACGTGAACGAGGTACACCGTAAAGCTTACCATCCTGTGAAGCATTCATACGAACTGAAGCCGGAATAACAGACAAGTTATCATATAAATCAAGATAATCTGTTAAATCCCAAAATGTATTATACTTACAAGCTGACATAAACTCCGCATTCTGGTCTGTTACCATGACCGTCGCAAGCTCACCTGAAGCATACTTAAGTGTAAGCTTCTCATAATATGAATTAGAATCGTAAAGTTCCCATGTTATATCAGTATTTGTATAATTCTCAAGCAGCTCACGCCACGTAATCGTAAGATCAAGCTCATCATTAGCATGGCTTCCACCCGGGAGCAGAACGCTTAACTTAAAAGGAGCTTCTCCCTTTGTCGTTGGTGCCGTTGTGCCATCAGCATTACTCTTAGGAGTAGTTGTCGTTTGCGCAGATGTCGTCGTATCATTAGCAGCTGTATTTCCACCACATCCTACAAAAGCCGAAGCTGCCATTGTAGCGGCAAGAAAAACCGCCAGACCTCTTTTAATTCTCATAAAAAATCCCTCCATATCGTTATCATATCGTACAAGAAATTATTCGAATAACCTTTCTTAGTATGAATTATAACAAATGGAGGGAATTTTCACAATAAACTATTCATAACAGTTAACTGATATTTTCCACACAGAACTATAATGTTACGCCATCCTTAAAAATGGCAATCTCATGATATCCGTTCTTTTCATTATTAGTTTCTTTACCACTGGCAACCTCACAGATATACTTAAAGAAGTCGTCTGCAAGATTTGCACCTTCAATCATCGGTCCTGCATTAAAATCAATCCAGTTAGATTTTCTCTCAGCTATCATTGAGTTAGATGCCACCTTTACAGTTGGAACCGGCGCACCAAGCGGTGTTCCGCGACCTGTTGTAAAAAGCACCATATGACATCCCGCTGCCACAAGATTAGTAATGGCTACCATATCATTACCCGGCCCGTTAAGGAGATTAAGACCGTTCTTTGTAACTGCATCACCATAATTAAGAACATCAACAACCGGACCCTTGCCACCCTTCTGCGTACAGCCGAGTGATTTTTCCTCAAGAGTAGTAATACCACCCTCTTTATTGCCAGGTGAAGGATTCTCGTAAATAACCTGATTGTGCGCAACGAAATATGCCTTAAAATTATTAATAAGATCAACTGTCTTATTAAAGACTTCCTCATTAACGCATCTGTTCATAAGGATGGTCTCAGCGCCAAACATCTCCGGAACCTCAGTAAGCACCGTGCTTCCGCCTGCTGAAATAAGTCTGTCTGAGAACTGTCCAAGGAGCGGATTGGCTGTAATGCCTGAAAATCCGTCTGAACCGCCACACTTAAGACCTACTCTTAATCTTGAAACAGGGAATGTCTGCTTCTTAAAGGTATCTCTGTATGCCTCAAGCTCATGTATAAGCTTAACGCCTTCTTCTATCTCATCCTCACACTTCTGGACAACAAGGAATTTCACCCTGTTCACATTGATATCACCAAGAAGTGCCTTAAAGCTGTCAAGTGTATTGTTCTCACAGCCAAGTGCAAGTACAAGCACACCTGCTGCATTAGGATGATTAACAAGACCTTTCAGAATCTTCTGTGTTGTTGTATGGTCATCGCCAAGCTGTGAACATCCGTAAGGATGCGGGAAACACTTGGCACCCGTAAGTCTTGAAAGCTTCTCTGCAAGTGCATTGACACATCCTACAGTGTTAACAATCCATATCTCATTTCTGATACCAACATCACCATTCTCACGAAGATATCCTTCAAATGTCGCATCCTTTACGCTGTCAAATTTAAGTTCTGTAAGATTAGGCTCATATGTGTATACATTGCCTTCCTTAAGTCCGGTCTTTAAATTGTGGCTGTGTACATGGTCACCTGCCTTAATATCCTCTGTTGCATTACCAATGCTGAAACCATATTTAATAACAGCCTCGCCTGCCCTGATATCCTTTATGGCACGCTTATGTCCTGTCTTTGCACTTACCTCTACATTATCATCGGGATGAATTTTTAACCATTCCATAATTTTCACTCCTTACAGTACCATCTGATAAGCCTTTGCAATACCATCATTCTGGATTGCATTATAGTAACGCTCTACCTCATCCTTCATAAAGCTTAAGTCTGCATCCCAGTATTCCTTCTTCGCAAGTGCTTCTTCTACTGTTGCAGTCTTTAAGAATTCCATAACCTCAGGCAAATCATTGGCTGCATCTGTCTTATAGAATGCAAGAAGTGCTGCAAGTGAGAATGTAAGGCACTCCGGAAGCTTGTTGTTCTGCTCATAGTACTCCAAAATTGTAGGAAGTACTCTTGCTGTAAACTTACTTACTGAATTAAGCGCGATTGATAATAACTTATGCTTTACAAATGGATTAGCAAATCTTTCGATAACATCCTTACCAAACTGGATGTCAACATCAGAATTACCAAGTGTAGGTATAATCTCCTCAAAAATTGTCTTTCTTAAGAACTTGCCTACTACTTCATCCTCAACACACTGTCCAACTGTCTCAAGACCGTAAAGATGAGCAGCAAGAACCATGGATGTATGTCCGCCGTTAAGGATTCTTACCTTTCTCTTCTTGTATGGAGTTACATCATCTGTCCATACTACGTTAAAGCCTGCCTTCTGGAAAGGAAGCTCGTCCTCAAAATGTCCCTCTATTACCCATAAATGGAAAATCTCGGCTGTATTTACAAGGTTATCAACCTTACCAATCTTAGCTGTAAACTCTTCAATGTCATCTCTCGGATATCCTGTACAGATACGGTCTACAAGTGTGCTGCAGAAATGATTCTCATTCTTTACGAAATTCTCAAAATCCTCTCCAAGTTCCCAAAGCTCAACATACTTAAGCACACAGTCCTTAAGCACATCACCGTTATGGTCGATAAGCTCACATGATAAAATAATGAATCCCGGAAGTCCTGCCTTAAAACGCTCATAAAGAAGAGCCGTAAGCTTTGCAGGGAATGACTTCGGAGGCGCATCATCGAGCTTCTCTGTTCCAAGATAAACAATACCTGCCTCTGTTGTATTAGAAACGATTACTCTCGCATCCTTATTATGTGCAAGCTCAAGGTATGCATTATAATCCTCGTAAGGATTAATTCCTCTTGAAATAACTGTAACCTTTGTCATTTCTTCTACAGGCTTTCCGTCCTTGATGCCGCGGAGGAACTGGTGATACTCACCATTCTGCTCATTAAGCACAGGAACCATACCTTTCTCGATTGGCTGTACAACTACAACCTTACCATCATATAAGCCCTGCTTATTAAGGCCATCAAAAAAGTAATCAACAAAACTTCTTAAAAATCCACCCTCACCAAACTGAATAATTGTCTCTTTCATGTTTTCACCTCATATAGTTTATCTTTTTAATTATACATACATTCTATCACGCAATTATTGTTAAAACAATGATTTTATTGCCGTAATAAAATAAAAAACATTCAAATATTGCTATCATTTAATTTTGCTGTTATAATGTACCCAAGAAACAGGAAATACGGAGGCACATTATGCAGCAGAAATTTTATCCTATAGACAAATTCTTTATAGAATTTATTAAAAACAGCGAAAAATATGACATGCCGCAGCATTATCACAATGCTTATGAAATATATCTGCAGGTTCATGGCGAACGCTATTTTTTCCTTGATGACATATGCCATATACTAAAACCGGGTGATATGTATATACTTCGCCCTTTTGACATACATTATACGGAAAGTCGTGAATTTAATTATTATGAAAGATATGTAATGAATCTTTCACTTGATACCCTCTCATTCTTTTTGTCAGAAAATGAACAGCGGTTGCTTTCAGAGAAGCTTAATTCATGCATTATTCATCTTAACGATGAACAGACCGCCTCTGTTCTTTGCGAATACAGAAGAATCCATGCCCTTGCCGGAAAAAACGGCTTTCTTGCCGCCAAACAGCTGTACACTGCAGCCTTTCAGCTTCTTATGCATGTAAAGGAACTGACTGAAACCACCGAAGTAGTACCCAGCCAAAACGTCCAGTCTGAAATAGTTGCCGCAATCCACTACATCAACAAACATTACAGTGAGCAGATATCTCTTGACATGGTAGCCGATATGGTACATCTTAGCAAATATCACTTTTGCAGACTGTTCCATTCCGCAACCGGAGCAACATTTCTTGACTATATATATAATGTACGTCTGTCTAAGGTTCACAAAATGCTTCTTGAAACAGACCTTTCCATCAACGACATTGCAATAAAATGCGGCTTCACCTCAACTGCGCATCTTACAAGAATTTTCAGGCGCATATATAATATCTCACCACGTGAATTTCGCAAAAATGCCACAAAGACAAATGATGCTACTGCTGCTACTACTGCTGCTGCCACTCAAGCTCCACCGCAGTATTAAGCGCAATCTCCATCATCTGCGTAAATGTTGTCTGTCTCTCTTTTGCAGTAGTTGCCTCACCGGTAAGAAGGTGGTCTGAAACAGTAAACATCGCAAGAGCCTTCTTACCAAGTCTTGCTGCAGTCATATAAAGAGCTGCGGCTTCCATCTCGATACACATAATGCCCATCTTAGCCCATTTTTCCTTAACTGACGGGTTATCATCATAAAATGTATCTGCCGACAAAATATTGCCGACATGGTAACGCACATTAAGCTTGTCTGCCTCTCCAATCGCAGTTTTTAAAAGCTTATAATCTGCAATTGGTGCAAATGTACCCGGAAGCTCATACTGACCGGCAAATGCTGAATTGGTAGACGCGCCCATTCCAAATACAATATCTCTTATATTAACATTCATGTTGATTGAGCCTGTCGAGCCTATTCTTATTATATTCTCAACCCCAAACACATTATAAAGCTCATGGCTGTAAATGCCTATGGAAGGCATTCCCATTCCACTTGCCATAACCGACACCTTCGTTCCCTTATAAGTGCCTGTATAGCCCTGAACGCCGCGCACATTATTAACAAGCACGGGATTTTCAAGAAAATTCTCTGCTATGAACTTTGAACGAAGCGGGTCTCCCGGCATAAGTACGGTCTTTGCAAAATCACCGGGTTTCGCATCAATATGTGGTGTAGGATAATCTGCCATACTAAAACCTCCCTTTCTTACACATTCCATGCACTAAGATAATCCTTCTGTTCATCCGTAAGCTCATCAATTTTGCAGCCCCAGAAGTTAAGCTTACGCTTTGCCACAAGATTATCAATCTCCTTAGGAATCTCAATAAGCATATCCTTCTTATCATCCTTATGCTGTAAAAGCCATAATGCACTGAGTGCCTGAATGGAAAAGCTCATATCCATAATCTCAGCCGGATGTCCGTCGCCTGCTGCAAGATTAACAAGGCGGCCCTCTGCTATAACATTAATCCATCTTCCATTTACCATCTGGTAACCCATGATATTATTACGCTTTTCTTCCTTCTCTACTGCAATTTTCTCAAGCGTCTCCATATCTATCTCCACATTAAAGTGTCCCGCATTACACAGGATTGCTCCATCCTTCATAAGCATGAAATCCTTTTCTGTAATAACATCACGACAGCCTGTTACCGTCACAAAGAAATCACCATATTTTGCGGCCTCATTCATCGGCATAACATCAAAACCATCCATAACTGCCTCAATTGCCTTTACCGGGTCAATCTCAGTCACAATAACCTTGGCTCCAAGTCCTTTGGCGCGCATCGCAACACCCTTACCGCACCAGCCATAACCGGCAACAACCACCTGCTTGCCTGCCACGATAAGATTGGTTGTACGGTTAATACCGTCCCAGACTGACTGTCCGGTACCATAACGGTTGTCAAACAGGAATTTACACTGTGCATTATTAACCATCATCATCGGAAACTTAAGCTTTCCGTCTGCATTCATTGCCTTAAGCCTTATAATACCTGTAGTAGTTTCCTCGCATCCGCCTATTACATTCTTAAGAAGCTCAGGATATGAAGTGTGTATCATATTAACAAGGTCACCGCCATCATCAATAATAATGTCCGGACCTGCTTCTATTACCTTTCTGATATGCGCCTCATATTCCTCCGGTGTTGCCGCATGCCACGCAAAAACATTAAGTCCTCCCGCAACAAGTGCCGCTGCAACATCATCCTGTGTTGACAAAGGATTACTTCCCGTAATATAAAGCTCGGCACCGCCTGCCGCGAGCACCTCACAAAGGTATGCCGTCTTTGCCTCAAGATGAATTGAAAGTGCTACCTTAACACCATTAAAGGGCATGTCTCTCTTAAAATCCTTCTCAATGCTGTTAAGCACCGGCATATTTGCACGAACCCAGTTAATCTTTCTTCTTCCGCTTTCAGCAAGATTAATGTCTCTGATTATACTTTCCATCTATTTTTCCTTTCTAATATAAACATTCATTCCATTTAGCACCTGTAAAACAGCCTGTCATAAGCTAAGTGTTTCTTTAGACATAATCAGCCGTTATCCTGTTAATTTCGTAATATACACGTTCTGTATCAATTGTCAGAACCTCTTTATTTTTCATGACTATTTCACCATCTATGATAACAGTGTCAACCTCTGAACCGTTAGCTGAATATACAAGTGCAGCCGTAAGATTATTACGTGGATAAAACTGTGGTGCATCAATATCAAGAAGCACAAGGTCTGCCACCTTACCAGCCTCAATCTTACCTGCCACATCTCCCATGCCTATAGCCTTATAACCATTCTCAGTTGCGCACTTAAGAACCGTCCTGGCCGGCATTGCCTGTGCATCACATTCAACACCCTTATGAATCATTGACAAAAGGCGCATCTCCGTAAACATATTAAGCGTATTATTGCTTGCCTGGCTGTCTGTTCCAAGGCATACATTGATACCCTTCTCAAGAAGGCGGCTTACCGGCGCAAAACCATTGCCAAGCTTCATGTTACTTGCCGGATTAGTTGCAACCGACACTCCGTTATTTTTAAGAATATGCATGTCATCATCATCAACGTATACACAATGCGCTGCAATTGCCGGAACATCAAAAAGTCCCAGGCTCTGTACATACTTAACCGGTGAAATACCGTTATTCTTAATGCATTCAGAAACCTCACGCTTAGTCTCTGAAAGATGAATATTAATGCCAAAATTCTTCTCTTTGGCGATTTCTGCAATCTTTAACAAATAATCCCGTCCGCATGTATAGATGGCATGCGGCCAAGCTTCATGTTACTTGCCGGATTAGTTGCAACCGACACTCCGTTATTTTTAAGAATATGCATGTCATCATCATCAACGTATACACAATGCGCTGCAATTGCCGGAACATCAAAAAGTCCCAGGCTCTGTACATACTTAACCGGTGAAATACCGTTATTCTTAATGCATTCAGAAACCTCACGCTTAGTCTCTGAAAGATGAATATTAATGCCAAAATTCTTCTCTTTGGCGATTTCTGCAATCTTTAACAAATAATCCCGTCCGCATGTATAGATGGCATGCGGTCCCAGCATGAACTTTATTCGGTCATAATTATTATCCCTCGCAAACTCAAACTCCTCGAAGGCTTCCATTATTCGCTTGGTTCCGCCCTTATCATGGGCATCACTGCCCACAAGTCCTCTTGTAATAACGGCTCTCATTCCTGTTTCATTCGCAGCAAGTACCGACTGGTTAAGTGCCATATGCATATCCACAAAACATGTTGTACCGCTCTTAATCATCTCAAGACACGAAAGCATATTTCCCCAGTAGCAGTCATTTAACAAAAGCTTATCCTCAAGCGGCGAAATACGTCCAAAAAGCCATTCATCAAACGCAAGGTCGTCCGCCAGATTACGGAACACTGACATATATGCATGCGTATGCGAATTAACCATACCGGGCATTAAAAGCCTGTTATGTCCGTCGATAACAGTATCTGCCACAAAATCCGCAGGTGCCTTATCTGCCACACTTACAATTTTCTTATCAATACATACTGTTTTCTTTACCACTTCACCATCAATAAGTGTCAAAACATCATTTATCTGAATCCTCAAAACATTTCCTCCTAATACTTATTACGCTGTAACGCTTCAACAATACAGGAGAGTCACACTCACTGCTTATTGCTGTTATTCACGGCCAATGCCAAAAACTTGCTGATTCGGTTAAAATGGATTTTCACTTGGGTAACGTACTCCCTTTGGCTGGTTATATCCAATCTCAGATAATTCAACGCCAAGATATTTAAATACCTCAAATATAGCCTTGCCATGATGTCCAAATGCTACTGCACCATGATGTGGGAAATTCTTCTCAATAAGCACATGTCTGTAAAATCTTCCCATCTCCGGAATTGCAAAAACACCAATGCCTCCGAAAGATTTAGTAGCAACCGGTAAAACCTCACCCTGTGCGATATAAGCACGAAGCTTTGTGTCAGCTGTTGACTGAAGCCTGAAAAATGTAATGTCGCAGGGAACTATATCACCCTCAAGCGTTCCCTGTGTAACCTCAATCGGAAGATTTCTGGCCATAATCATCTGATATTTCATTCCGCAGAAAGCCAGCTTCTTATGATTGGTATTGCCGCAGTGGAATCCCATAAATGTATCCTTATGTGTATAATCAAATCTGCCCTTAATTGATTCTTCATACATATCAGCAGGCACCGTATTATTAATGTCAAGAAGCGTAACAATATCACCTGACACACATGTTCCGATAAACTCGCTGAGTGCTCCGTAAATATCAACCTCACATGATACCGGAATGCCCATACCT
>CAZBHM010000023.1:0-19658 GCA_964491975.1 uncultured Lachnospiraceae bacterium | reverse complement strand
AGAATCGAGGAATGGCAGAATCGTCCGCTGTCCCCTGTATATCCGATTGTGTTCATTGATGCAGTACATTTTTCTGTACGTGATGATGGAGTAATCAGAAAACTTGCAGCATATGTGGTGCTCGGAATTAATGAAGACGGTATGAAAGAAGTACTCAGCATAGTAGTAGGTGAAAATGAAAGCAGTAAATACTGGCTATCGGTGCTGAACAGCCTGAAAAACCGCGGAGTTCAGGACATTCTCATCCTCTGCTCGGATGGACTGACCGGAATAAAAGATGCAATCTCCACGGCATTTCCAAAAACCGAACAACAGCGTTGTATCGTACATATGGTCAGAAATACTCTTAAATATGTTGCAAACAAGGATATGAAAGCCTTTGCAAAAGATTTAAAGACAATCTATACGGCTGCAGATGAAGAAGCTGGCAGAAAACAGTTGGAGGCTGTGACCGAAAAATGGTCGGGTCAGTACCCAAGTGCGATGAACCGCTGGCGTGACAACTGGGATGCCATTACCCCAATTTTCAAATTTTCCAAGGATGTCCGTACCGCATTTTACACCACAAATGCCATAGAATCACTGAACTCCTGTTATCGAAGACTGAATAAGCAGCGCAGCGTGTTTCCAAGCTCACAGGCGCTGATGAAGGCATTGTATCTGGGAACCTTTGAAATTGCGAAAAAATGGACAATGCCTGTCCGAAACTGGGGAAAAATCCGGGGTGAGTTAGAGATAATGTTTCCTGACAGAATGCTGATATAGCAAAAAAACCGGAATATCAAGAGTAAATATACGCCCGGAATTTTCCGGGCGCTCTTGACATATCAGCTGATTTCTGCTATTAAATAAATAACGGCTGATAGCAGAAAACTGCTATCAAGCCGCAACAATTATCATAGAAGATCAGAATTTACAGAAAAAATTTCACACCGTCGCTGGATGTATTAAAAAAGTGGAAAAGTTGCGGTGTTGCCTTTCGGCATCACCACAACTTTTCTCCAGCACTGTTTTTTACAGCCCCGTTTATAATTTCAACAAATTATTTTATAAAAATATCGTATGGCTCAATTTCGGCCTCTACAAGACCACCAGCCGTATTAACCTTTGCCTTCTGGACATCACCTGTATTATTGATAATTACAAGTTTGTTGCTTCCCGGATAATATGCGCACTCCGTAAGAGGATTGTCACATACATACATATCCATACCGCTCTCCATACCTGCTGCATATAAAATTGCACGCATGAGAAGCCTTGTATTTTCAAGATTAAATCTATAACCTGACATGTATACGCCACGGCCATTCTTAAAATCATGCGTTGTAAGTGCAGGTGCTCCGTTTGAAGCATTGGCGAGCACATTAACACTTCCGTCAAGGACAAATACACCATCGCAGTGCGGAAGGTCAACCTTCTCATTCTGTGCCGTGATGAAATGCTCTGCCTGAACATCATAATTATATTTTCCAAGACACTTCTTAGTTCCAAGGTCCTTATCAACACCAAGTACATGACTCATCTGGAAGAACTGTGTTGAAAAATCTGTTGCGGAAGGCTCGTTTACACCGATGAATCCGCCGCCATTAGCAACCCACTCAGTAAGAATAGCCGTAACCTCGGCATCCTTCCAGTTGTCACCGCCGCTCCATGCACTGTTAAGTACACCTGCATTGATGATAACCTTTACATCACTTCCGATTCCATCCTTCTTAATATCGTCAAAGCTCTTAAACTCTACATCAAACGGAAGTCCTGATAAAGACTCGATAATATTAATTAAATCTACCTCCGGATGCTCATGTAAGTGACCGCTGCATGTCCATGCACGGAGTGAACCCCAGGCTGTAAGAATCATGACCTTACCCGGAATTACATAAGGTGCCCCGGCTTCATGGAAGCTCTTAAGGAGTCTGAACTCGTCTGTAACCTTCTCAATATAATCACAGAAATCCGGGAACGGCTCAACCAGATGAAGATATCCGCCCATACCTATTCTGTCAACAGGTGTACGAAGAAGTGCTCTTCTTACATTCTGCCAGAACTTCTGTGCATCAAGCTTCGGGTTACCGCCAGGTGCAAATGTAGGCTCGCCTGAAAGTCCTGTCGGGAAGAGATACGGGTGAAGTCTAAGCTCATGCTTTTCAACCTTCGCATTGGCACAAAGTCTTGCCTCGAAGCCGCTGAATACACATTTGATAAGTCCATCAAAGCCAAATTCTTCAAATCTCTCACCGTTAGGCTCTACGCCAATCCAGCTGTCATCATAGAAAACATATGCCTTCTTGCCATATTTATGTACCATGTCGATGCACTTCTTGCCAAAATCAATTACGAATCTGTTAACGAAATCCATCCATTCTCTGTACTTCTTAGTCGGTGCATTCTGTGTCTGATTATATTTACCATTGTTAATAAAGTCCTCAGATGTCATCTTGTAGCCTTTTTCAGCTTCAAAAGCACGAAGTGCAATAGGATTAGCCGTAAAATCATATGAGCCCCAGTCAGAAAGCACATCACGCTTCTTAGAATCATCTGACCAGAACCATGCAAAATTATAAAACATTGATGTAAAACGTACTACAGTAGTCGCAGGATGTGAAATACACCACTCTTCTAACCATCTTAAAATCTCCTCCTGAGTTTCAGGGCATCTTGGCTCAACTGCCATAAGGTGCTCCTTATCACCCCAGTCATTGGTAATATGATTATACATGGAAATTTCTTCCCAAAGTCTTACTGCAAGGAAGTTAACCGTATAATTGTGGTATTTTTTCGCATTCTTAACTGTAACCAGTCCTGTCTCTTTATTAAAATCCCAGTCAGAAATACAAACCTCTTTGCCTGATGTACGGTCAAATACCTGCCAGAACTCTTTTGCATCATCAAATGTATTAACCATAAACTGCTCAGTAAAATATCCCTTAAGCGGGTCAATCGTCACTACATCACTCTCTGCCATAACAGGATTACTCATAAGGAAATTCTGCTGTAGCTTGTCCATATTGTTCTTAGCCCATCCGTTAACTGAACGAATAAGACAAATCGTTGAATAAATACCATATCCTGAATTAATAATTTCATCTGAAAGCTGTGTTCCGTCACTGTCACGGATTACATCTGCTCCCCACTTTTTAGCAAGTCTTAAAGTAAGCTCTTCATAGCCTGACTCGCCCGGCAACGTAAAACTGTCTCTAACCAAATCTGCCATTGTTATCTTTCCTTTCATAAATATGTTGTAACAGTTCATAAGTTAAACGCAATAATTAAGTTAAACCGGCAAATAAATCGCCGCTTAGCACAGAGTGCTGTTTTCGAGTGTCTGCGCCAGCTGAACTTTTACTTAACTACATTTTATATTATATATACTGTTTTGTCAAAGTAGTTTAGTATCTTTCCTAAAAAAAAGATGGATTATTTTATAAAATCTGAATACACCGGCTCATTCAAATGGCAGAAAGTAACTTATGATGTCAAAAAGCACGGTATTTATTCACATCATATGGCACAACCACATTTTTAGTGATATAATGTTTATATCCTTAATATCCATGAAAGGAACAGCATATGAGTGATTATAATTTATTGACATCCATACCTAATATCTCCCTCAACCTTAAATTATGTCTCCTTTGCTCGCATGAAGGCGGCTGGCGCGAGTCAAAGATAAACCCTGACTACACGTTATGGACCATCCGGACCGGCAACATCCTTTTCAAGGTTGATAACAAAGAATTTCTTACCTCTCCGGGCGACATTGTACTTTTCTATCCCGGTGAGCCTTATAAAGCCTCATCCGATGAATTTTGTAACTTCGTGGTAAACCATTTTACACTCAAATCAGGCAATGAGCTCGATGTTCTTGCAGGACTTAACCTTGCCGGAATAGTAAAGAAAAATCACCTGAAAAAAGCTTCAGTAAACTTTATTGCCCATGCCACAAAAGAATACTTTCCAATAAAACAGAACATCACATTTTCAATGTATGCAGATTTTATGATGTTTTTATCTGTCATATTCGATGCAGGCAAGGAGCACTGCATACATTTTCACGACACAAGTCCCCAGAAAGGAGACTTGATTATATATTCAATACTTGAATATATAGAAAACAACTATTGTTCCGATTTAAGCATAAAAGAGCTGGCTGACTTTGCAGGCATGAGCGAAAAATATTTTATAGTATATTTCCGCTACCGTACCGGCATCACCCCAAAGCAGCATATTGTAGACTGCCGTATGAAAAAAGCCGCCGAGCTTTTATCAAAACCCGGCAGCAAAATTAAGGCCACTTCATATTCACTGGGATATTCTGACCAGTACTGCTTTTCAAAAGCATTCAAAAAATACTACGGCGAATCACCAAGTGAATTTAAAAGTCACTTTGGCAGCTGATTACTACTTTAAGGCTTCCAGCACAAGAACCTGATATGGTGCTATTTCTATTCTGCCTGACAGTATTTTTCCTGTAAGCACATCTCTGGCGGGGTAAGGCAGTGTATATTCTCCGCCTTTTTGTGCATATTCAAGAATTATCTTTCCTTTAATATCTGCTGTGCCTTCCCTGTCAATTACCATAAATGAATCACCCTGACCGTCATCATGCGATATTCCTGCCTCGCGAAAGGCTTCCGGAATTATATAATTTTTCATGGTTTCATATGACGGAAGAGTTCCAAGAACAAATACACAGCCCCTGCCGACTCTCTTCTTTAAAAATACTGCCTTGCCGTCTGCCGCACTGTGAGCTGCCTTTGATACACATGCAAGCTCATCACCGTCCGCTTCAAACAGCTCAAACCAGTCACTTCCTTCAAATTTTTCTCCTGTAACAAAAGCACACTCTGTTCCGTCTTTTCCATCCGGAAGCGAAAAACACCATTTAACACCGGCAAATTCTTCAAGCATTCCAAACGGGCGGTCTTTAAAGCGTGCCCCCTCATTATCCCTGATATCTGTGGAAGGACCTACAACCCACACACCGCCGTCTCTTACCCAGGCCGCAATTCTTTCACCCATATTATTATCAAGCAGTGATGGAACAAACGGTGTAAATAAAAGCTTATAACCATCCAGGGAATGTTCTGCCTCTATAACGTCAGGACGGCAGCATGAATCAATGAGCGGACGATAGAAACACTCCGAAAGCTTCTCCAGATAATCAAATCCCATAAAAGGCTGCTGGGTCAGAAATACATTCCACGCATGCGATGTAAAATGCATTGCCAGCGAAGTTTTAACCTCAGTATTACATAAAAATTCTGCCGCTTTTTTGAAATCTCCGGCTACCCTCTTAACCTCCTCATACGTATGCATCGGTCTGCCGCTTGCAGAAATGACCGAACCATGCATAATCTCATGTCCGCCCCAGTGTGTACGCCAGAGCCAGTACATATTAGCTTCCCCACCCATTGCTACCGGAAGCCATGAATTGACATAGCAAAAGCCGTAAGGCTTTAACTTTTCAGCGACACAATCAGAGCCGCCCCAGCAGGTAGACGTTTCCGTATTCCAGAATGGCCTGTCCTTTATGTTACGGATAAAATCAAACCACATACCGGCCTGCCACAGATTTTCAGCCGTATTATAATGATTAAACTGCACCACATCCATTTTTCTGAACATATCGTGATAATTCATACCATTAAACGGCATGATATCAGTACCAACCGGGGCATCCGTATATTTCTTTAGTATTTCTGCCTGCTTTGCAACAAATTCAATGTGCGAATACTGCTGAAATGTCTGCCATTCCCGCAAGTGATGGGGATTTACCCACGCATTTCTGGGTGCCGGTATTTCCTCAAAATCCGAATACTCCTGACTGAATACTCCCAGATTCCATCGTGAATTTAACTCCTCTGCCGTTCCGAATTTGTTCTTAAGCCATACCTTAAACTTTTCCTGACATGCAGGGCAAAAGCAGCCGCTGTCACGGTAATATATCTCATTATCTATCTGCCATCCGATAATATTTTTATTATTTCCAAACTCCTGTGCCAGCTTTTCTGTAATTCTAAGAGAATATTTTACATAATCACGGTTATTAGAACAACAATGCCTTCTTCCTCCGTGATTTTTTACCATACCACTTTCAAACTCCCGGAAAATTCCCGGAAACTTTCTGCCAAGCCATACAGGCGGTGTCGCGGTAGGTGTACCAAGAACAGTCGCTATGCCTGCCTTTGCCAGCTCATCTATAACCATATGCAACCAGTCAAAGGTAAAAAACCCCTCCTCTCTTTCCATCCTGCTCCACGCAAATTCCCCGATTCTGGCAACATTTATGCCTGCCTCTTTCATCATGGCTATATCCTTTTGCATAAATGAGCTGTCCCAGTCCTCCGGATAATATGCAACACCAAGATAAGGCGGTTTAACCAGATTTTTCATATATGCCTCCTTAATAATTTAATTATAATGTAACAGTTAAGCTTAACTGTTACATTATTTTATACATTTAATCCCCTTCACAATTAACTATGGAGGGGATTAAACTGCATATATAGGATTTAAAAGTTAAAAAGTTTTATTTGTTAGTTATGTGCTGCTTTATAGGCTGCCCGCATTTCATCGATATAAGCCTGACCTCCTGCCTCTAACCACTGCTGATGAATGGCATCAAGCTGTATTTCATCAATTGTTCCATCAATAAAATCAAGCATTGCGTTTGTAAGCATCAAATCAAGATCTGTACCCTTGTTAACATATGTATCAGACGTAAAGCCTGCACCCTCGTTAGCTATACAAAACTCGATTGCATCCTGCATAACCTGCATCTCAGCTGCCTTAGCTTCTGAAGTAGGCTGTGATGTAATAAGCTTTGCCGCTTCCTCGGCGCATGAATAGTACGGTATGAACTGATTATATCCTTCTCTGTAAGCCGCCGTACTTATGCCCATGGCTGTCTTCTCATCACTGGTATATTTAACACCATATCCGTTCTCGTCAATGTAATAGTCCTTGCCAAGAAGACCATAGTCAACAAGATTTCTCATCTCTGCATCATTCATGTCATTTAAGAACTGCAGCACAGGCATTAAATCATCCTCTGTAGGTACAAGGGATTTTGTAATTGCCACATATCCGCCAAAACCATCTGTTGGCAATGCCCTGTCACCATATCCTCCATCAACTGAAATAAAATATGTAAACTTAGCATCCGGATTAGTTCCCGGATTAGTTTCAGTACCATTGAGAGCCTCCTGTGCTCTTCTTGCCTGAGCTGCAATCTGCACTGATATACCTGCTATATTGGTTCTTAAAAGTGATTTATCAGCCGAACCCGGAGATGTGGTTCTGAAATTTTCAGGAATCAGCCCCTCTGAGTACCACTGACGGAAAGTTTTGAGCGCAGTCTTATACTCATTCTGCATAGCATAATACTCAAGCTCTCCATTTTCATCAAGTCCCCATACATTATGAACACCAAACCATGGCATCATAATATTCCACTGACCTGTCCAGCCGTCAAGTGCAAAAGCATATGTATCATTCTTTCCATTGCCGTCAGGGTCATTATTAGTAAACTGTACAGCCATCTCATAAAGGTCCTCAAGAGTTTCAGGATGACCAAGTCCTAAATTGTCAGCCCAGTCCTGACGGTATGCGCATGCATTACGTCCAAGATCTCTCGAACGTGGAAGCCCGTATAAATGTCCCTGATTGGAAGCATTCTTCCTTACAACATCCGGAATTGATGAAAGATTATCAAACAAATCCAGATAATCCATGACATCCCAGAATGTATTGTATTTACATGCTGACAAAAATTCTGCATTCTTATCAGTTACAACTACTGTTGTAAGCTCACCTGATGCATACTTAAGAGTAAGCTTCTCATAATAAGCCACACTGTCATACAATTCCCATGTAATATCCGTATTGGTATAGCTTTCAAGCTTTTCCCTGAACTCAATCGTAAGCTCATTCTCATCATTTGCATGATTACCATAAGGCACCATAATACTCAGTTCTGTAGCCTTCTTAGCCGGTGCTGTTGTGTCTGCTGCCGGCGTTGTGGTATCAGTTACTGCACCCTGCAGCGTTGTCGTAGTTGCCGGCTCTGTTGTCGTGCCGCCACTACATCCTACAAAAGCAGATACCACCATCATTGCGGCAAGTGCCAAAGCAATTGCCTTCTTACTTTTTCTCATCTTGTTTTCCTCCCAATTGTTGTATTTAAAATATATCTCCCGCAGCGCTTCAGGAACCATATCTTATGCACTAATTATGCTTTATTTTTGGCAAAAACAGAATGTTCTATATACCCATTATGATGTCAAAAACCCCGTTCTTTTTGTTCACATACAACTAATTCACAATCATACGGTTTAAGGCAAAGTTCTTTTTCATAAAATTTTTCAGACAATACCCCTTTACCATCCTCAGGTAGGACAATCATTTCTTCTTTATTATTCGTATTAACAAAGAAATACTGACCTTCTGCAATCTTTTTTCCCTGTACGCCATCCGGAAGCTTAAGTCCCATTGTAACTCCTGCCTGCGGTGCTATCTCATCTATAAGCATACCAAGCATTTTCTCATCAGACTCTGCTGCCACGTAATAAGCCCTGCCCTTCCCATAATCATTGACAGACACCGCACACATATCCTTATCCGCAAACATCGCATAAGGTCTTGCCGTTCCAAGCACAAGCTCCTCATAATAATCTATATCGGCATAAAATTCTTCATTAAACCCGGTAATCTTAAGAAGCTCACGCTTCTTACCGTTATGCATCTTAGTAACCGCATCCCGGTTAAAAAAGCCCTCAATGTCAGTACGGTAAAATGCCGAAACACGAACTCCGAATACATCCGAAAGTGTTCCCGGCTTTGGCTCTAAAAATGCCTGTGCATTCTCATCTGCCGTAGCAGAATAGCCGGTCATAATTACAGTACCACCTTTTTCAACAAATTCTCTTACCGTCTTTGATGCTGACGGTTCAAAAACAATATGTCCCGGTATAATCAAAAGCTTGTATTCATTCTTAAGGTTACGCAGATTCACAAGATTATACTCAAGGTTCTTTGCATAAAATACTCTTTCTACCTCAAGAATATTGTCCATATACTTCTGTCTGAAATGGTCCCTGTGATACCTTGCTATCCATTCGCTGTCCTGACTGAATGCCACTCCCACCTCAGGCATTGGCACATAAGGAAAACCGTAGTTTTCAAGCTTTTTCATATCAGCCGCAATCTGCTTAAGCTCTGTATAATTATGTGTCGGATATCCGTCATGCCCCAGAATACCATGATAATACTGCTCTTCACCTGCACGCATTGTTCTCCAGGTCCAGCCTAAAAACATCTGCCCGCGATTAAGGAGTCCAAGCATCATCTGCATGCGCATAAATCCCTTCGGCCCACAGAAAATACCTGCCGTTCCTGTCTGAAACTCAAGAAACCACAACGGCTTATTAAGCTCATTTGTATCGTGCCTTGCAACAAACATAAAATAATGGTGCCATTCAGCAAAAGGATCATATCCCGGATAACAGCCCATGCCCGGATAATCCATAAATTCATCGCACCTCTTAAGATAGTCATATCCTAAAGATGCCGCATCCGGATAAAGATTAGTAGAATACGGAAGGCCTGGGGCGAGTCTCTTTACAAGACTGCTAAGCTTAATCAAAAAATCAATAATCCCATCCGAATGAAAACGTCTCATGTCAAGCCATGCTTCAGGTGCGCCCTTTGCAAGCTCATTTTCAGGAAATGCAACATCCTCAAAGGAAGTAAGTCTTCTGCACCAGCGTCTTGTTGCCCATGCCCTGTTAAGCTCATCCAGTGTACCATACTTCTTTTTTAACCAGTTAATAAAACGTCGTCTGGCATATTCAGAAAATGATATCATTCCGGCTCCAAGCTCATTACAGAGCGCAAATGCATATAATGCCGGATGCTCTTTATATCTGTTCACCATAATTTCCGCAAAACGAAGCGCATAATGCTGATATGCAGGGTCTGCAACATCCTCCATATATCTTCTTATACTGCTCTGCCTGTTACCACTTTTACTTACAATATCACATCCCGGGCATAGCTTATGTACCCATACGGGTGCCGGCCGCATGGAAATGTCAAGCACCACCTTTATCCCCACTTCCGCAAACAAATCCATTACCTCATCAAACCATTCGAAGGTATATACGCCTTCGTCAGGCTCAAAGCTGTCCCATGCAAGATGTCCAAGTCTTACCATGCCAAGCCCTGCCGCCTTCATTAAATCAATATCCACCAAAAAACGCTCCCTGTCCCAGTCATGTGGATGATAATTTGCTCCTACATACAATGCCATATTTTTTCTCCTATTCTTCTATATCATCTGTAAACTCCGGTATATTTTCTCCACGCACATACTTACTGTCCGGCACCGGTGGCTCTTTCATCTCAGGTCCGATATAAAAGCCTGTATGCGGAGGCATATTATATGCCGTATTCTGCCATGCAATGCTAAGTCTGTACAAGTGGTCATGCATCAGTGTATAAAATCTATGTTCCGTAGGTGTAGTGGCTGTGTAAATCCTAAGCTCCGTACTATCATCATTCGTAAACAAAAGTTCCTCACGCCAGTCTCCGAAAATATCTGCCTGAAGGCATGGTGTTCCATTAGTTTCTCTTATTGCTTTTGCATCCTCCGGTTTAAAAATTGCATCAAGCTTATCATTTTTCCAGTCCCACTTATATACTACGGGTCTTCCATTATGTTTATTATCTGCATCGGCCTTGTAATCAAGTAGCTCTCTAAGTAAATCTCCATCCCACCATACCGTAAATTTACACGTTTTTGGAACATTCTCGGTTATAAGCTTTCCATCAAAGGTATACAACTCTTCACCAATCGCCCACACCTGATTGCCTGCATATCTCGGGTCAATCTTGGCACACATTCCCCTTCCGGTATCACGTCCTGTATTCTTACCCCAGATAATTTCACCTGTTGCAGGATTGTGAACCTCATAACCGTACTCTGCCTCAAACTCCTCATGAATCTGAAAATAATCAAGATTTTCACTATCCGGCATAAACTTTCCAAGATGCATGTAATCCCCATGCCCAAGTCCTGTCGAATAAATACCACTGCCATCATGATCAACCGCCATAGAGCCATATATAATCTCATCCTTGCCGTCTCCGTCAACATCACCTACCGCCAGATGGTGATTTCCCTGCGCCGTGAACTTAATATTATGGTCTTTATCTGCAAGGAACTTCCAGCGTTTTACAAGCTTCTTGTCAATCACATCATATGCCACAAGCACTGATGGACGACCGTTATCATAATATCCCCTGCACATTACGGCACTGGCAGTTTCGCCGTCAAGATATGCCACTCCGGCAAGGAAACGATCCACTCTGTTCCCCCATGAATCACCCCATGAGATTACATCTCCACGCGGCGGATCATAATCTGTAGTATCAAGAAGCTCGCCCGTTGCTCCGTCAAAAAGCGAGAGATATTCCGGTCCTTCAATAATGAATCCATCTTTATTTCTATAATCCGCATCATGATTGCCGATAACCCTTCCCTTAGCATCGGTAGTTCCGTCTGCTGTCTTGCAGATAATCTCTACCCTGCCGTCATGGTCAAAATCATATACCATAATCTGCGCATAATGGGCACCCACCCTGATATTTACTCCAAGGTTAATTCTCCACAGTTTCTTTCCATTTAACTTGTAAGCATCCACATAATACACGCCTGTATAGCCTTTATGCGAATTATCCTTCGGATTGGCAAGCCACTTTACAATAAACTCGTATTCTCCGTCACCATCAACATCTGCCGGCATAACATCTCCTGCAAAATACTCGTATGTATTACCATCAGGAGTTGTATACGGTTCCGGCTTATCAAGCGGTATTGAAAGATATTCATTTTCTGCCGCAACAGTGCTTGCGCCCTCATGCTCTGCCTTTCCGCCCTTAACTGCTTTTACCGTATAAGTGTCTCCGGCCTTTCCCTCTGTGTCAAGATAACAGCCACTCTCCGTCAGCGGCTTCTTTGTAATTCTCATGCCGTTTCTGTACACAAGAAAACCAAGCTCTTTATCATATTCATATGCATTAATCCGCCAGCTTACAAAAATTCCTTCTTCTGTCTTAACCGCCACAAGTCCTCTGTCAAGTGTCTCCATCCACGGCTTTAATGGCTCCGCAGCCACCTGGCTTACAATCTCTCTGGCACTTATGCCGCTTGTCGTAACAGCTTCCACTCTGTAAGTAAATTTCACGCTTGTTACAACGTCCACATCCTTATATTCGCATTCTGTTACTGTTGCAACAAGCTTTGAAAGTCCATACGGAGGCTTTTTGTATATTCTGTAACAGACAGCCTCATCAAGGCCCTGCCATTTAAGCAATACACTTTTTTCTTCTGAAGTTACACTAAGCTCCTTAAGCTCTCCTTCTAAGACCTTGCCATCCGTAACACATACCCTTTTTGTCACCGGACATGCCACCTCAAAACAATAATCATCCACCGGTGTAACCGTATACTCATAATCCATACACAAATCCACATCACAGTCTTTCCAGGTAAGGTCTGCAACTGTCATATTTTTATCAATAATATCATCCGCCATGTTTTTTCGCATCACACGATACATTGAAGCACCGTCAACCGAATCCCATGTCAATGTCACACTCTGACTTTTAGGCTCTGCAAAAACCCGCGCCAAAACCTCTGCCTCCTTAAGCAAAAGCTTTGGTGCAATATCAAGTGCATTTAAACACACATGCTTTCCCTTTCCTGCCCTGAGCTCCAAAATACCATCCGTAACCTCTACAACCGCTTCATTTATAACCACGGTCTCCTCATGTATCCAGAATTTCATTTCCATGCCGTTAGCATAAAAGAATGTCATTACATCACCGATATCCTCATAATCACCTGAATACAGACGGATTCTGTAGGTTCCATTTTTAAGCCTCACCTTAAAAGTATTTTCCTCAAACAAAAGGAAATCTCGTGCAACAAGTCTGTTACCTTTTTTTCTTGATACTGCCTCAGCCGGCATTTCAATTCCAAACTCCGAATTTTCCAAAAAAACATTATCACCTGTCACCTTAACATAGCCATTAACTGCTTTGCCGCTTCCAAAATCAAACCTCACCTTTTCAAGCATAATAAAACCTCCCTGAATAAATCTTTAAATTTACTGTCATTATAGTATTTTTACATGGCAAAACAAAATAGTCTATATCCCTTAATGATGTCAAAAGGTTCGGTAATTTATGCAATGCAATCCCTAAGACAGCCTTGACAACTTTACATCCACCACCCTGCCTGTAATTTAGCTATAAAAATACCGACCTCAAAGGTTAAATTTTAAGTTTAACTTTTGAGGTCGGTACAATCGTCATCTTACATGACAATTTCTATATAAATTTTTCATTATTTATCCAGTAATCTAAACTGTTCTACCATAGATTTCAATCTTTCAGCCTGTGCCAAAAGTTCTTCACTGGTCGCAGATGTTTCCTGAGCTACCGCAGCGTTATTCTGAGCCACACCTGCAATTTGCGCTATTTCTGTGCGAATCTGTATAATATTCTCAACCTGCTCTTTAGAAATCTCACTGGTATCTTTCGAATTATCTGCCAAAAATTTAATTCCATTAATTACTTCTCCTAATGCAGAAGTTGTCTTAGCTGTAATATCATTTCCATTTTGAATTTCCTGCAAAGCCTTCACAATGAGGTTCTTAGTATTAATGGCTGACTGGGCACTATCTGTAGCTAATTTTCCAATCTGATCTGCTACTACCGCAAATCCACGACCTGCTTCTCCTGCTCTTGCAGCTTCAATGGAAGCATTTAACGAAAGAAGGTTGGTTTGAGATGCAATGTCTTCAATTTCCGTAATAATATTCTCAATTTCCCTGGACGTAATCGTAATTCTTTCCATTGCCTGTGTCAATAGTTGCATATCCTGACTGCTCTTCTGGGCAATCTCCGTAAATCTTTGTGCATTCTGATATGCTTCATCTGCTTTTTTCGCACTGCCTTCTGCAGAATCTGTAACATTTTCAATAGTAGCTGTTAATTTTTCTACTACACCTGCCTGATTGGTTGCACCTTCTGCCAGCTGTTGCGCACTCTCTGCCAACTGCTGTGCACCCAAATCAACCTGCTCTGAACCATTATTAATCTGATGCATTGTAGAACTAAGACCGCTTGCAATATTTTCAATAGCACACTTAATTTAAAAATTTACCGTAGGCCGTACTGTAAAATTACCATCAGCGATTTCTGTCAGACCATAATTAATACATTCTATGTATTCTTTCAGTTTTGAAACTGCTACATTAAAATCCTTCGCCATCTCCCCAAATTCATTTTCATCAAACAAATCAACTTGAATATCTAAGTCTCCAATTGCCAGTTTCTTAGCTGCACTTCTGATTTTTTCAATGGCTTTTGCAATATCTGCTGCTATATATCTTGCAAATAAAGTTCCTACCACTACTGCCATAATCAAAACCATGATAATTACCAGCACTAAAATCAAACAGAAAATATTTAAACTATCTGATACCGAATCTCCCATTTCTACATTTATGGCAAGAAGTTTTTCCGCATCTTGTACCAATGCATTAGCAACATCACCGGCTTCTCCCTGCAAAAGAACAAAAGCATCCACTTTATTGCCACTCTCATTCAACTCAAGGATTTTCTTTCTTAAAGCATGATACTCTTCCAATTTTGTAATCATATCCTGTGCAATCGCTTTTTCTTCTGCGCTTTCCAATTTATCATACATTTCCTGAAAATAAAATGCAATCTTTTCATCTGCTTCTGCAAGCAATTCCTTCTTAGCCTTCACAACACTCTGATCGGTTAACATAACTACATCACGAATTAAAATTCTTTCTTCATTCAAGTATGTAGCACAATATCCGACATCTCCCTGAATAAAACCATTATTCTCTAATGCCTTTGAATAACGGTAATTAACAAATAACAATAATAACACTGCCACTATTGCGGCAACGCTGGATAAGCCCACTACAATGCTAAAGCTTATTGTCATCCTCTTTTGGACTTTAATATTTCTTAAGTTTTTCATAAATTTTACCATAAAATATCTCCTATTCCCTATAATAATTCCCTGCGTAATAACTAACCAGACAAAAGCCGCTTCATATTCTTATACTTCTATAATCCGCTTATTAATGTCCCCCTGCAACCGGCAGCAGTTCACCAATAGTATTGCAAGTTAATCTCTAAGCCTTAAATTATAGCAAACTTTTCTCACTATGTCAATACTTTTTTAACGCTGATTTAGCCGCTGATTTTTTCACATGTTTTTTCGCACGATTTTTCACAGAAACTATCTCTACATTAACCACTTCTGCTCTGTCGGGAATTTTCCATTCAGCTTAAAGCCACTTACCAAATGCCATAACATTTTTAAAGATGTATTTTTTAATACTTTTGCATAATTATCCGATAATACATTTGTTTTTCCGGCATTTATCTACTATACTTTAATAAGAATAGTTCTATACGGAGGTATTATATGTTTAACCAAAATTTTAACTTTACCGCATCTGCAAAAGAAGGCTTCACAAATGTAAGTGCTTCTGATTTATACAGTACGGACAAGGGTTATGGCTTTATAACTGAAGCAGTCCGTAATGCCGATGAAAATCTTAAGATTCCTGAGATTAATTCAGCCTTTGAGCCATGGTACTGGCTAAACGGTGAAGAGCTTACCAGACTTTACGATACCGAATACGGTGTTACCCTTAAGGATGGCAAAGACATTCCACTTATCTTTAAGACAAATCTTTTAAATCAGGGCAATTATCATGTTAAGCTTACCATCGACGGAGGAACTGACGGAATCAACGGTCTTTACATATTTACAGGCCGCAGACGTATGATGGCACGTGATATCAATATCGCACCCGGCGAGGTATTCACTGCTACATACACAATAAATATCTGTGACATTATCCCACGTGGCAAGACAGAAGTATATGAGGATACCACTCTTGATATTGCACTTGTGGCAGACAAGCCACGGATATCATCAGTTGAAATAACCACAGCGGATGTCCCGACAGTATTTATTGCCGGAGATTCAACCGTTACTGACCAAAGCGGCTCATATCCGTATGACCCCGGATGTTGCTATAGCGGCTGGGCGCAGGTTTTTCCGATGCTTTTTGATAACAGTGTTGCCATTTCAAACCATGCGCACTCAGGTCTTACCACTGCAACCTTCAGAAGTGCAGGACATCACGACATTGTTTTAAAATATATAAAGCCGGGGGACTATTTCTTCATGCAGTTTGCACATAATGACCAGAAGCTAAAATCATTAGATGCTTACGGCGGTTACGCTGACAATTTAAGAAGATATGTCAATGAAATCCGCGAAAAAGGTGCATTTCCCATTATTGTAACTCCTATCTGCCGCAACACATGGAAGCCTGACGGCACATACAACGATCTACTTTTCGACTATGATGCTGCATGTAAAAAAGTGGGCGCAGAGCTCAATGTACCGGTACTTAATCTGCATGATAAGAGCATGGCATTCATTTTGGAGGTCGGACTTGAGGCTGCTAAATCCTACTATATGCATAAGGATTATACGCACAGCAATGACTATGGTGCATACAAGATGGCTCACTATGTTGCCGAGGACCTTATAAAATTCGGTCCTAAAAAGCTTGCTGATGCTGTCCGCCTTACCGGCAAAGAATGGACTGCTCCAAAGATTATATTTATGCCTGAGCCTCCGGCTGATTTTGAAGACAAGACTGCCTCCCAGTTTGCCATGAAATTTAAGGATCTTGATAAATGTGTATATAAGGCTGATATCGAAGCACTTACCGCCAAGGGCATCATTCCTAATGAAGAATGCTTCCGTCCTGATGACATAATCACAAGAGTTGAGGCACTTGCATGGATTGTCAAAGCAGTTGGCTTTGTTCCTGTCAACGTATACAACGACATGTATCCTGATGTTATCGGCCATGAATGGTATGCCGGCACAGTTGAATCAGCTTACCAGAACAAAATTGTAGATAATGCACTCACTTATGACGGCAAGTTTCATCCTCTTTCGGAAGTCACCGCAGAACAGCTTATATCATTTGTCATCAATGCCTATAAGAGCCGCAAAAATGTTTCAAGCGATGTTTCCTTAAGTGATATGGATGGCGTAAGCGAATACGCCACAGGCTATGTATCTGCCGCAAAACAGCTTGGATTCATAAAAGAAGACTTCAATGCCCGCGAAAAGCTTAGCCGCGCCAAAGCATGCTCATACATAAGAATGCTTGCAGAAAGCGTATAATTACAAATATGTTCCGCTTTTCTTAAAACAGGCGGACATAATAATATTCCAAACCAAAAAGGTGAGCACATATCGCTCACCTTTTTAGTCATATAATATCGTCTGTGTCCATGGCAAATAACCAGATTAAATTAATTTAAACTTATTAACCTCGCCTTTAAGGAAGTCTGCCTGACTAGAAAGCTCCCTGCTCGTAGCTGATGTTTCTTCAGCAGTTGCTGAATTGGTCTGCACATTAGAAGAAATCTGCTCTATTCCTCCCTGAATCTGACTAAGCATGTCTGCCTGTTGTCTTGATGTATCATTTGAATTTTTTGCAACCCGCTCAAATTCCTTAATACTTTCCAGTACATTCTCAATTCCGGTTACGGTCTTCGACATTATTTCATTGCCACGCTGGATTTCCTCTATACACTGTACAATCAGTCCCTTTGTATTAACAGCAGATTGAGCACTGTCCGAAGCAAGCTTGCCTATTTGGTCAGCCACAACTGAGAATCCCCTTCCTGCTTCACCTGCTCTTGCTGCCTCAATTGAAGCATTTAAAGAAAGCAAATTAGTCTGTGAGGCAATATCCTCAATAGTCGTAATAATGTCCTGAATCTTAAGTGACATCTCACTTATTATCTTCATCGCTTCCGTAAGCTCAAGAAGATTTTGCTGACTTTGATCAGCCTCTTTTTCAGCCATTACAACTTTTTGATAAGCTTCCTGTGCATCCTTTGCATTATTCTCAGCTATCATGCTTACATCTTCAACTGTTGCAGTCAGTTCTTCTACGGCACCTGCCTGTTCCATCGAACCTTCTGCCAATCCCCTTGCACTTTCTGCCAACTGGACAGACCCCTCAGCAACCATTACGGCAGAATCATTAATATGTAACAGTGTTTCATTTAATCTGTCACGAACACCCTTCATAGAATTAAAAATCGGTACATAATCTCCGACATACCTGTCAAGACAATCTGACTTAATCTGGAAATTACCTTCTGAAAGTCCTCCCAAAAGTTTTCCCATATCTGCAATAATGGTAGTTATATTAGTACAAAGCACTCTCATCGAATCTGCAAGACTTCCAAACTCATCTTCACTGGTATAATTAATATTAACATGTAAACTGCCGGCGGCCATTTCCATTGCTGCCTTTTCTATTTCTTCTACAGGCTCTTTGAACATCTTTATAAGTCCTTTCGCCAGAGCAAGCGTTACTGCCAGAGAAAATATACTAATAATAACGGCAACTACAATAACAATTTTATCCACGATATTCGAACGTGTATATGCACCGTCAGCTAATCCGGCAACCTGTTCATCCAATTCAGTCATATTGGTCTGAACAATTGTCATAGTCGGCCCATATTTATTCATGTATATATTCAACGCTTCCTCATGGTTACCGGCAAGAACATATTCATTAATCTTTTCGCGATACATTTTTGCAGACTTAAGCGCTTCTATTGTTTCCTCTATTGAAGATTTATCACCACGATACAAATTCTGCAAAGCTTCCAAATCTGAGCCCAGCCGCTCAATATATGTAGCTGCATCATTCTGAAATCTTTCTATGGATGCTTCATCATCCGTAAGAAGTGTAATTACAACTGATTTTACCGCACCCTGAACAGACATTCTTGCATCAAGTGAATTAGTTGTTATAGTGTGATAATACTTATAAAAGTTACTAAAACTGGTACTCACAAAAATAAGTCCGCCAATACATACAACTACCGATATAAGCATCATTACAAGAACATTTCTGAAACTTACTGATAGTTTTTTCTCAATTTTGTAATTTTTCATTTTTTGCATGATTTTCTTTAGTTCCATCGTCAATTCTCCTTCTTAATGTAATATTTTTTTTAATATCTTTCTTTATTATAACTCTCTACTATACCTTTTTCAAGTATTAACGTCACTAAAAACTGTCTCATAACTACAAAACCCCGGCAAATGAATGTATAATTCACATTCTTCACCGGGATATCTGCTGTATTACCTATCCTTATTTAATCAGTCCTATGCCTAACCTTCAATTGCAATAAGCTTTCTTTCTTCCACTGCAGGCTCAGCCTCTTTCTTGGGCACCATAAGCGTAAGCACTCCATCCTCAAATTTAGCTTTTATGTCAGTCTCTTCAATATATACTGTGCGGCATCTCTGCCGTTGTTTTATTTGTTCTATATATGTTATAACGCTTTTATTAGCGCTCACCAAGAGTGAGTACTGATAAAAATTGTGAAATATTTGCGAACTCATTTTCAGACAATATCATACTTATATTGACATTGTTATAAAAATATCAATTATTGACATTTTTATAAAGTAAATTTAT
>CAZBHM010000022.1:0-19694 GCA_964491975.1 uncultured Lachnospiraceae bacterium | reverse complement strand
ATCAAACAAAATTATAAAGAGATGTATCAAAAATGGTCTTTGTATAGTGAAAATGAATTATTTAATAATTAGGATGACATGAATATTCCTACTAACGGCAGGAGTTAAACAAAAGGAACTAGAGTCTATTATAACAATGGGAGAAAGAGGTGAATAATGTGTCTGCTAATTATACAGAAGCCGATTATGAAAAATCTGTCATGAGGAGCTTTTGAAGGCAGACAAGTTATACGCACAGATGTGGGATTCATATATTGCTGTGCGGGATACGGTAGAGGGAGGCACAGTGCAATGATTCAGGTATTTAAACGATTTTTTGAATTTTGCGGTGAAACTAATAAGCATAAGTTTATAAATACCATTTTTATCGGTGTATTGAAAGCCTTATTTGAGGTTATGAAAAATCCGGCAATTGCCGTGACCTTACATGGGGTTTTGTCCGGAAATCTAACGATGAAACATATACTTCTGTCTTTTGGTATTATGTTGTTAAGTGTGGCAGGAAATGCTTTTGCAAATTATCGCTCCACCATGCTCCAATGCGAGGCAGGCTATGGCACATGTGCAGATAAGCGCATTGAGATTGCTGAACATCTTAAATATCTGCCAATGGGATATTTTAATAAAAATAGTCTGGGGCTTATTACTTCGGTTGCAACCAACAGCATGGAGTCTTTGGCGGAAGTATGGAGTTGTTGAATGCCGTGGTAATGATTATTGCCGCCTTTATATTGTTTGGCGCGCTGGATACGGCAGGTAATTACTCAGCAATCCTGCGAAGTGTTGATCTGTGTGTGAACAAAGCGCAGAGCGTGCTGGATATGCCTGCTATGGACACTTGCGGGCGGGAGATTATACCTGCAAGCTATGATATTGATTTGGAAAATGTAGAGTTTTCCTATGATAAGCGCAAGAACATTGACAATGTTTCCGTACATATTCCGCAGAGAACCACCACAGCTATTGTCGGCCTTCCGGTGGCGGAAAGACCACACTCTGCCATCTGATTGCCAGGTTCTGGGATGTGGATAAGGGTAGTAGTATTCGTTTCGGGCAGCCTGATGCACCAATGGAAAAGGTGTTATAGATGCGGCAAGAAAAGCTTGTTATCATTTTTGATGAAGCAGGGTGGTATCTACCGACGTTTTGTGGAATCCAGAGAGCTGGCGGTTGGCTGGAAAGTGTAAAAGAAAAATAGAATTGTATTTGTTATATAGGAGATATTAGTATGAGTATGGCGATTGAAAAAGCTTCTTGTATGGATGCAGAGGCAGGATTGGAATATCTGAAACAGATAGGCGGATTAGAGTGGACATTTGATACGGCTGCTTTGGCATATGAGAAGTGGAGACCGGGATATAGTGATGAATTATATGAAATGATTTTTGATTATATTTCGCTCGGCAAGTCAAGTAATGTTGTTGAAGTGGGAATCGGAGGTGGTCAGGCAACATTGCCGTTTTTAAAGAAAGGCTGTAAGCTTACTGCTGTGGAATGTGGGGAAAGATTTTCGGAAATATGCAGAAGAAAATTTAAGGATTATCCTGATTTTAAAATTATTACGAACAAATTTGAACTTACTGATTTTGAAGCTGATACCTATGATTTGGTTTATTCTGCATCTGCTTTTCACTGGGTGCCGGAGAAAGAAGGATATTCGAAAGTGTATTCAATGTTGAAGAATGGCGGTGCATTTGCACGGTTTGCAAATCATCCATACCGTGCTGAGAAAAATCCTGCACTTTCTTATGAAATGGATAAAATATATGATGCATATTATTACACATTTCATAAGAAAAAGAGGGAGCCATTAGCCGGGTATACAGAGCAGCGGGCAAAGGAGCAGGCAATGACTGCTGAAAAATATGGATTTACGGATATTCGGTATGCGTTATTTCACAGAGTAAGAACTTTTCAGGCCAGGGAGTATACTGCACTACTTGGTACGTATTCAGACCATATAGTGATAGAAGAAAGTATACGAAATGAATTTTTTGCTAAGATAGAAGAAGCTATTAACCGGTATGGAGGAACAATTGACATATACGATACCATGGATATAGAGCTGGCGAGAAAAAATTAAACATTTTATGTAGCACATTTTATGTACGATTATGCGGGTTGGCTTATTTGATAGTACCGATGTATGCAACAGACTTGTTGGGGAGAAAGATTAATCCATTATGCTCATATTTGTCAAACAATCTGTTTAATGCGGAAATGTATTCGGCATAGTTTTTATGGTTTTCTTTTAGTGAGTAGGAGCTGGATAAGCTTCTTTTTATAAAACCTGACCTGTCAAAAACCAGCGGATAGTCAAATTCCGCATAATCATATCCTTTATCTTTATCAAAGAATGTTTTGATTTTTATGTCATCCTTTGTTATTCCGTTGCTGAATCCCTTAAAGTCCGGACAATAATGTGAGAATATATTATGCCATTCCTGATTAAGAATATCGTTGCAGTCTCTTATATTCCATATCAAAAACACTTTGCCGTTATTTTTGATAATTCTCAGACATTCCTGCCTGAATTTAATTATGTCAAACCAGTGAAATGCCTGTGCGGTAGTAATACAATCAGCGAAATTGGGATTTAAGGTCGTATTTTCTGCATCTCCGGCAATGGAATGAAAGTTTTTGTATTCATGAAGCTCACTTTCTGCCACGCGTCGCATATCATCATTAGGCTCTACACCATACACATCGCATTGCCTTTCAAGCAGATGTCTTGCGAATTTCCCTGTTCCTGAACCAATGTCTGCAATGACAGATGCTTTTGAAAGCTCATGGCTGTCATACAGATAGTCAATGAGTTCTAAAGAATAGCCGGGTCTGCTAAGTGTGTAATCTTTTGCCCGGCCGTCAAATTTTTGGGTAGCATTCATTATTTGTCTCCTTATAAAATTGATTGGTTATATTTTAATTCCATATGATTTATAAAAGAAATAGGTATTGCAATTCATTTAAGTATATCATAAATGCTGTTATCAGGCAACTGTATTTAAAAAGATACATTTATGAAAATTAGCATGAAAATCAGAATAAAAATTTGAGGTGGCGGATTGATAATTAAAAATTGTTGTGATACTATAGTCTTATGATAAATACTGGGGAAAGGAAGTTGCTGTAAATGAGTAAACAAAAGAGAATTGTATCCATTAAAGTAAAGCTTTTGGGAGTTATTGTTCCGGTAGTGATTGCCTGTATTCTGGCACTGGTTATTATTGCGTATAAGAAATCTTCAGATGTGATTAAGAATTATTCTGAAAATCTTTTGGAATCATCTGTTGATAATCAGGCAGCTCAGATTGAAGGGTGGCTTAATGAGAACATTGAGTCCTTCCAAATGGTAAAAACGACTATTGAAAAAACTAATCCGGATGAACAGACACTTCAGGCAATGCTTGATGCTTATTATGGCTATAATTCCAACTATGCTGAGGGTATTTATATAGCAGATGAAAGTGGGCGGCTTTGGAAAGCTTCGCAGTCAGCCATGCAGGCGGCAAATCTGACTGAGAGTACCTGGTATAAAGAAGGCATTACAAGAGTGAATATGGCTGTAGGTAATCCGCATGTTAATTATAAAGGTGAGAATGTTATAAGTGCTACCGGTATTTTAAATGATGCATCGGGCAGGATAAAAGTTATTTCTGCGGATATGACACTTGACCGCATTTCTATTATTGTAAATTCTTTTATTGAGATGAAGCATGCACAGGCAATTCTGGTTAACAGAAATGACTGTACCATTCTTGCAAGCCGTGATTCGGATAAAATTTCTACGACTCTTGGAAAAAGTGGTGAAGCATTTGATGTGGCAGCAGCACAAAAACTTAAGGAATATGACTATAACTTTGATACCCTCGACGGCAATATGACAGTGTTTAAAGAGGTGGCCGGTACAGACTGGATTTTGATTTCATATATACCGACGGATGTTGTACTTGCTGATATAGTGGGTCTTAGAACGGTCATGGTTGTGATTAGCGTGATTTCAATTTTGGCACTTTGCCTGGTAATTGAGCGTATCACACATGTGGTTATTTCACCGGTAAGAAAGCTTACAGAAGTTATCGGTGCAATGACAGACGGTGATTTTACGGTAGAGGTGACAAGTAAGGGAAATGATGAAATTGCAATGATGAGCCGCAGTGTTGAACGTTTTATCATATCCATGAAGAAAATGATTACTTCAATGTGGGATATTTCCAGAAGACTGGGGACACAGGCAGAGACCAGTGATGGTGTGGCAAAGCAGATGCAGGATGCAGCAACAATTCAGTCAAGATCCATGGACGAGCTTAATGTTACAGTGGAGCAGCTTTCTGTTTCAGTTAATGAGATTGCACAAAATGCAACAAAGCTTGCTGACGTGGTATCTGATGCTAAGGTTGAAAGTGAGAATGCCGGTAATAGGATGGAAGAGACGGTAGCGGTATCAAAGAGAGGTCGTATGGACATGGAGCATGTGGGTGAAGCACTTGTGAGCATACGTACATCCATCGAGAACCTGGCTGCTGCAGTTAATAAGGTTGGTACGGCTTCCGCTGAAATTGTAGATATTATTAAACTTATCGGTGACATAGCGGAAGAGACTAATCTGTTGTCACTTAATGCATCTATAGAAGCAGCGAGAGCAGGAGAAGCAGGGCGTGGTTTTGCAGTGGTTGCTTCTGAAATTGGTAAGCTTGCGGACACCAGTACTAAGTCTGTAGAGCATATTTCAAAACTGATTTATGAGGTAAATGACCTTGTTTTGGATGCGGTAAAACAGGCACAGGATAGTGCAAAAGATGTTAATGAGAGCAGTGTACTTATTAATACGGCAATAGATACTTTTGATACTATTTATGATAATATACAAAAAACGAGTAGTCTGATTATGCAGATGGCTGGCAATATGAACATCATAAATGAGGTGGCAATGAATGTGGCTGCCATTTCAGAGGAGCAGGCGGCAAGTTCTGATGAAATTTCTGCAACGTCAGAGGCAATGCTGGTTCAGGCAAAAGGAATTGCTGAGAATAGTGAGCATGTAGCCAAAGAATCTGAGAGTCTTAATGCATCATCTTTACAACTGGCTGAGCAGGTAAAAATGTTTAAAATTTAGGAGGTATTGATATGAGAAAAATCGTAGCGGCCATATTTGCCGTAATTATGTGTATAACTTGTTTTAGCGGGTGTCAGTCAAATATCTCGGATGCTGAAAAAATTGATGGCAATGGAGTAAGAATATATGTATCATTGTCGGTGGCAGATACATTCAGAAATACTTTAGTTGATACTGCAAAGCAGACGGCAGAGGAATGTGGTGCCGAAATTGTGGTATATGAGGCGGAAAATTCCATTGAAAATCAGGTGAAGCATATTAAGCAGGCTGTCAGCGAGGATTATGATGTTATTATGTGTGCGCCGGTAGATGCAGATACGGCAAAAGAACTTGAAGCACTTGCCGGTGACATTCCAATTATTTTTTACAATAGCTGTCCGGATGAATCTGCCTTAGAAAAGGATAGATACATATATGTGGGTTCTGATGAAAAGGTCGCAGGACAGTATCAGGCAGAGTATATTTTGGAACATTTTAGTAATCAAAATGAGATAAATGTAGTAATTTTTAAAGGAGCTAAAAATCATTCTGCGACAAATGGCAGATTGGAAGGTCTTAAAAATACACTGGCAGCTTCAGGAAAAAAGATTAATTATGTATTTGAAGATTATGCGGACTGGAGCCAGGAACTGACAGCCGGATATTTTGATATTTTCTTAAGAACAGGGCAGAAAGCAGATGTAATTGCCTGCCAGAATGATGCTATGGCACTTGGTGTAATTGATATCTGTAAGAAAAAAGGAATAACGGATATTCCGGTTCTTGGAATTGATGCAACTATTGATGGCTGTGCTGCAATCGAATCTGGAGATATGGAGTTTACGGTTTATCAGTCAGCGAGAGGACAGGGCGAAATGGCTGTAAAAGCTGCAATTATACTTGGTCAGGGAGGCAGGGTACAGCAACTTGAGAGTGCGACTGATGACGGATGCTATATCTGGGTGCCCTTTGAAAGGGTTGATAGTTTAAATGTTTCGAATTATAAGTAAATTGCTATTTCAAAAAGAAAGGGAAGTGTAAAGCAATGATATTGATAGTCTGCATAGATGATTCTAATGGAATTTTGTTTAATAAAAGAAGGGTCAGCAGGGATAAGGCTGTTTGTGATGATATAATTAGTTTCTGCAAAGACAGAAAATTATATATGAAAAAATATTCTTATGAGCTTTTTAAAGCTTATGGCGGCACAGCAGAGATTCATATAGCCGGTGAAGGAGATTATGACATTTCTGCCAGTCAGGATGTGTGTTTCTTTTGTGAGGGGGATGCAGATGAGTTGGCTGAAAAAGCAGATGAGGTTATTGTTTACAGATGGAACAGGCATTATCCGTCTGATATTAAATTTACAAAGTATGATATTATAAAAACATGGACACTTATGGAACAGACGGATTTCCCGGGAAAATCACATATAAATATAACAAAGGAAGTATATCACAAATGAAAAGGAAGAGATTAATTAAATATGTGGCAGCGATGCTGGCAGCAGGTGTTTTGACTATTGTTACAGCCTGTGCGGATGTGGGTAATATAGATACAGGAAAGATAACCACAGATAATGGAATTACTCGGCAGACAACTGATAAAGCAGCTGATAAGGTAGTGGATTTATCGGGAATAGGGGAGTATCAACATGAAGGTACGCCGTATGTAGCTTTAAATAATAATGTCCCCCTGTTTACAGACAGCGATTTAACAACTGAACCTTTCGAGATTTACAGCGACTTAGATGAGCTTGGGCGTTGTGGTGCTGCATATGCTAATGTCTGCGTGGAGATTATGCCGACCAAAGAGAGAGAGTCTATAGGTTCTGTAAAGCCGAGTGGCTGGCATACTGCAAAGTATACTGGTATTGTTGATGGAAATTATCTGTATAACAGGTGTCATCTTATTGGATTTCAGCTTTCAGGAGAGAATGCTAATGAAAAAAATCTCATAACAGGTACCAGATACTTAAATGTAGAAGGAATGCTTCCTTTTGAAAATATGGTGGCGGATTATGTAAAAGAAACGAATCATCATGTTTTGTACCGGGTAACACCTGTATTTGAGGATGATAATCTGGTGGCATCCGGTGTTATTATGGAAGCAATGTCAGTTGAAGATAAGGGCGCAGGCATTTGTTTTAATGTATATGTCTATAATGTTCAGCCGGGGATAATGATAGATTATAAGACGGGTGAATCAGCACTTGACAGTAATACTACAGTATCAGATGATAAGAGCATGGAATATGTACTCAATACAGGTACACATAAATTTCATTATTCTTCCTGCTCAAGTGTGGGTGATATTTCAGAAGGAAATAAGAAGATATCAGCTGAAAGCAGGGAGCAGCTTATTGCAGACGGATATAGTCCGTGTAAGCGCTGTAATCCGTAGGTGTATGTATTTATTCAGAATGCAATGGAAGAATTGGTTATATAAGATGTTAGATGTCTCCCGCTGCTACAGGCAATGAGTAGCAAAGCCGTATCGGTGGCGGGAGACAATTTTTATCTGATTATAATAAGTTAATAAACAGCGTAATGACAAGGCTGTTAATAAAATCCGCAAAAAGGCTTCCGGCGAGTGGAATCAGCAGATATGCTTTTACGGAGGGAGAATATTTTTCGCAAAGTACCTGCATGTTTGCCATGGCATTCGGTGTGGCTCCCATGCCAAAGCCGCAGGTTCCGGCGACGAGGATAGCCGCATCGTAGTCTTTTCCCATAACACGGAACACAACAAAATACGTGAACAAGACTATCAGAATCATCTGGGATGCCAGTAAAATAATAAGAGGCAGTGCAAGGCTTGAAAGCTGCCAGAGCTTAAGAGTAATCATGGCAATCCCTAAAAATAGTGCAAGGCAGATATTGCCTAGGTCATTGATTGCTTTCGTGTGAATGTCAAATTTGTGGGAGTATTCTCCGATGTTACGTATGAGGGCAGCGGCAAGCATGGCGCCGATATAAATGGGAAAGGTAAGACCTGTTTTTGTCAGGAAATATGAAAAAATTGTGCCAAGTCCCATTGCAAGAATCAGCTGGAATACTGCATTCATGTAGACACTGTTGTGATGTGAATCGTTTTTTTCAGTTTCTTCTGATGAGGCAGCATCAGCGCTGGCGGTAATGTTTATTGCAAGCTGCTTTTTTTCTATTAATTGTTCGCCGAGCGGACCGCCGATAAGGCTTCCTGCAATCAGGCCAAAGGTTGCTGCTGCAGTGCATATGGTGGTGGCACCTTCAACATTTAGCTTTTCAAGGGCAATGCCAAAGGCTCCGGCTGTTCCGTGTCCGCCGACCATTGGAATGGAGCCGGTACACATACCGATTAGCGGGTCTAAGCCAAGAAGCTCTGAGATACCGACTGCCAAAAGATTTTGTGAAAAAATCAGGGCAACAATTAATATAAGGAATATGATAAGAGAGGTTCCGCCACTTTTTAACACCTTGAGATTTGCCTGAAAGCCTACAGAGGTAAAGAAGAATACCATGCAGACCTCGCGCAGGGTGTCATCAAAGGAAAATTCTGCGATGCCCATACTGTAACAGATACATGTAAAGACGGCAAAAATCAGGCCGCCGACAACAGGGGCCGGAATACAGAATTTCTCTAAAAAATTAATTTTTTGTTTAAGGTATTGTCCGAGCATCAGTACAAGGACAGCAAGTGCCAGCGTCTGGTACATATCAAGATATATATTCATAAAAGTCCTTTCTATAGTGGTATTAGTATAAGCACTTTTTAGTGCAAGAAATACTATAGCATGAATTAAAATTAATTGCAAGTTTACAATACTTTATAATATTTTATTATTTGCGACTTGATAATTTGGGGGAGTAGAGTTATAATTATTGTTGTAAAATCATACAAAGGAGTGGCAGCTTATGAACGATAAGAAGAAAAAAGATTTGAATAAAAAGCTTATATTGTGCGCGGTTGCGATATTTACACCCGGACTTATAGCACAGCTTGTTATTATGAAGCTTTTGGAGCATGGTATTATAGGAACGATGATGGCACTTATACTTACTGTTCTTGCAATCGGCTCTATTTTTGGAACGGTGGCAGTTTTGGCGATACAGTTTATACTTCCGATTAAGGCAGCACTTACAGGTGAAGAACTTGAACATGCAGACAACCGCTTATCACGCAGGGCAAAAAAGATTGCACAGCGACAGGATGAGTTAGGCGAGCTTTTCAGGACGATTACCAATACTACTGCCGGTTTTGCACACACGATAGTTACCATCAAAAGTGCAACCGAGGAGTTGTCAGCTGTTTCAGAAGAATTTTCACAGATGTTTGATTCGATGGAGCATGTTATGTTAAATACAGGGGATGCAGTGGAGATGATTACTGATAATACATCGACACAGGTAGACCAGACCTTTGATATGAAGGCGAAGACGGATGCTATCGCAGCAGCGATTGAGAATATTCTTAATAATGTGAAGGCACTTACGGAAAGTGCGGAGGCTGTAAGTGAATGCAACAAGTCTGCCGCAAGAATTATGGAAGAGCTGATTGCAATAAGTGATGAGAACAGTGATTCAATTGAGATGGTTCGTGAGCAGACACAGAAGACAAATCAGTCAGTACAGGAGATACGTTCCGTTACAGAGATTATTGCAGGTATTTCCAGCCAGACTAATCTTCTGGCACTTAATGCAAGTATTGAGGCGGCCAGGGCAGGAGAGCATGGAAAGGGATTTGCAGTTGTGGCAGAAGAAATTCGTACACTTGCAGACCAGTCTAAGGAGTCTACCGAGCATATTAATAAGATTGTAAATGAGCTTATATCTAATTCAGATGTCAGTGTACAGGTTACCAATAAGGTTTCGGAAACATTTGGACAGCAGGATAAGAAGATGCAGGATGCAAAGGTTATTTTTGGCAACCTTAACGGAGAAGTTGACAGGGTTGGCGGAGTAATAGGAGAAATAAGCACTGAGATTTCAGAACTTGAGCATCATAAAGATATTATTTCGGACAGCATAGATAAGCTTGCTGAGTTTGCCAAGGAGAATGCTGATTATGGCAAGAAGGTAAATAAAGATGTAGAAGATATGGAAGCATCGATGTCAGCTTGTAAAGATGCTACGGCTAAAATTGTTGACGTATCTGAGGAGCTGGTTGGTGAAATTCAGAAATTTAATAAAATAAGCGGTGGGCTGAGCTTGTTTGGTTAAGGACTGACCGTTTCTTAAAAATTTGTTTGCATTTTTTTGAAAATGTGATAAAATATATCTGTAACAGTGCGGTTTTACGATGTTTCTGCGTGGACTGAACTGTTATAGATGTTTTATATCAATAAACCGTGTAATCGATAGATGTAAGTCTGGCAGAATTAATGCGTGTAATCTAAGGCAGTACAAATGTACTACAGGATTACACGCTTTTTATGTTCTAAAGGAGGAAAAGAAAATGACAAAAAGTAACAAGATGGCACAGATGCCTGTAAAAAAGCTGATGTTGAACATGGGTGTGCCGATGATTATCTCTATGATGCTGCAGGCAGTGTACAATATTGTGGATAGTGCGTTTGTAGCCAACATGGAAGGAACCGGCGAAATGGCTCTTAATGCACTTACGCTTGCATTTCCGGTGCAGATGCTTATGGTTGCAATTGGTATAGGAACAGGTGTAGGAGTTAATGCGCTTCTTGCAAGGTGTATGGGGCAGGGAGATATGGAAAAGGCCGCAAAGACTGCCGGGAACGGTATATTTTTAGTGACGGTTATTTACGTGGTATTTCTGGTTTTCGGACTTTTCGGAACGGAAATATATATATCTTCGCAGACGAAAAATCCGGTTATTGCTGAAATGGCAATAAAATATATTAGAATCTGCTGTTGTTTATCCTTTGGTATTCTGTATTTTTCGCTGTATGAGAAGGTATTGCAGGCGACAGGTAAAAGTATGTACTCAACAATAGCGCAGATATCAGGAGCTGTTGTAAATATCATACTTGACCCGATTATGATTTATGGTTTATTCGGATGCCCCAAGCTTGGAGTGGACGGTGCGGCATATGCCACAGTAATAGGACAGATAGTATCGGCACTGATAGCAGTTATATTACACTTAAAAGCTAATAAAGAGATTAAAAATGGTATTTCATATATCAGACCGGAAACGAGTATTATAAAGGGGATTTATTCAATCGGATTCGCTGCGATTATTGCCCAGGCTCTTATGTCGGTTATGACTTATCTTTTAAATGTTATATTTGTGCGCATAGGGAACGGTATATTTTTAGTGACGGTTATTTACGTGGTATTTCTGGTTTTCGGACTTTTCGGAACGGAAATATATATATCTTCGCAGACGAAAAATCCGGTTATTGCTGAAATGGCAATAAAATATATTAGAATCTGCTGTTGTTTATCCTTTGGTATTCTGTATTTTTCGCTGTATGAGAAGGTATTGCAGGCGACAGGTAAAAGTATGTACTCAACAATAGCGCAGATATCAGGAGCTGTTGTAAATATCATACTTGACCCGATTATGATTTATGGTTTATTCGGATGCCCCAAGCTTGGAGTGGACGGTGCGGCATATGCCACAGTAATAGGACAGATAGTATCGGCACTGATAGCAGTTATATTACACTTAAAAGCTAATAAAGAGATTAAAAATGGTATTTCATATATCAGACCGGAAACGAGTATTATAAAGGGGATTTATTCAATCGGATTCGCTGCGATTATTGCCCAGGCTCTTATGTCGGTTATGACTTATCTTTTAAATGTTATATTTGTGCGCATAGGGGAAAATGTAGTTACGGCATACGGATTATATTACAAAATACAGCAGTTTATGTTGTTTGCGGCATTTGGATTAAGGGATGCGATTACGCCGATTGTATCCTTTAACTATGGTATGGGAAGCAAAGAACGTGTTAAGGATGGAATAAAGTATGGACTTATATATACACTTATAATTATGGTAATAGGCTTTGCAGGACTTGAAATTTTTGCAGAGCCATTTGCAGCAATATTCGGTCTTTCGGGTGAAACAAAGAAGCTGTGTATAAGCGCAATGCGTATTGTATCCACAAGTTACATGTTTGCCGGTGCAAATATTGCATTTCAGGGAATTTTCCAGGCACTTGACTGTGGAAAAGAGTCATTTGTCGTGTCAGTATGCAGGCAGTTCCTATTTGTAATTCCGGTAGCATTCATATTTACGCAGATGGTGGTTTCAGGCATGTGCGGTGAGTGGCTTATATGGGTAACATTCCTGATAGCGGAAGGATTATCTATGATATTGTCGATAATATTTATGAAGAGAATGATGAGAAATATATAATGTGATAACAAATAGAAGGAGTAATTTTTTGCATATGTTTTTCTGGGATTGCAAAGAGGGGATGAATACGTTATAATAAAAATGATAATGGAAGGCGTATTTTTATGCTCCATTTGCAAACGGGTCTGTTGCCAATGCAGTGTGTATTTTTAGTGTTTGCGTAATAGGTCCTTGTATGCGTAGTTTTAAGTGCAACAGCATTTAAGGAAAAGGAAGGTTATGATTTTCAGGGTATTAATCTTTATATAGGCTCATCTAATAATGAAGAAGCATGTGGCGATGGTATGGTGCTTGCCACCGAATATTTCAGGGAAAATAATATAAGGTTTGATGTGGTTTTAGATGAGGGCGGTGCGATTACACAGGGAGCGGGGCTTGTAAAAAAGGGAAAGACAGACAGCCTGACTGAATTTTGCATTCAATGACAAATCCATAAAAGTGTGATACGATATATACGAACATGGATGTGGCGTTAGCCAGGAGGTCTGTTTATGGGAATGCAATTGAGTGATGAGATTTTATTGGCGAACGGATATGAGAGATTCGGACGAACTGCTTTTGATCCGAAGAATATTGTCTGTAATTTCAGTAAAGCCTTTTATGATGATAAGGGACGATGCAAGTATCGGATGGGGGTTCATAAGTGGGACATAAGCTTTATTCAGGAAAGAGTGCCGGATGGTGGAGAGCATGAATATGGCTATGAGTATTATGTGCAGTTTGTACGTAAGGGCAGCAGAAAGGTAATAGATATGAATTTCAGGTCCGACTGGGAACTCTGGGAGGTTGAAGATTTTGCAGAGAACATGTTTGATTCAGAGGAGATTGATTTTTATGACGACCCAGAGTGATGCTTTATGGAGCTTCCCAGGGGATTTACTGACTATTTGCTGATGTTTTTGGGAGGCTTGGGAGGCAGGAAAGGATACACTGCTTCATAGCTGTCATTTTCGGCTTTATTCTGAGGTGGTGTCTGTATAAGACCTGTACAGTCACATGCGGATGCGGCAGAGGCAAGGTAATCGGTGTCCTTAATGCCATAGATGGCATCAGATTTGTTTGCATTATTTTTCATGGTTACTCCTTTAAGCTTGTTTTGCTTGGCTTCATCAGATATTTATAACTGCTGTAATTTTTATTATTCCTATAAAGTTAAGCTGTTATACATGCTTTTTATCCAAATTATATGTTTAGATAAGACAGTCGGATATTTTGAGGGAGGAATGATAATGCTTTTTCCGAGGATTGATAAGAAGAAAACAGGGGCACGAATAAAGCTGCTTATGAATAAGGCTGGTATTACTCCTGCGTATATCGCTGAGTATCTGTCTCTTGGGTGTGTTCAGACAGTGTACCGCTGGTTTGGCGGAATAAATATTCCTAATGTTGATAATCTGTATGCGTTAAGCCATCTGTTTCATGTAACGGTTGATGATATGCTTGTTGGTGCTTATTCGGTTTCAGACAGTATCCTGTGTGGAAGAGACAGTGCTGCGAGGATGTTTGCTTACTGCATAAGGCTGCTTGAGATTGATATTACGCGGGAATTTTGAGTTTTGAGATAGGTGTTCAAGGGGTGCATATTATGTAATTGATATATTATGCATTTTAAATTTTGGGGTATATTGTTGTCAGAATGAGGCGGTATCCGCTTATGGTGGATACTGCCTCGTCTTTTTATAAAAAATTTAGTTGTCATAATAAGAAAAGAGGTTATAATTGAGATTAAGAGATAAGGTGTAGGAGGCAGGATATGAGAATTGAACAAAGGTCTGCGTTGAAAAGTAATATAGGGCGGCTTTTATTTGTATTTTTGTCATTTGTGTTACAGATAGGCTGGTTTGTTTTATTGTTTATGAAGCTTAGTAAATACTCGACATATTTTACTCTGTTTTACAGTGTGATTACTTTTGTAATTGTTATAAAAATTTATGGAAGGCCTATGAATGCGGCATTTAAGATGCCATGGATGATAATTATAATGACTTATCCGGTGCTTGGGATATGCATATATTTATTATTTGGCAGGGGCGGGGTGTCGAACGGAATAAAGAAACGCTTTGAAGATATAAATAAGCAGTTTGCAGTACATACCCCACAGAATAAGGATACCCTGACTGTGCTTGAGGCATGCGATGTGCATATGGCAGGGCAGAGTAATTATCTGTTGAATTATGCGGGTTATCCGGTATATAAGAATACAGATATTGAGTATTATAAGGATGCATCTGATGGCTTTGAGGCACAGCTTAGGGAGATTGAAAAGGCAGAAAAGTTTATTTTTATGGAATACCATGCGATTGAGGAGGAAGCAGAGTCTTTTGCCAGGCTTGAAGAGCTGCTTGAAAGAAAGGCTAAAGAGGGAGTTGAAGTAAGACTTTTTTATGATGACATGGGAAGCATTGCATTTGTTAATAAGGACTTTATTAATAAAATGAGGGATAAAGGAATTGAATGCCGTGTGTTTAATCCGGTCATGATGTTTTTTAACCTGTTTATGAATAACAGAGATCATCGTAAAATTACGGTTATTGATAATCGCGTTGGATTTACGGGTGGTTATAATCTTGCTGACGAGTACTTTAATATTACGCATCCTTATGGCTATTGGAAGGATACCGGGATAAAGCTTGAGGGTGAAGCAGTTGCAAGCCTTACGCGTATGTTTCTTGAAATGTGGAATGGTACTGAAAATACGGACACAGATTATGAAAAGTATTTTGTTAAATATGACAATTATATATGCAGTGAGAATGGTTTTGTACAGCCTTATGCAGACAGCCCGTTAGATAATGAAAAAGTAGGGGAGAATGTATATCTTAATCTTATACAGTATGCGACTGACCGTATATATATCACAACACCTTATCTTATTATAAGCGATGAGATGACAAGGACACTGGCACTTGCTGCTAAAAGGGGCATAGATGTAAGAATAGTAACACCGGGGATTCCTGATAAGAAGGTTGTATACAGAGTTACACGTTCGTATTATGCCAACCTTGCAGAGGCAGGTGTAAGAATTTATGAGTATACGCCGGGCTTTATGCACGCAAAGCAGTTTATGTGTGATGGCAAGGTTGCTGCCATCGGCACCATTAACATGGATTACAGAAGTCTTTACCATCATTTTGAAAATGGTGCGCTTTTATATAATTATAAGGCAATTAAGGATATTGAAGCCGATTTTGAGGAAGTATTTAAGGTGAGCAATGAGGTTACCGGAAAGTATGCCGCCAAAAAGTCAGCAATGTTAAGGCTTGGACAGTGCATATTAAGACTGGCAGCTCCATTGTTATAAAGCTTTTAACTTACAAGGTTGATTTGGCATGGATTAATACATTAAAAGAGGGAATACTTGTAAAAGAATTTTAGAGGAGGAATGCTTTATGTGTACGGCAGTAACTTATAAAACAAAAGACCATTATTTTGGAAGAAATTTCGATTTGGAGTATTCTTATGATGAAACGGTGACAATAGTTCCGAGAAATTATAAATTTGATTTCAGGAATATGGAGAGTATTGACAGACACTATGCCATGATAGGCATGGCATATGTGGTTGAGGATTATCCACTCTTTTATGATGCGACCAATGAAAAGGGGCTTAGCATGGCGGGGCTTAATTTCCCGGGGAATGCCGTATACAGACACTGCATAATCGGAAAGGACAATATATCTCCGTTTGAATTTATTCCATGGGTGCTTGCACAATGTAAAAATATTACAGAGGTAAAGAATCTGTTAAGCAGAATAAATCTTGCAGAAATCAATTTTAGTGATGAGTTGCCGCTTTCGCCGTTGCACTGGATTATCGCAGACAGGGACAGTGCGATAACGGTAGAGGCTGTTAAAGAGGGCTTAAAGGTATATGACAATGAAATAGGCGTACTTACCAATAACCCGCCATTTGATTATCAGATGTTTAATCTTAATAATTATATGGGGCTTTCAAAGGAGCAGCCCTGCAATAGCTTTGCAGAAGGACTTTCGCTTAAAACATACAGCCGTGGTATGGGGGCCGTGGGACTTCCTGGAGATTTATCATCCATGTCACGTTTTGTTAAGGCTGCCTTTACGAAGCTTAATTCCATATCGGGAGAGTCTGAAAACGAGAGCGTGAGCCAGTTCTTTCATATATTAGGTTCAGTAGAGCAGCAGAGAGGGCTTGTAAAAATGGGCGAGGGTAAGTATGAGATTACAATTTATACCTCATGCTGTAATACGGACAAGGGAATATATTATTATAAAACGTATGATAACTGGCAGATTAGGTCAGTTGACATGCACACTGAAGAACTAGAGGGCAAAGTGCTGATAAAACACAAAATAATGTAGAACTTCTGATGGTATTGTACCGTAAATGCTTGAAAAGACAGAGCGTTTATGGTACAATTTTGATAATGGCAGAAAATTTCTGCACAAAATGCATTTGGAGGATTAGGTTATGGGAAAAACAAAGGAAGTTGGCAAGAGTCAGGCCACGCAGCTTGGCAAAATAAAGAAGAATGCATTTGCAGCACTTGGAGGCGGTGCATTGCTGTTGGTGCTTAGTGTTATAATGAGCCTGCAGACAATAATTATCCAGTCGAATCAGATTGAGGTTATAAAGGCACTTAATCAGTACAGGCTTGGCTCTAAGGCACTTACATATGCGGTTCAGTCGTATAGTGCTACCGGTAATGAAAATTACTATGATAATTATATGAAAGAGCTTAATGCAGATAGAAACAGGGATAAGGCTTTAGAGATTCTCAGAGCTAATGATATTACAGCAGATGAATGGTTGGTGCTTAATAGTATTGCGGCAATGTCAGAGGGACTTGTACCGCTTGAGGAAAGTGCCATGGAAAGTGTTAAAAATGGTGATTTGGCATCTGCCCAGACTTATGTATTTGGTGATGAGTATGGCGATACGGTTGGCAGGATTAATTCAGATACAGATAGTGTCATAGCAGCGATTCAGGAAAGATACAGAAGCAAGGCAGGGGTTTATGCTACGCTTCAGGTTATCAATCAGGCTTTGTGTGTGCTCGCCATGGTTTATTTTGCCATGCAGCTTGTTAAGGTTATAAGGTTTTCTTCCTCTGAGCTGCTTATACCGATTCAGAAGGTTTCAGCAGAAATGGGAGAGCTTGCAAAGGGTAATTTCAGCAGTGAGCTTGACATGTATGAAGATGAAAGTGAAGTCGGTATGATGGTAGCTTCCATTCAGTTTATGAAGAACAATATAAAGGAAATGGTTGGAGAAATATCCTATGTGCTTGGGCAGATGGGTGAGGGAAATTATAAGGTACAGGTAACTAAAGAGTATGTGGGTGAATTTGCAGAGATTAAAACTTCTCTTGTTCACATAGGAGAGCGTATGAGAGAAACTCTGCTTACGCTTAGAACAGTGTCAGAACAGATTAACAGTGGTTCAGAACAGCTTGCCTGTGCAGCCCAGGATCTTGCTGAGGGCAGCGGAACACAGGCAATGCAGGTTACGGAACTTGTGGATGTAATGAAGAGCATGGCGGCGGATATGGAGAATAATGCAAAGGCTGCGGCAGATTCGGTTAAGCTGGCATCTGATGCAGGAACTACACTTGCAGAGGGTAATGTAAAGATGCAGGAGCTTAAGACTGCCATAGGAGATATAAGCAGATGCTCAGAGCAGATTGGCGGAATTATCCAGACGATTGATGATATTGCAGAGCAGACGAATCTGTTATCGCTTAATGCTGCGATTGAGGCAGCAAGGGCAGGAGAGGCCGGTAAAGGATTCGCGGTTGTAGCGGAGCAGGTTAAGAGCCTTGCGGAAGAGTCGGCAGCGGCAGCAAACAGAACCACCAAACTTATCGAAACGACTATTGAGGCAGTTAATAAGGGTATAAGTATTGCTGATGAGACAGTAGAGAATATGAGTGTTGTTATGGGAAGTGCAGGTGCGGCAACTGAGAAGATGGGACGTATATCTGAGCTTCTTATCGAGAATGTTAAGGATGTACATGCCGTAAATGCAAAGATAGCAGAGGTATCTGCGGTTGTGGATAATAATTCTGCGACATCCGAAGAGACGGCGGCTGTAAGTGAGGAACAGAAAGCCCAGGTTGAGACTATGGTTTCACTTATGGGGAATTTTACAATATAAGTTATATGTAACGGCTTTCTGTAAAGAAAGCCGTTTTGACTATAAAAGCATAGATATAAAGACAAGATGATGAGGAAATAAAAGTGAACATTATTGCGCATATATATACTGATTTTCCGGAAAAATTCGGTATTCCAAGGCAGAGCGGCCTTATTGAAGAACTTAAAGGAAAAATTGTGTTTGAAAAAGAATACCGAAATCCGGATGCATTAAGAGGACTTGGTGATTTCTCACATATATGGCTCATATGGCAGTTTTCAGAGGCGGTAAGGGATACGGAAGCTAACCGTAAGAGTGGAGACAGTATCAGCAACAGCAGTGGCCGTAGTGGTTGCAACAGTATCAGCCGCAGTTGGTCTCCGACAGTAAGACCGCCGCTTCTTGGCGGTAATACAAGAATGGGTGTGTTTGCGACACGGTCACCGTTCAGACCCAATCCGATAGGCCTTTCATGTGTCAGGCTTGAAAGAATAGAGCTTTCGCCGGACGGTCCCATTCTTTATGTTGCAGGAGCGGATATGATGAGCGGCACACCGATTTATGACATAAAACCATATCTTCCATATGCAGATTCAAAGCCGGATGCAACAGGTGGTTTTACGGAGAAGCTTGCAGAAAGGAAGCTTAAAGTTGAGATTGATGATGAATTTCTTATGAAGATTCCCGAATACAGCAGGGAAGCACTTATAAAGGTACTTGAGGCAGACCCCAGACCTTCATATCAGAAGGATGCAGGGCGGATATATGGCATGAGCTTTGCGGGACTCGAAGTGAAGTTTAAAGTGGCAGAGGATGTGCTTTATGTATGTGAAATAGAAAATCGGGGAGGTGGTTAAATGATACGTATTGGAATTTGTGATGATGATGCTGTAATGAGTAAAAGGATGGAACTTATTTTGACTTGTTTTTATTGGATATTGAGATGCCGGAGGTGGATGAGATGCTACCGGCAGCAGTAAAGGATGCGTTGAAGTTGATTGCAGATCAGGAAGGGAAATATACATATATTGAGAAAACGGACGGAAGTGTGGCAAAGGTGCGCAAGACCTTAAAACAGGTGTACGGAGAATTACCGATAGGAGATTTTGCCTGGGCAGACAGAGGATGTATTCTGAATATTTCCAAGATTGCTAAGATTACCGGG